>DHZF01000066.1 GCA_002414505.1 Hyphomonas sp. UBA5111 | reverse complement strand
TGTGCCATGCGCCCGTTTCCCATATGCATAGGATCACAAGGCCTACATTGGCTCCGGTCCGTCACGGCCCGTTTGGGCCACCTAACCAGACCCAGCGCGGCGCTCATCTGAAGCTTGAAGCACTGCGGCGGCGCGCATGGCCATTCCTTTTTACCACAGGCGGCCATCGAGCCGAAATGAATTCGGTGCTGCACTGCGGCGATGCCTTTCGCCACGTAAGCGCTTGCTCCTGACTTTCGCGACACTATTGTTGGCTAAGACCCAGATGAGGAAGAGTTCATGCGCTTTGAAGGCACCCAGGATTACGTCGCCACCGAGGATTTGAAAGTGGCCGTCAATGCCGCCATAGCTCTGGAGCGGCCGCTCCTGATCAAGGGGGAGCCGGGCACCGGCAAGACGGTGCTTGCCATCGAGGTAGCCAAGGCCCTCGGGGCAGAACTCATTGAATGGCACATCAAATCGACCACCAAGGCGAGCCAGGGTCTCTACGAATATGATGCGGTCTCCCGCCTGCGCGACGGCCAGATGGGCGAAGAGCGCGCCAAGGACGTGGCGAATTACATCAAGAAGGGCAAGCTGTGGGAGGCGTTCACCGCCGACAAGCGCCCGATCCTGCTGATCGACGAGATCGACAAGGCCGACATCGAATTCCCGAACGATCTCCTGCAGGAACTCGACCGGATGGAGTTCTATGTCTACGAAACCGACGAGACCGTGAAGGCCCTGCAGCGCCCGATCGTGATCATCACGTCGAACAATGAGAAGGAATTGCCGGACGCCTTCCTGCGCCGCTGCTTCTTCCACTTCATCAAATTCCCGGACGAAGAGACGATGCAGGAAATTGTCGACGTCCACTTCCCCGACATCAAGAAGAAACTGGTCAAGGACGCGCTGACGACCTTCTACGCCATGCGTGAACTGCCCGGTGTGAAGAAGAAACCGTCGACCTCGGAACTGCTCGACTGGCTGAAGCTCCTGATGAACGAGGATATCGACCTCGAAACGCTGCAGGAAAATGACCCGGATCGTCTGACGCCGCCGCTACATGGCGCGCTGCTGAAGAACGAACAGGACGTTGCCCTGTTCGAGCGCCTTGCCTTCCTCGCCCGTCGCGGCGACGGCAGCGGAGGCCGCCGCGGTCCTGCGGGCTAAAACAGCCCTATTGCTAGTCCTGCGTGATGTCGCCGAGGGGCTGGGCCTTTGGCCGGCGATTCACGTCTTCGCGGCTTTTCAGGAAGTCGGCCATCTTGGTCTTGTCCTGGCGTTCGTCGAACCAGGTTTTCCAGGCTAGCGTCATCCAGGCCGCGTGGAAGGCCAGACCGAAAACGATGGAGATCAGCCCCGGAATGGGCCCGATATGCGCGCGGCGGACAAATTCGCCGAGTGTCAGGACATCCGTGGGATGGATTGCAATCTTGGCAAAATAGGCTGCGCCCTGAATGGCAAAGATCCAGCCATAATTGCGGCGCAGGCGGCGCCCGATCGCGCGCGGCATGGATATTCGGTATTGCGGCTTTTCGTAATCATCCGATAGCGCCGTGCCCCGGTCGAGGGGAATACGCGCTCCTTCCCCGCGCAGCATAGGCACATAGAAGGCGATCTCCAGCACCCGCGCCCGGAAGCGCCAGACATAGAAGAACCGGTAGCGCCTGGCTTCCAGGATCAGGAACATGATGCAAAGCGCGCCAACGAGCACGATGGGAAACGGCGAGGCCCGGTCACTGGCAAAAGAAACCGACAGGCCGATGCCGGTAGAGATCACGGCCCAATTGGTCGTCTGGTCGAGGCGTTGGCGCCAGATCGTGGAGCGATAGACTTCCGCCCGGTAGAGGTGCGCCAGCGCGCCAACCTCCTTGCTGCCGACAATGGCTTCCGGCGGGTCGCCGTCCGGATCTTCCTGGAATTCAATATCGCTCATGGCCCCATTCTATGGCGGGAGTCTTGGCCGCGCCAAGGGGGAAACCGCCCCAAAATCAGCCGTTCTCGTTCGCCGCTTCCTGTTTTTCCGACAGGATCGACTTCAGCGGTATCGGCATCGCCTCTTCGCGGAACGACAGGGTCGATTGCGGGAAAGGGATTGTGATGCCCGCTTCGTCCAGGGCATCCTTCACGGCAAAGGCGACCTCATCATAGGTTTCACGCTGCTCCGCCGGGCGACTGCCGGACCACCAGAGCAATTTGAAATCGATTGAGGAGCCGCCGAACGACACGCATTGGACATCCTTGGTCTCGGATTGTTTCACCGTCTCACAGGACTCCAGCGCATCCTGCAGCACGGCCTTCGCCTGACGCATATCGGTGTCGTAATCGACCCCCACGACCAATTCCTGGCGTTTCAGGCCGCGATCGGTCTCGATGTTCACGGGATTCTTGAAGAGATAGGAATTCGGCACGATAACCAGTTCGCCATCTATCTCGCGGACATGGGTTTCCCGGATCAGGATGTTTTCCACGCGGCCATAAACATCTTCGCACTCGATCACGTCCCCGATGCGCAGCTTTTCCCGACCCAGGATAATGACGCCTGCGAGGAAATTCTCGAACACATCTTTGAACGCAAAGCCGATGGCGACCGATGTCAGGCCGAGGCCCGCGATGATGTCAGATGGTGATACCGAGGGGAAGATCACGGTCATGGCTATGGCAACGCCGAGGACCCAGGCCGCAATGGAAATCAGGTTTCGCGCGAGCGTGACCAGGGCGTCGCGGACATGCGCGCGCTGCATGGCCGCCGACACGACCGCCCGAATGATGCGACCAGCGAGCAGGGTCACCACCAGGATCACCAGGGCGATGGTCAGGTTTGGCAGGCTTTTGAAAAAGGCCGAAGCCATGCTTTCGACTTCGGCCTTCAGGTCTTCGATTGGGGTAAATTCCATGTGCTTTCAACGCACAAGTGATGATTTGGTTCCACTCAGGGGCAATAGCCGCTTTCGAGGATTGGGGCGTAGCCCTCCAATGCCGTGCGGACATGATGGGTATCGCCTGCGTCGGCGTCATTGCGGATGCGTTCGGCCAGAGCGCCAGCATTGCCAGTCATCCGGCGGCGCCAGAGGGCATAGCGCAAGGAGTCCGGGTCAGCGGTCAGCGCCACGGCCCGGTCGAACTGTGCGAGGTCGCAGGTCTGCATGGACAATTCCGCCAGGGCGTAGCCGAAATCGGCCTGTTCGAAGGACCGGTCGAGCCCGGACGCCTGTTGGCGCGGGCCAGCCAGCTCGAACATGGCCTCCATCACCCGGGACCGGATTGCCGCATTCGGAGCGAGCCGTGCGCCTTCCGCCATGATTTCCGGCCGGCCGATATTGAACGGCCTCACGCCGGCGCGGGCATCACGTAGGAATTCGTCCCAATCGCCCGCCGACAAGGCGAGTTCCGCCTTCTGACGCGCATAGGGTATGCCACTGGACCTGCGCGCCACCGGCGCGCCGAGGCGCGTACGCCAGTCCCGTATCAAATGCGCGTCGCCGCTCAAGGAGACCGTCTCAAGGAAAGGCCGGGCCAATCGGGCCTGCTTCTCTTTCGGCAGCACGGTCGCGGCCACCCAGATCGCATCGAGCATACAGGCCGCTTCGTTCTCGCCCGCGCAAGTTTGCGCATCGCGCGCACCTGCAGGCCCGGCCCCAAGAGCGGCCAACCCCATCAAAACGCCCAGGATCAGTGGTTTCATGCCGCCTGATTAGCAAACTCAGCTGAACCGGGCATGAGCGTTTCGGTCAGGAAGCCACCATGCGCAGCCGGCTGAAATGCTGGTCCCACCCCTTGTCATGGCTTGTCAGCATCTCAAACACATCGCCTTGGAAAGACTCGAAGCCGGTGTGAACCAGCGTCACTTTCGTACCGCCAAAGGCGGCTTCCAGCCGCCATTCCACCTCGGTTTCATGGCCGTTCAGGAAGGCGTGCGTAAATGTATAGACCAGACGGTGCGGAGGCTCGGAGACGAGCACCCTGCCCCAGCACAGTTTCGGATCCGGCTTGTCCTTGTTCTCACGCAACAGGGCGTAATCCTGACCCGCCTCCAATATCTTGTCCGATTCATGGAACCAGCGCGCGAGCTTCTCCGGCTCGACAAGATAGGTCCAGACGCGCTCCGGCGCCGCATTGATGAAGATGGTCTTGGTCAGAGTGGCGTCAGTCATCGGATTCCTCCACAGCCTGTTTCAGATTGGCGAGCTTGTCGTCCCAGAACTGACTGAAGAAGGTCAGCCATTCCGCGACGGGTTTCAGTCCCTCGGGATTGAGCTTGTTGATCGCTTCCCTGCCCTGACGCTCGACCAGGATGAGGTCAGCGGATTCCAGTTGGGCGAGGTGTTTCGAGACAGCGGGCCGGCTCATCTCGAACTGGCTGGCAATATCCGAGACCCGCAAATCGCCCTCTGCCAGCATGGACATGATCGCGCGTCGGGTCGGGTCAGCTATGGCCCGGAAGACATCTGGGTCTGACATATCATGAAACCTTTCAGTTTCCTTTTATAGGTAACCTATTGGTTTCATGTCAAGCGCGCGTTTGCTTTTCCCAGCGTCATCTTGGACATGGGGGCCCGGCGACGCTATCTTCAGGGTGAACCAAACGAAGAGACCCGCCCATGTTCCTGAACTTCTTCAATGAGCTGCGCGAAGCCAAAGTGCCCGTCACCCTGAAGGAGTACCTTCTGCTGATGGAGGCGATGGACAAGCAGGTCATCGATATGGACGTCGAGGATTTCTATTATCTCTCCCGCGCCGCGCTGGTGAAGGATGAGCGCAACATCGACAAGTTCGACAAGGTCTTCGGTCACGTTTTCAAGGGGCTCGACAGCCTGGCAGATGCCGTCGACGTACAGGACATTCCCGAGGAATGGCTGCGCAAGATGTCCGAGAAATTCCTGAGCAAGGAAGAGATGGACGAAATCGAAGCCATGGGCGGCTTTGAAAAACTGATGGAGACGCTGCAAAAGCGGCTCGAGGAACAGAAGAAACGCCATGAGGGCGGCAATAAATGGATCGGCACGGGTGGCACCTCGCCCTTCGGCGCGAATGGCTACAATCCTGAAGGTGTCCGCATCGGCCAGGAGAAATCCCGTCACCGCCGCGCCGTGAAGGTCTGGGACAAGCGCGAGTTCAAGAATTACGATGACTCGGTCGAACTCGGCACACGCAATATCAAGGTCGCCATGAAGCGGCTGCGCAAATGGGCCCGCAAGGGCGCGCCGGATGAACTGGACCTCGACCAGACGATCCGCAACACGGCGCGCAAGGGCTATCTCGACATCGAGATGCGCGCGGAGAAGCGCAATACGGTCTCGGTCCTGCTGCTGCTCGACGTGGGCGGATCGATGGACCCGTATGTCCGCATCATGGAGGAGCTGTTCTCGGCGGCCCGGTCCGAGATCAAGAATCTCGAATACTACTACTTCCACAATTGCCCCTATGAAGGCCTGTGGAAGGACAATCGTCGGCGCATGAACAACCGCATCCCGACCTGGGACGTGCTGAACAAGTATCCGAGCGACTACAAGGTCATCGTCGTGGGCGATGCCACGATGAGCCCCTATGAGATCACCTATTCCGGCGGCTCGGTCGAGCATTGGAACGAGGAAGCCGGCGGCATCTGGATCCAGCGTTTCGTGGAGCGCTACCCGAACTTTGTGTGGCTGAACCCGGTCAAGGAAGGCGCATGGGACTATACCGGTTCCATCAAGCTGATCCGGGAACTGATTGGCGAACACCGCATGTTCGAACTGACGCTGGATGGCCTTGACGAAGCGATGAAGGAACTCAGCCGCTAAAGGGTTCCGGACGCAGCATTATTGATTGTTCTCAAACCTGCGGTCTGCGGACATGGTTACGAGTGCCTTGTCGGAGGAACCATCATGAGCAGCGTACATATAAACCAGAACGGGCCGGTCCTGATCGTGACCATAGATCGGCCGCAAGCGCGCAACGCCGTGGACGGCCCCACCGCCAAGGCCCTCTACGACGCGTTCAAGGAGTTTGATTCCGACGACAGCGCCCGTGTGGCGATCCTGACCGGTGCCGACGGAAATTTCTGTGCCGGCGCAGACCTGAAGGCCGTGGCTGCCGGCGGCGGCAACCGGGTGGAGGTCGAGGGTGATTTCGGCCCGATGGGACCAAGCCGTCTCGAACTTTCGAAACCTGTTATCGCCGCCGTGGACGGCTATGCCGTGGCCGGAGGGATCGAGCTGGCTGCATGGTGCGATCTGCGCGTCGTCTCGCCCTCTGCGAAATTCGGTGTATTTTGCCGGCGCTTCGGCGTGCCCCTGATTGATGGCGGTACGATCCGCCTGCCCCGCCTGATCGGCGCCTCCCGCGCGATGGACATGATCCTGACCGGACGGGAAGTCGGCGCGGAGGAAGCGCTCGCGATCGGTCTCGCCAATTACAAGACCGATGAGGAAACCGCCCTCGCCAAGGCCATGAATGTGGCAGAGCATATCGCGGCCTTCCCGCAGCTCTGCATGCAGAAGGACCGATTGTCCGCCTTGCGCCAATGGAGCCTCGACCTGCCGGACGCCCTGAAGGCAGAAACCGAAGGCGGGTTGGAAGTGCTTCGCGCGGGCAGCGCCGTGGAAGGCGCCTCGCGCTTCACGTCCGGCCAGGGCCGGGGCGGTGCACTCGACTAGGGGCCTACCAGCCGCCGCCGCCGCCACCTCCGCCGCCACCACCGGAAAATCCGCCTCCCCCACCACCAGACGAACTGGAGCTTTGCGGCAGGGAGCTGCTGACTCCCGTGCTCATACTCGACATGATCGCATCATTCATGCCGCCGACACTGCCAAAGGACCGGCTGCCGAAATGCCCCCAGGCCGGCGAATAGGCTGCGGCCGCGGCAGGCAATGCTTTTTCGAAATACTTCGTCCACGGTTTTTCCACATCGAGCGCGACAGCGTAGGGAAGAAACCGCTCATACCGCTCCACACACATCGGAGGGGGCGCATCGCTGCCCACATCTACCGAGTTCATCTGAAGCTTTTCGGCCTTTTCCAGATACAGTTTGAACCCTTCGATTTCGGTCCGCGTCTTCTGCCCCTTGGGCGTTGGCGCGGGCATCAGATACATGAAGAGACCATTGATCGCCGCAAGAGCCAGAATGACGGCCATATGCCACCAGGACCAGTTGATAGTTTGCGTCACGGCCAGCACGATGCCGGCGATGGTCAACACGACCGCCACAAGCGTATAACCGAGATTCCAGCGGAAGTAGGCCTTGCCATATTTCCGGGAGAGCGATTTCCGGAACAGCGAATAGGCCGTTGTAAAGCTCGCATCATACTTGCCGCCCAGCGTACGCGTGGAGGCGCCCTCAAACAAATCGTCATTGAGTTGCTGCTCGTCTGCTGACAGGGCCGCCGAAACCTCTGGCTTGCGCGTCAGAATGGTCGACTTCTTCTCCGAGGCGTCGATGTCGACAGCCCCCTTGGTGCCCATGCTGATCAGCGTGGAGATCAGGGCGCCATGCCCCCGCAGACCGCGATAGTAGATGTGATGCACAGCGGCGGGTGACAGACTCTGCGGCGGCTCGTACCGCGCAAAAACCGGCCCCTTGGGTGGGTCCTCCCCAACTTTCCGGAAACCCCGCATCAGGAAGGCAAGCACGCCCAGGAAAGAGGCAAGCAAAACCCCGAGCGATCCGTACCGGAACCACCAGAGCGTACTCTTGTCTGACAGCGAAAGTGGCTCGATTACCCCTTTTTCGAGGCTGAGCGAGACGGTCAATCCCTCCCCCGCGTTGAGCGGCTGGGTCGCTTCGAACACATGTGCGCCACCGCTCTGCTGATAGGCGTAATCGCTACCGACATCACCAAACCCGCCTGTATAGGCATTCTGCTCCGTAACCCGCGCCTCTTCAGGCAAGGTGACACGAGCAGCGGCCTGGGCAATCGGGAACAGCCAGTAATTCCCCGTGACGTTCCAATACAATTCATCATGGTCGTCAAAGTAGCGAATCTGGTTCTTCACCTCATATTCGATTTCATAGGTGTGGCTGCCACGCTCGAGGAAGACATCGGCATCGCCAATCCGGATCCGGAAGGCATTGTCGTCCTTCTCGACCGTGTACGGCTCGCGACGACCGTCGCGCGTCACGCGTTTCACGTCATACTGGTAAGGCAGCTTGTCGCCGGGCTGCCCTGCATCATCAGCATAGTATCGCGGGAGATCCCGGAAAATGCCGCGCCGGATGCGCACGCCTTCGGACGTCACCTGGATCGTCTCTGACACATCGATATCACCATCGGTCTCAACGGTGATCGCCACATCGAAACTGTCGATCTTCTCTTCCGCCACCGCGCCAAGCGAAACAAGGCAGGCGGTGAGCCAAAGGATCAACGCGCGCACGCTCATGAAGCGCCTCCCATGTCGATCTGGGGCAACGCCCGGTCCGCCATGTCGACTTCGAAATAGGCGCGCTCCCGGAACCCCAGGGGGGCCGCCAACAGATTGGCCGGAAAGCTCTGCACACTCGTGTTCAGTTCCCGGACCGCGCCATTATAGAACCGGCGCGCCATCTCGATCTTGTCTTCGGTGTCAGCGAGTTCCTTCTGGAGTTCGAGAAAGTTTCCGCTCGCCTTCATATCGGGATAGTCCTCGGCCACCGCCATCAGGCGGGCGACCGGTTGGGACAAGGCGCTTTCCGCTGCGCCCCGGCTGGCAAGATCGTCGCCCGCCGCGAGCGCCCGCGCCCGCTTTTCTGCGACGTCGGCGAACAGCTCCCGCTCATGCGATGCATAGCCCTGCACCGTGCTGACCAGCTGGGGAATGAGATTGGCGCGGCGCTTCAGCTGGACGTCGATATCCGACCAGCCATTGTCGGCCATCTGCGACCGGCTGACGAGCCGGTTGTAGATCAACACGCCAAACACGATGAGGACGGCCACGAGGCCGAGTATGAAATAGATCAGCACAGTCGAAGGCCCTCCGGGTTGAGACCCTTATCCTTAACTGTCCTTTCGGGCGCTGTTAAGGCTGGCCGCCACCCTGCCCGGTTCGCCAGTCGGCGCGCGTTATCTCCCAGACCAGGGACCGGCGCCGCGACCCGTCCGGCCGCACACTCTCAATCTCACCCATCCGGGCAAAGCCCATCCCGTCCAGCATGCGCTGCGTCGGGACGTTCTCCAGACTGGCCGTTTCGCAGAGCAGATCCAGATCGAGTGCCTCGAACATCCAGGTGAAACTGGCCACCGCGCCGCGCGTCCCCTGCCCCTTGGCATGCTGGGATGGGTGCAGCGCGCCGCCCAACTCTCCGGCGGCCCACTGGGGCCAGACCTGAACATCGCTGTACCCCATGATCTGCCCGTCCTCTGCCGCGCGCACAAACAGAAGGCCTGTGCCGGCCTCGCGCTCCTCAAGGTGTTGCTGGATGAATGCGCCAACGCTCGCCTCGGTCAGGGGCCGCGGCAAAGTATAAATGGGCGCATAGACGGCAGGATCTGACAGAAGCGCGAACAGCCCCGCCGCATCCTCGGGAACCGCCAGCCGCGACGCATCGGGCGCATCCCCCAGCCGTTCGGCCTGGCGGACACGGTCACGGATTCCGTCGGCCCGTTCGGGCGACACCTCCCGCCGTGTGATGGGTATTCCGTCTGCCATGCAACACAGGTGGCCACAACACGCCGTGCACGACAAGACTTCACGCGGCGATATACCCCTGCCATCACGGGCATAAACGCATTGACCCACCCTGCGGCTGCGGCCAGATGCGCGCATGACTGACTCCGCCCCGACTGCAGCGCACCATGGCAAAAATGCCTTCATGTTCGTGATCATCACGGTCGCGATCGATATGCTGGCCTTCGGCCTGATCATTCCGGTCGTGCCGACCCTGGTTCAGGAACTCGGCAACATCAGCGCTGAGCGGTCCACGCTCTATATTGGCGGCCTCGGTGCGACCTATGCCTTCATGAATTTCCTCTTCGGCCCCATGCTGGGCGCCTTGTCGGACCGGTTCGGGCGACGTCCCGTATTGCTCGCCTCGATTGCGACCCTGTCCCTGGACTTCCTGATCATGGGATTTGCCAATTCGATCTGGCTGCTCTTTCTGGGCCGCGCCCTGTCCGGCATTTCCGGGGCGACCTCTGCGACCGCCAATGCCTATATCGCGGACGTCACCGAGCCGGAGAATCGTGGCAAGGCGTTTGGCATGGTCGGGGCTGCCTTCGGCTTCGGCTTCGTCTTCGGACCCGTAATGGGCGGTTTCCTCGGAGATATCGACGCGCGCGCGCCCTTCTTTGCCGCAGCCGGGCTCGCTCTTCTGAACTTCGCCTATGGCTCTTTCGTGCTGCCGGAATCGCTGGACCGGGAACATCGCCGTCCATTCGTGATGGCGCGGTCAAACCCGTTCGGCGCCGTGAAACATTTCTCGAAGCTGCCGCATGTGTCCTGGTTCCTCGTCGCGGCAGGTATCTTCTTCTTCGCCCATACCGTCTATCCGGCGACCTGGTCGGTGCATGGCGAAATCCGGTATGACTGGTCGCCGAAGGAAATCGGCCTGTCGCTCGGCCTTGTGGGATTGGGCGCCGCCGTGGTGCAGGCCGGGCTGATCGGCATCGTCCTGAAACGGCTCGGCGCAGTTCGCACCACGCTCTATGGCATTGCCATCAATGCGATCGCGCTGGTCCTGTATGGATTTGCGGGCGCCGGATGGGTGGTCTACCTGATCATCCCGCTCGGCGCGCTGGGCGGCGTCGCGAGCCCCACGCTCAACTCGCTGATGTCATCGGTGACACCGCGCAATGCGCAGGGCGAATTACAGGGAGCGTCGGCCAGCCTGAATTCCTTCGCCATGATCTTCGGTCCGCTGATCATGTCCGGCACGCTCTTCTATTTTACCGAAGAGGGCACACCCTTCCGCTTTCCGGGAGCTGCCTTCCTGCTGGCGGGCGTTCTGACGGCCCTTGCCATCATACCGTTCCTGCGCGGGGTACAGGCCAACAAGGACGCGCTCCCCTCAGACGAATGAAGCCGGCCCACACGGAGCCGGCTTCAACATGAGTTCCGGTAGGTTTTAGCTTTTCGGCTTCATCAGCAGGCCGGCCAGTACGCCGACAATGCCGCCACCGACGCCGCCTTCAAGCAGCGTGTTGATGATGTTCATCGGAGATGTCGCGCTGGCAGTCACATCGCCCAGGACCTGGATATTGGCCGCGTCCAGCCCGTAATGGGCTCCGATGCCGCCGACAATTCCCCCAATCAGTCCGCCGGTGCCGCCGCCGCCGGTCAGTCGTGACACGAGCGGGCCGACCACAAGGCCGCCAATAGCGCTCAGAATGAGCGGTACAATGTCTTCCATAATTTGCCCTCCCTTAGGCATTTAGGGGGGCTCTGACGGCCCCTCCATCAAGGATGAGATCGCTTTTCGGCCAAGAGGTCCAGAAAATTTACCACAAGTCCGAGTGTTGCAACTGCGAGAAACTGCGGGCAAAGACCGGCGGGATGAGCGCTTCCCGACCTGCCCTGTTCCTTGATCGTGACGGCGTGATTAACGTCGACAAAGGCTATGTCAGCCGTTTGGAGGATTTCGAATGGGTTCCCGGAGCGGCAGAGGCCATCGCCGCCTTCAATGCCCGGAACTGGTACGTCTTCGTGGTGACAAACCAGTCGGGAATTGCCCGCAACTATTACACAGAGTCAGACATGCACACGCTGCATGACTGGATGCTGGCCGAACTGGCCCAACAGGGTGCGCGCATCGACCGGATCTATCACTGCCCCTACCATGAAGAGGGCGAAAATCCGGCTTATCGAAAGGCCAGTTTCGACCGGAAACCCAATCCCGGCATGCTCCTGGCGGCCATGTCCGAGTTCCCGGTCAAACGAGAGCAGAGTTTTCTCATCGGCGACAAGGAAACCGACATGGCCGCCGCGCGCGCGGCGGGCGTAGCCGGTTTCCTGTTCCGTGGCGGGAATCTCGCTGAATTTGCCGAATGGACCCTCGCAGGTTTTGAAGACGGCAATCGCGGGTAGGAAAGGGATCGTCCCGAGTTCCGTTTACGCAAAGGTAAGGCTGGCTTTGCGGTAATCACGTGATTAGTGTGCGCCGCAACAAGCATCGCATACACTGGAGGATACCTCATGCGTGAAGCCGTAATCGTTTCCTATGCCCGTACAGGCATGGCCAAAGCCAACCGGGGCTCACTGAACAACACACACGGGATCACGATGGCCGGCACGGCCATCAAGGGCGCCCTTGATCGCGCCGGCATCGAGGCCGGTCTGGTCGAAGACGTGTTCCTCGGCTGCGCGCAGCCTGAAGGCGCGACCGGACACAATGTGGCCCGTAACGCCGCACTCTGGGCAGGTTGCCCGTCCACGACGTCCGGTGCCACGATCAACCGTTTCTGTTCGTCCGGCCTGCAGGCGATTGCCAATGCCGCCCACACGGTCATCAATGAAGGCGCGCCTGTTGCCATCGGCGGCGGTGTTGAATCCCTGTCCCTCGTCTCGCGCAGCGGCCACATGAACTTGCACCGCTACACCGAAGACGAACTGATGAAGAAGTGGCCTGCGATCTGGATGACCATGATCGAGACCGCTGAAATCGTCGCTGACCGTTATGGCGTCAGCCGCGAATACCAGGACCAGTACTCCGCTGAATCCCAGAAGCGCACCGCCGCTTTCCAGGAAAAAGGCTACATGGCCGAGGAAATCGTGCCGCTGAAGACCACAATGAAACTGGTCAACAAGGAAACCGGCGAAGAGACGCTGCAGGAAGTCGTATGTGATCGCGACGAGTGCAACCGCCCGGGCACGACGTTTGAAAGCCTTTCCGGCCTGAAGCCGGTTTTCTCTGGCGGCATGGTCGTCAAGGAAGGCAAATACGTCACCGCCGGTAACGCATCCCAGCTGTCAGACGGCTCCGCAGCCGTCGTCGTGATGGAAGCCAAGGAAGCCGAGAAGCGCGGTCTGAAACCGCTCGGCCGTTTCGTCGGCTTCAACGTCGCTGGCTGTGATCCGGACGAAATGGGCATCGGCCCTGTCTTCGCTGTGCCACGCCTGCTGGAGCGCCACGGCCTGAAGGTTGACGACATCGACCTCTGGGAACTGAACGAAGCCTTCGCCTCGCAGTGTCTCTACAGCCGGGACCGTCTCGGCATCGACCCGGAGAAGTACAATGTGAATGGCGGCTCGATCTCCATCGGCCACCCTTTCGGCATGACCGGCGCACGCTGCACGGGATCCTTGCTGATGGAAGGCCAGCGCCGCGGCGCGAAGTATGGCGTTGTCACGATGTGCATCGGCGGCGGCATGGGCGCAGCTGGTCTCTTCGAGATCTTCAGCTAACCCCCCTTCCCCATCATCCAATGAAAAAAGCCCCCGGTCCTCGGACCGGGGGCTTTCTTTATCTGGGGCCTGGGAAACCTAGAAGGCTACCGTCAGCGTGGCCTGAACCGTGCGCGGATTGAGCGGACGGAAGAAGGCGTTGCCGCCACTTGTCGTGGTGAACGTAAAGGCCAGCGTGTCCTCGTCGAAGATGTTGTCCACGTTCACACGAAGGCTGACATTCTCAGGCAGGCCGAAATTGTTTGGGCCACCGATGTCCGCGTAAGCGCTCCACAGGAAGTAGCCTTCCATCTTGTTGCCGGGACTGTCTGCAGCTTCCCGGAAATCGGCGTAGCGGTCGCCGGTATATTTCGTTGACAGGTTGCCGACGAACCATTCGGTTGGTTCCCAGGTGACGCCGCCGCTGAAGATCCATTCCGGGCTGTCTGCCAGCAAGCTGCCGGACGGATTGCCCAGGAACGCATCATCATTGGTCGCATTATTGTAGGTCAGGTTCACGTCGCCGTAGAGCTTGCGATCAAACATTTCCGGCTGCCACACACCCGACACCTCGACACCATAGGCCGTGGTCGAGCCGGCATTCACTGAGAAGGATTCCGGCTGGAGCGTCGCCGGATTGATCACATTCCCTGTCACGAGACGGTTGTCGAAAGAAGTATAGAAGGCCGCGACCGCGCCATTGAACGTAGCCCGATTGGTCCTCAGGCCAATTTCGTAATTGGTCGATTCTTCTGCGTCAGGGGCCGGAGCGACAAAGCTCGTCGCTGTCGAAAAGATATCGTCCGCGCCGCGTGGCAGCGCATAGTTCATGGAGAAGGACGCGAATACCTGATCGGTATCACTGAGGTCATACACCGCGCCCACATTGGGAAGCAGGTCACTCGTATAGCTGGCAGAGACGCTTTGCGGCCCGTAGCCCGGCAGCGTGTCGCCGCCTCCGGGCGTGTCCACCCGAATGGCATAGTCCGCATAGTCACGATACCCATCAAGGGAATAGTCGATATCGAGCAGCTTGGCGCCTACTTCGACATTCAGGCGATCCTCCATAAGGCTGATCGTGTCCTTGAGATAATACTGCATCGTGTCACGGACCGACACATAGTCACGCCGATAATAGGCCACTTCGTCGAACAGGACCGCGCCATCCGCGCTGCCGTCGGCATTATTCAGACGTTTCTGGGTCCGGTGATACTCGTCTTCCTCATACCAGCCGCCCGCTTCAATCGTGTGGTTGGCGAGCTCCCATTCAAACCCCAGAACGGCACCCTTCCGTGTGCCACCCACGCCCGAGAACCCGTATTGGACGCCGCGCGGATGCGTAACATCCAGGCCGACGTCCACTTGGTCCTGATAGCGGCTCAGCGTGTTATCATACCCGTCGGGTGAGACGCCGAAACCGTCCTTGTCTTCATAGTAAAGCGTCGCCTTCGTGCTGAGGCCTTCCACCAGGTCGGATTCAAAATTGAGGGCATAAAGACTGTCCTGACGGATGTTCACACGGTCCTGATAATATCCGGTGCAACTGCCTGTCTGGAGCGGAACATAGTCAGCGTCGTTGATGACCCCATCATTGTTGAAGTCGACGCTGACCGGAGAAATACATCCTTCCGGCAAGGTTTCCGAATATCCGTAATCGGTCCCCACAGCCTCAAACCCGGCGCGGGAGTTGGATGGGGAATCATAGTCGAAAAAGTCGTTCGAAACATAAGACGCCGTGACGAATGTGTCGGCATCAAACTCGTAGCGCATCTTGCCTTCGATATGCTCACGGTCGATCGTGCCGGGCCCCCTCCACAGATCGCTGTCCGTCTTGGACCGACTGATATAGGCCGAAAAGCCGTTGATGTCCCCGGTTTCCAGTTTGACAAAGGTCCTCTGCAGATCGTCATCCCCCAGCGTGTAGGAGAGCATACCGCCTGCTTCGTCGGACGGCGCAATCGTATTGTAGGACACGATTGGGCCAAGCGACGCATAGCTGGGCAGGGACACATCGCCTGCGCCCGGCGAGGCCACAACGGAGCCAAGATTTTCATTGTCCACATAGCGGAAGATCGGGCTGCCCCCGAACGCATCCGATCGGCCCATCGGCACACCATCCAGGACGAAACCTATCTGCTGGAGATTGAAGGCACGGACGGTAACGGAATTGCCGAACTCATAGAGCCCCAGCGCACCATCGGTCTGAACGTTGAACCCCGGAAGGGATTCCAGCATCTTGAGACCCGAGATGCCTGACGGCGCGGACAGCAATTCCTTGCGAGTGACCGCAACCGTGTTGCTTGCCTCATCCTGCCCGATTGCCAGATCTGTCTGCGAAACGCGGCGGCCTTCGACCACCACGGCCTCAAACCTTGCCTCGTCGGCGCTGTCATCTTCCTGTGCATAAGCGGGTGCCATCAAACTCGTCGCGCCCAGGACTGCCCCCAACACTAAGGGTGTTTTCCGCAACCATCGCTGCCGGTTTTTCAATATGATCATCTCATTCTCCCAATCTGAAATCTGTAACGCCCAGTTCAGGTTCAGGAGAGGTCAGGGTATTTTGAACATCAAATTTCGAGTGATCGTTCTAAAAGTGGCCGATTGACCGATTTTTTTGCACCGCAGCAATCGGGCGCTCAACTACCTCCCACCACCCGCGGGAATATCAAGTAACCTTTGGTTGCAGGCTTTCGTCTTGGCAGACACCACTTGTGTAAGGGGGCCTTGCTGTTGGAACCCGTCTTTGTGCTAGCCTTGATCCGGTCATCTACGAAGGAGTTGCCATGAAGCGTGCAATCTTAGCCGCTGCCGGACTGGTCTTGCTGTCCGCATGTGAAAGCGTACCGCACCACCATGAACACGGGGTCAGCACCGATCCGCACGGCGCGACGTCTTTCACGATGGCCGATGCCCCGCTTCCGGAATCGGCCAAGGCCCGGAAGGGTGAAGCTATTGCACGGGATGCCGATGGCCGCCCATACACACACGCCCTGCTGGGAGAGGCCCTGCCCCCGCTATCTGGTGAAATGGCGGATGGCTCGACCTTTGATCCTGCTTCGCTGACTAATTGGACGATCCTTCACGTCTGGGGGTTGTGGTGCGGCGACAGTATGGCCGATGCGCCCTACACAGCTGCGCTGGTCACTGCGATTGAACAGGACCCAGATCTCGACTTCCTGTCGATCCACACGCCCTTAAATACCGATCGCACAGCACCGGAGGACATGTTTGGCAAGCATGGGTCGGTCGCAGCCTATTTCGAGTCAAAGGGGTATAGCTTCCCCACGCTGATTGATGAGGATGCGAGCCTGCGTCAGGCGTTGCAGATTAATTGGACCCCTTCCTACCTGCTGGTAGACCCGGATGGAATTGTCCGGGGATACAGGACCGACTTGTCGGTCGCCAAGGGAGAGCCGGTGAAAGACTTTCTGAAGGATGTCGCGCGCGTCAAAGCCGAAAGGAAAAACATCGAAGCCGAGCAAGCCTCTCCCGTCGCTTCGATTGGGCCGGATGGCGCGATGGGCGTTACGGGGGCCATACCGTTCAACACCACTTCTCTCCGGGCCGCCTTTTCGGGATATGAGGTCGTTCCTGACAAAATGACGTCAGAAGGACAAGCATATCCCGTGTTCAATATTGTTGCAGAGACAGACACAAGGCCCGTCTATGTCGTGGAATCTGATTGGTCGCTGGGACAAGTCTACCGCGTTTCGACCACCCATCCGGACGTGGCCGGCCCGAACGGAGAACATGTCGGCACCTATCGCCTGAGCGACCTGCCGGAATCCGCACGGGCAGGATGTGTGGAGGGCAAGGACACGTCCGCAGGTCTTCTGATGTGCAACGAAATGAAAGCGAATGCGCAGTTTCAGCGCGTTTTCGACCCTCTGGAAGACGGTTCCGATGCCGTTCTGGTGCGCATGACCTACTACCCATCCGCCTCCAAGTCGCCGAATTAACCTCACGGAAAGCCTAACTTGCGGGATTTAACATCATTTCACGGTTTTTGGCGTGACAGGGCGTTTGATCATTCGCGTGGCAGCTTGTAACTGTTAGAGAAAGCGTTCTGGATAAACGGAAAGGCGGGTCTTGATGCTGCATCCATCCACCAAACGGCTGATAGATAAGCTCGGCGACATGACACGCCGCCAAAAAGTGACCTGGCAGGAGGCCGAAGACGGCCGCATGACCCACGACACGGAAGGCTATCGTGTCACGCTGACGCCTGAACCCTATGCCGTCCTGCTGACGGATGCCCAGGACCGGGAAATTGAGACCTGCAGCCCGTCCGACTTCGCGGACGATATCGACAGCGACGGCCGCCCCTACACCCTGTTTGTGGAAGAACTCTATCGCGAAGCCAAGCGTCATGCGCGCGGCGCCGAAGAGGCGATCAGTGCGGTGCTGGCCGGGCTGGACGCTGTAGAGATCGATGCCGGCGATTCGCCCTCCGAGCTAGCTGAAGACGCTGTCGAGCAAAACGCTGAAGCCGTGGACGTGGCCGCTGGCGAGGATACGGTCGAGGACCCGCTGGACGACAGCTCCCCGCTGGAACCGGAAGCCTATTGGGAAATGGACAGCCAGTCCGATATTACTTCAGCGGTCGCTTCTCTGGCCAACCAGGTGAATACGCCCTTGCCTGCCGCCCCGGTCGACTTTGAAACAATCGACGACATAAGTGACGACGCGGCGGAGCCCTCGACTGACACGTTCGGCACGCAGGCAATGCCGTCGGAAGACGACATTCTCACGGATGAAAACACGGCCGTCACGCTTGAAGAAGCGGTCGCGGAATCCGCTAGCGGCGCAGATATAGCGGAAGCTTCGGAACCGGTAGAAACTGAGGCGCCTACGCCCCCGATCATGGGCTATGGGATTTCCTCGCCAGATGCCCCCGCGGCTTTGGAACCTGTGGACGAAGCCGGCCCACTGGATGAGCCGGCCGCCGGCTTCACTCCAACCGGGTTCGTGGACACCTTGCCGGAAGAGGCGCCTGCCGCCGAACAGGACTCGCCACACATCGAGGTCGAAGCTGAGACCGTGGCCGAGCCGGAGGCTTACGCCCCGGCATTTTCCGACATCGTGGCAGACGCCCCAAACTATGCGCAGGCGGAGCCCTTCACCACGTCCCCACCTAAGCCAGAACCGGAAAAAGCCCCTAATTTTCTGAGTAGCACTAGCAGTGCCTTCACGGGCGCTCTTGGTGGCAGCCTGAGCAGTGACAATTCTGAACCAAACACCCCTGAGACGGAACTGGAGCCGGATACAGCGGAAACCCGGGCGCATCCTTATGCTGAGGATGAAGCGCCTGCGATGGAAACCCGCTTCGAGTCTGCGCCCGAGCCAGAGCCCGCTCCCGTCCCAGATCCACAGCCAGCGTCCCCACCCTCCTTCAGCCTGTCCGGCATTGGTGCCCAGCCTCCTGCCCCCATGGAAGCAAGCGATCCGATTGAATCTGTGGGGAGCCCACAGGTTGTGATTGACGCCACACATGATCATGCGTGGCCAGGAACCGAACCAACCGGCCTGAATGAAGACACAACCGCTCCGGACCTGGCATTCGAGACGGCGGAGCCGCAGGTCGAGGCCGAGAAAGACCTGTCTCCCGAGCCCGATTTCGTCGTGGAAGCCCAGCCGGAACCGGCTGAAACCCATGCCGAAGACGAGGAACCTGTAGCAGCCGAGGAGGCGCCCGCCCGTCCGGTCAAACGGTTCAATCCCTGGAATTAAGGCCTAGCCGCGCCAGAAGCGCCGGGTCAGCACGACAAACACGGCAACGAATTCCAACCGCCCGAGCAGCATGGCGATTGCGCAGACCCATTTGGCAAAGTCCGGCAACAGCTGGAACGTGCCGGACGGACCGATCATGGGGCCAAGCCCCGGTCCTACGTTGGAAACGCTGGTCGCAGCCCCTGAAATGGCCGTCAGCGCGTCCACGCCCGTCAGGCTGATCAGGGCCGCCGAAACCAGGAAGGTCAGCAGGTATAGGCTGACGAACACCATGACCGATTGCAGCACTTCCTCGTCCACCGCCTTGCCGGCATAGCGGATCGGCGTGCGGCGGTGCGGCTGGATCATGCGTTGCGAGTAGGCGATGATTGTCTTCGCGGCGATTTCCAGCCGGAACATCTTCAGGCCGCACGCAGCCGAGCCTGCGCATCCGCCGACAAAGGTCGCGCCGAGAAACACAACCATCACCGGCTGGCCCCACGTGTCATAAGGCGCCGATGCGTAGCCCGTCCCCGTCATGATGGAGATGATATTGAACAGCGCTTCCTTGAATCCGTGGAAGATGTGATCGAAGATTGGCGGGTCCACCACCGCCTCGTGATAGACGACAATGATCGTGGAGAAGATGAGAGCCAGCCCCAGATAAACGCGCGGCTGCGGGTCTGACAGCATGGGGCGGAGACGCCCCTGCAGCATCAGCATGGCCAGCAAGCTGAATGGCAGGCCCGCGATGAACATGAAGATCGTAGCGACATAGGGCGCGTTGGTTTCACTGAAGTAGCCAAACGATGCATCATGGGTCGAGTATCCGCCCGCTGACATGGTCGTCATGGCGTGCGTGATCGCGTCGAACCAGTCCATGCCCGTCAGATAATAGAGCAAGGCACAGAGCATCGAAATCAGCAGATAGGTGAAGCCGAGATAGGCCGCGATATCTGTAATGCGCGGCAGGAATTTCCCGGACATGTCGGAGCTTTCGAGCTCGAACAGCTGCATCCCGCCGACCCGAAGCTGGGGCAGGATGGCGATGGCCGTCACGATAATGCCGATCCCGCCGATCCACTGCAGGATGGCGCGCCACAGCAGCAGGCCGCGCGGCATGTCATCCAGGCCCGTCAGAACTGTCGCGCCCGTCGTGGTCAGGCCGGAAATTGTCTCGAACAACGAGTCGGTGACGGTCATCCCCGATGCCAGGAAGGGAATGGCGGCGATCATCGGCAAGAAGACCCAAACCAGCACGGTCAACAGGAAGCCTTCGCGCTGTCCGGTCCGCTCCACATCCCCGCGCGACAGCACCCACATGCACGCCCCTATCAGGATGGAGCCGAATGCCGACACTTCGAACACAAAGGTTTCCGCCCGGCCGTCAGCGTAATCCATCAGCGCACACGGGATCATCGCCAGGCCCAACAGGACGGTCATGATGCCGATGGCGAGAAAGATGGGACGAAGCTGCATGTCTGGCGGGCAGGATACGCCGCAAATCCTGCTGAGGTGTCAACGCACTGGGTGGTTAAGCAGAATGCACCCTGAACGCGATTTGGGCGGAATTTGAGGGTTTGCCGGGAACTCCTGACGATAATGTCGGACCTTGTCTGGCCTGCGCCGAGGCAGATATGCCATTTTCGCGCCATGTCCAAGGGCGCGCGCCTGTTGACGCGGTCATCGGCAAGGGCCTAAACGCCCCTTCGTTTCATTTGCAACTGATGACCCTCTCATGTTCGACCATTCATCCTTTGATGCCCATGAGGGCGTCCACCTGTTTCATGACGCGGCAAGCGGCCTGAAAGCGATCATTGCGATCCATTCGACGGCGCTGGGACCGGCGGCAGGCGGCTGCCGCATGTGGAATTACACCACCGGCGAGGCCATGTTGCGCGACGCCCTGCGGCTCAGCCAGGGCATGAGCTACAAGAATGCCATGGCCGACATCCCCCTCGGCGGCGGCAAGGCGGTGATCTGGGGCGACGCAAAGACTGACAAGTCACCCGACCTGTTCCGGGCCTTCGGCCGGGCGGTGGAAAGCCTCCGAGGCAAATATATCACCGCCGAAGATGTCGGGATCGGCGTGGCGGACATGCAGATCGTGCGTGAGGAAACGGCCCATGTCGCCGGCCTCGATGAAGGCGCCGCGGCCAGCGGAGATCCCTCTCCGATCACCGCATTGGGAATCTATCTCGGCATTCGCGAAACCTCGAAGCGTGCCTTCGGGACGGATGACCTGACCGGGCGGACGATTGCCGTGCAAGGCGTCGGCTCGGTCGGCGGGCATGTGTGCGAGCATCTGGCCAAGGCCGGCGCAAACCTCGTCATCACCGATATTGACCAAGCGGCCCTGTCGGATATTTCGGCCCGCACCGGCGCTAGGATCGTGCAGCCGGACGATATCTATGACGTCGAGGCTGATATCTTCTCTCCGAATGCCCTGGGCGCCATCATCAATGAACAGACGCTGGAGCGATTCCGTGTGAAGGCGATTGCTGGCGGCGCGAACAACCAGCTTGTCGTTCCGGAAATGGGCGAATTGCTGCGCCGGCGCGGCATCCTCTACGCGCCGGACTACGTCATTAATGGCGGCGGGATCATCAATGTATGCGCGGAGATTTCCGGCACCTATTCGCGCGACTGGGTGGACGGCAAGGTGAAGGCCCTGATGACAACGCTGGGGCAAGTACTTGATACTGCACTGGAAAATGACGAACCAACCAATCTCGTTGCAGGCCGGATTGCCCGCCAGAGGATTGGCCGGACGGATTAGGTAGTCTCACCTAGTTCAACGGGGTCGATAAATGTTACACAGATTTATCGAACCTGACTGACGCTAGGAGTGAGCCCATGTCCGTAGTCGCCATGTTGCAGGGGACGGTTGAGACCGACCTTGCCACCATCCGCACCGCCCTGTCGCTGGCCCGCCGCATGAATGTGCCGCTGCGGGCCCTGTGCGCCCTGCCCGATCCGAACGCCGCCCTGATGGTGATTGCCACGCCGGAGGCTGCAGGTCTCACCAGCGTCGCCACCCAGTCGGTCTTCGATATGCAGGAAGAGGTCCTGACCAACGCCCGCGAAGCTTTCAAACAGGCGACGCAAGGCGAGGAGACGGTCACCTGCGAGTTCAAGCACGAGGTCAACACGGTCGAGCGTGCGGCGTCGGATGCCGCCGCCCTGTCCGAGGCGGTAGTGTTTCCGCGCTCAGCTGCGGACGGCTCACAACCGCTGAATGTGTCCTTCGAATATGTCCTGATGGAAGCCCACCTTCCGGTCGTTCTGGCCGGGACGACAACAGACATGGACGGCCCCGCCATTATCGCTTGGGATGGCAGCAATGGCGCAGCCCGGACCGTCCGTTTCCACCTCCCGCTCCTGCGCGCCTTTGGTGACGTCATTATCGCCCAGAACACGGATGATCTGAACAAGGATCCCCAACGCGAGGTTGCAGCACCGGAAGCGCTCGTGGAATGGCTGGTCCTGCAGGGTATTTCCTCACGGGTCATGGAAATCGAAGGCGAAGTCTCCTCCGGCCTGCTCGCCATGGCAAAAGGCACTGGGGCCAGCATGATCCTGGCGGGCGCCTATGGTCATTCCCGCCTCGCCGAACGCATTTTCGGCGGCACCACACGCCGCTTGCTACGCGCCGATAACGCCCCCGCTCTGGCGTTGGCCCACTAAAGGAGATTCAGGCATGAGCCTTTCAAAGATCGTACTGCAACTCGCCCGCAATCCCGGCCTGCCGAACGGCGATGCCGGGCAAGGCTACACGCTGGTCGCGCCACTGACCGCTGAGGGCCAGATCGATGTCGATGCATGGCGCGACAACCGGTCCGCCTGCCGCGTCGTGCGCTTCAGCCCGGACCCTGACGAGCATGCCGATGGCCTGCTGACCCATCGCGGCAGTCGCTGGTTCTTCCATTATGATGAAGACGATGAGGGGGATGACGAAGCCGGCTACAAGCTGGGCGAACATATCTTCAAGGAAGGCGAATATGTAACCATCGCCAGCCATGGCGAAACGCCGCTCACTTACAAGATTACCGATATCAGCCCCATCTGATCCTTCCCGGGCGTCAAGCTGGACAGCTTTCCGTTATCATCGCAAACTTCCAACCCATGAGGGCAGGCAAACATGCCCCTTGGGAGGAAGACATGAAGAGATTGTTGGGCCTCGCCGTTTCGGCGATTGCACTGGCTGCGTGTGATAGCTCCGCGCCAGACAATTCTGCACCGGACAGCGATACTGCGCAAATTGAGCAAACCGCGCCTGTCACAGGGCGGACGGCTGGATACAGTGAAGACCGGAATGCCTATTTCGGCGACTTGCACATCCACACGCGCTCCAGCTTTGATGCATATATCTTCAATGTCCGGCGCACCGCCGATGACGCCTACCGGTTTGCCCGGGGCGAAACGATCACCCACCCGTCCGGCTTTGACATGACCATTGCGGGCGGCCCGCTCGATTTCTACACCGTGACCGACCATGCCGAATATCTTGGCATCCTGCCCGTCATGGATACGCCCGGCACGGAGCTTTCCGAATTGCCGCGCGCCAAGGATATGTTCTCGACCGACCCCGCAAAGATTACGGCGGCTTTCCAAGGCGTCGGCGCGTCGGTTCGCTCGGGCGAACCGATTGAGGAAATGTACGACACCGAGATCATGGGCTCGGTCTGGCAGCAGAATATTGACGCTGCCGACAAATATTATGTGCCCGGCGAGTTCACGACGTTTGCCGCCTATGAGTTCACGTCCGTAACTGTCAATGATGAGGATGGCTCATTTGCCGGCGGCAACCTCCACCGCAATGTCTTCTTCAAAGGCGACGCGCCGGACCGCGCCTTTTCGACCCTGGATTCGCCCAATCCGGAAGATTTGTGGGACTGGATGGATGAGCAACGCGCCGAAGGCTATGAAGCCATCGCCATCCCGCATAATTCGAATGTATCCGATGGACAAATGTTCCGTCTGGAAACCTATAATGGCGATCCGCTGGATGTGGCCTACGCCGACCAGCGCATGCGCAATGAGCCACTGGTCGAGGTGACGCAAGTGAAGGGCACCAGCGAGACCCACCCTGCCCTGTCGCCCAATGATGAATGGGCCGACTTCGAAATCTATGACCGGCTACTGGCTTCCTTCCAGGTGTCGAAAACGGAAGGCGGCTATGTCCGCGAAGCCTACCGCAATGGCTTGAAGCTTCAGGAGGAGCAGGGATTCGATCCGTTCCACTTCGGCCTCGTCGGAGCGTCCGATAGTCATGTGGCAGGCGGCGCCTATGCCGAGAATGACTACTGGTCGAAAGTTGGCATTGTCGACGGCACCCCGATGGCACGCGGCTCGGTTCCATTCCTGGGCACTAAGAGCTGGGATTCCCAGCCCGACAACCCGATGGTCAATAATGCACGGGAATGGTTTTCCCGCTGGGCCGCGTCTGGCCTGACCGGCGTGTGGGCCGAGGAAAATACGCGCGAATCCATCTTTGATGCCTTCCGCCGCAAGGAAACCTTTGCAACGACCGGCCCACGCATGAAAGTCCGTTTCTTTGGCGGGTATGGGTATACGGAAGACATGCTGGACGACGCCGACCTGACCCGACAAGCCTATGAGGGCGGTGTGTCGATGGGCAGCGACCTCGTCGGCACTGGTGAAGCTCCGGTATTCCTCGCTTGGGCACAGCGCGATCCCAATATGGGCGCCCTTCAGCGCGTCCAGATCGTGAAGGTCACGTCCGGCGGAGAAGCTATCTATGATGTCGCCTGCTACAATGGCTCGCCCGACCCGGCCACGCATCGCTGCGCAGATAATGGCGCAGCCGTCGACATGGACACCTGCACGCCGACCGGAGAAGGCGCCAGTGAGCTGAAAGCCGTCTGGCAGGATCCGGATTTCGATGTGGCACAGCGCGCGACCTATTATGTCCGTGTGCTGGAAAACCCGAGCTGCCGCTGGTCCACCTGGGAAGCCATGCGCGGGAATGTCGAGCCCCGCCCTGACGTGCCCCAGACCATTCAGGAGCGCGCCTACACCTCGCCGATCTGGTACATTCCAGCCGAATAAGGGACTAGCGCCTTGAAGTTCCTGCGAGATCCACTCGTTCATTTTGTCGTGGTGGCGGCCTTGGTATTTGGCGCGCATGCAGTCTGGCAGGCGCGGTCGGCCCGGACCGAGTCCACCATCTCCGTTTCTGCAAGCGAACTCGAACGGATGGCCGCGCTCTACACGTCCGAGGCAGGCGCCCTCCCCGGCGAGGCCGACATGGCCGCGATGCTCTCAGACCATGTGCGTGATGAAGCGCTGGCACGGGAAGCGCGCCGGCTCGGGCTGGACCGGAACGATACGATCATCACCCGGCGCCTTGCCCAGAAGATGACTTTCATGGTCTCGGACCTGCAGGAAGATCCAATTCCGACCGAACAGGATTTGCAAGATTGGCACACGAGATATCCCGAGCGGTTTACTCAGCCAGCAACACTGACCTTCAGCCATGTCTATTTCAGCCCGGATGTGCGCGGCGCCGAGGCAAGTCCGGCCGCTGAGACCGCCCTCGCGAGCCTGGGCGGGTCCAATCCCCCGGACAGCGCCACGCTCGGCGATCCCTTCATGCTCCAGCGGCAATATGGCGACATTCCTTTCCGGGAACTCGCGCGCCAATTCGGCGGCGCCTTTGCGGAGAGCCTGTCCACCCTTCCGGTCTCCGAGGACTGGCAAGGCCCCGTCGCCTCGGCATATGGCGTGCACCTCGTCCAGATCACGAAATCTACACCTGAGAAGCTTTCCCCGTTTGAGGACGTCGCACCAGAGGTCCGCAAGGACTGGCTGGAGCAGACCCGGCGTGACGCGAACGAAAAGGCCATTCAGGACATCATCGCCCGCTATGAGGTCGTGATAGAGGGACTAGACTGATGCGGGTTGCACTCTGTCTGCTGGCCGTCGTCCTGATTGCCCTGTGCGCGGCTGCCCATGAAGTGCGCCCGGCCTATCTGGAAATTACCGAAACCGAGGCGGGCCAGTATGACGTCATATGGAAACAGCCGGTACTCGATGGCCGACGTCTGAAACTTGAGCCCATGTTTCCCGGTGAGTGCGCGCGCCGGAATGAACGCATATCGGCGCCCGCCGCAACCCTGATCACGCGCTGGTCGATGAATTGCGACCTGAACTCAGGCGACCTGTCGATCGACGGCCTGGACCGCACCCTGACGGATGTCTTCCTGCGGCTTGACCGGCTGGAAGCAGACGACATTTCAGCCGTGCTGCGCCCCGGCGCCAGCTCTGTTGAGCTGAGCGGACCACAGGGGGCGCCAATATTCGCCTATTTCCGGATCGGGGTGGAACACATCCTGTTCGGGTTCGATCATTTGCTCTTCGTGCTGGGTCTGGTCCTGCTGGTCAGACCGCGCCAGTTGCTCGCCACGGTGACCGCCTTCACGGTCGCGCACTCCATCACCCTCGCCGCGTCCGCCCTCGGCGGGATCACCCTACCCGGCCCGCCGGTAGAAATCGTCATCGCGATGAGCATTGCCCTGCTGGGCGCTGAAGCGATTTACCGGATGCGGGGACAGGAGACGCTCGCGCAAACCCGCCCCTGGATCATCGCCTTCGGGTTCGGTCTCGTGCACGGATTCGGTTTTGCGGGCGCCCTGTCAGAGATCGGCTTGCCGAAGGGCGCGGAAGTGATGGCCCTGCTCCTGTTCAATCTTGGCGTCGAGGCCGGACAAGTCGCTTTCGTCCTTTTCGTGCTGGCGCTCGCTTGGCTGGGGCGCCACCTCTATCGCAAAGGCGAACCCGCGCTGCGCACAGCCTTGGCCTATAGCATCGGCATCACGGGCAGTTTCTGGGCCATAGAACGGATCGCAGAGACCTTTTTCTAAAGGCCAATTGCCTTCCACAACATGCGCGCCGCCACAATTGCGAGCAGGATGGCAAACCAGCGCTTCAGCTTGGCCGCGTCCAGACTGTGCGCCAACCTCGCGCCCACGGGCGCCATGGTCACTGTGAATGTGGAAATGAGCGCAAACGCTGCGAGGTTCACATTGCCGAGCGAGAAGGGCGGCCGCCCCTCTGTGCCCCAGCCGACGACAATCGCCGCCAAAGCACCCGGCAGACCGATGGCAACACCCCAGCCCGCCGCCGTAGCAACCGCACGATGGATCGGACGGCCACAAAGCGTCATCAGGCTGACGCCGAACGTGCCGCCGCCTATTCCCATCAGGGCCGAAAGTGCGCCGACAGACGCGCCCAGCCCTGCCCGCGCCATGCCGGTCGGCATGTCCTCCGCCAGTCGCCATGTGGGGCGTCCGAAATAAAGCTGCGCGGCCAGCAGGAAGGCCAGAGACCCGAAAATCGCGAGCAACCCCCGATTGGACAAATAGCCACTCACCGCCATGCCGATCAGGGCGCCGATCACGATCCAGGGCGCCCAACCGCGAATGATCTGCCAATCGACGGCGCCATGAGAATTATGCGCAAGCACGCTGCGGATCGAGGTCAGGATGATCGTTGCGAGCGATGTGGACACGGCGACATGCATCGCCGTCTCGCTGTAGCCCATGCCCTCAAACAGGAAATACAGAACGGGCACGATGATGGCCCCGCCGCCAATGCCGAACAGGCCGGCGGCCAACCCGGCCGCGATCCCGGCGGCAGCAAGCGCCAGCAGGAGGGGCGCATACTGCGCAAGGAGATCCATCACGTAATTATTGCCCCGGACTCTGGTTCATCGTGCGCGAGGGATACCAAGACATACGCCGCAAGGAAAACTCTTTGGTGACGATACGTCGCCTCCCCTACCAGACGCCCGCCTGCTTGAGTGCGGCGTCCAGTGAAGGCGGAATGTCGATAGCGGCTTCCTTGCTGCCCAGATCGCGCGGCGCCTCGCCCGGCTTCAAATAGCGCCAGCCCTGGAAAGGCCGCTTCGGCTTGGCATAGGTGCGCACCAGATTGGGATCGAAGACAAGCTCGCACATCGTATGACCGTCTCCGGCGACTTCACGAACCTCGAGGATGCGCTGGCGAACCCGGATCGCCCCCTTGATGACCCAATAGATCGACCCGCCTTCCAGCAGCTGGTCTTTCTGTTTCGGCACCATGCGTGTGCGATGGAACGGCTCATGCCCCTGTTTCATCAGGCGCTTCTGCCAGTTCCCCAGATCGTCAATATCTTCCGCGCCGACGCAGAGCTTCACCATGTGAATCGTCATGCGCCCAATCTAGCCGCCTTAGCGCGGCAATCCAGACATGAGCTGCGGCCCTTTTCGCCGAATCTCGAAATCAGTTTCGGCCTCGGCGCTTGCAAAGAAGAATTCGGTCTGGATGATGTTCGCCGAATAACGTCGCGAGATCGTGCGAAAGGCCGCGCGCGCTTCAAGATCAATCGAAAAGCTGGACACATAGCTCATACCCCAGCGCGGCTCGGTCCGGATGAAATAGCTCTGCTCATAGCGGGTCAGCCTGCCGCCCTCCGGTCCCGCAACCGGCTTCGGCAGGCGATAGTCGATCCGCAGAAATCGCTCGCCCACGGGGTCGAGCCACGCCGTCGCTTGCAGGCGTTCGGCCGCCCAGACATCGAATTCGCCGTCATTGGTCGAGGGTTGGTGCCGGAACGCGACCCGCCAGGCATGGCCCATATCCTCCACCCGCACTTCGCGGCCCATGCTGGCACGCAGATCGTCCGGGAACAGGCGCCCATCCGGCGCAGCTTCATTGGCCCAGTTGGCGGCCACCTCTTCCAGTTCGTCATCTTCCCCCTGCCAGGAGACAACCTGCCACCGGGCACCCTTCTCGTTGCGGGGGTCATAGGAATAGACGCGGCTGGCGTGCTGGCTTTGCAGTTCGACAGTGAAAGCGGCCCGCAGGGTGCGCGGCGCTTCAGTCGCGGTCAGCGCCGCGTCCAGTGGCGGAGCCTGCGTCATCATGATGAAGCTCGCAAGGAAAGCCAGAAGCATGTCGAATTACCGTCCCGTAATCTGAATAGGTCCGGAATGCGGCTGATCTTGGGCATACGGCAAGAGTTCACGCGCCAGTTCGGACCGGTCAAAACTGTCCGGCCAGTGTGGGCGCTGAATACTTTACGGGACTTGAACGGGCTGCGTCCGGAGACCGGCTAATCAGGCCTGGCCTTCATCCTTCAGGGGGATGCCATAGAGTTCAAGCCGGTGATCCACCAGCTTGAAGCCAAGTTTCTTCGCGATCTCGACCTGAAGGCGCTCAATTTCCTCGGAATGGAACTCGACCACTTCGCCATTTTTCACATTGATGAGGTGGTCATGGTGTTCGTCCGGGACCTCTTCATAGCGGGCGCGGCCATCCCGGAAATCATGCGCCTGGATGATGCCGGCATCCTCGAAGAGTTTCACGGTCCGGTAGACGGTGGCCAGCGAGATCGACGCATCCATGGAATTTGCGCGGCGGTGCAATTCTTCGGCGTCCGGGTGGTCTTCAGACGAGGACAGAACCCGCGCAATGATGCGCCGGGGTTCGGTCATCCGGAGGCCTTTTTCGGCACAGAGTTTTTCGAGTCGATCCATGGGAATGTTTTGCCCTCACATTTCAAGGAAGTCCAGTGGATTGAAACCTCAAACGCATCCGGAACCTCTCCTGGCGTCACCCCAGATGCAGGCTGAAAAATTCCACTGTGCGCGCCCAAGCCAGCTCCGCAGCCTCGGCGTCGTAGCGTGGGGTCGTGTCATTATGGAAGCCGTGGTTCACGCCCGGATAGATATAGGCCTCGTACTCCGCGCGATTTTCATCGAGCGCCGCCTTGTAGGCTGGCCACCCGCCATTCACGCGGTCATCCAGTCCGGCGAGATGGATTTGCAGGGGTACTTTCACGTCTGCAGCCTCTTCCGCCGTCGGCCAACCGCCATAATACGGCACGGCAGCGGAGAGCCAGGGCTGGCGCACTGCCATGAGATTAGCCACCGCGCCGCCAAAACAGAATCCGACACAACCGACCTTGCCATTCACCGCCGCATGTCCGCGCAGGAAATCGGCCGCTGCCATGAAATCCTGAACCATGGATTCCCGGTCCCGCGTCGCCTGCATGGCCCGGCCCTCATCATCTGTTCCGGGATAGCCACCGAGGGGGTAGAGCGCGTCCGGAGCGAAGGCAACATAGCCCGCCTGCGCCGCGCGGCGCGTCACATCCCGGATGTGCGGATTCAATCCGCGATTTTCGTGGATGACGACAATGCCGGGCAAAGTCTGCTCAGCTCCGGCGGGGCGCACGAAATATCCTTCCATCTCGCCTGCGCCATTCGGAGAGCTGTAAACCAGCGTTTCCTCATACAAACCGTCTGCGCCAGGCTGGGTCTGTTGCTTGCCATAATCGGGCATGACGCACGCCGCGAGGCTCGTCACGGTCAGGCCGCCAACCGCATATTTGCTGAGGCCGGAAAAGAAGGCGCGTCGGGACAGGTCGCCATGACAATAGGCGTCATACAGTTCGAACACCTCCTGCGGGATGTCTGCCGGATCAGGTTTCTGGGTCATCGGATGTCCTCCTTGGCGCGTTGAACGGGAACATAACGCATTTTCCGGCGCCGCCCAGCAGGACCGAACCTAGCGGGCAATCCCAAGGAAGCGCGACATCAGGATCGCATCAACCGGGATGTCTCGCGCCGCCTTGTAGTAGCGGGGCCGGCGGCCATCCTCGACGAAGCCATGCGCGCGGTAGAGTTCGCGTGCGGCCACATTATCTTCGGCAACATCCAGCGTGATACGCATCACGCCACGCTCGCCCATTCGCTTTACCAGTGCCTCGATCAGCTGGCTGGCAAGCCCTTGCCGCCTCAGATCCGGATCGGTCGCAATCGTCAGGATATCGGTTTCGCCTGCCACCGTCTGGCCCATTGCAAAGGCGATCAGCTGTCCATCGCTCTGGATGCCGAGGGTGAGGACATTCGGATCCTTCAACAGGTCACGCATGGAAGCGGCGCTCCAAGCATCGTCAAAGCATTTGGCATGGAGGGTGGCCACCTGCCCGGCATCGTCCGGCCGTAATATGAGCAGGCCGGACATCAGGATTTGGGTTCCGGCAATTTCGCGTCCGGGTCGCGCGCATACACAGGCGCGGGGGGATGGCTGGCCGGATCAAACATGGGCGCCTTCAGCGCCGCCGTCACGGCCGATGGGATCAGCGGACGAATATCCAGCGCGTCTGCCAGGTCTCCCAGCGCTTCCCCACCCTGCATGAAGATGGGCGCGTGGAATCCGGTCAGCATGGCCTTCAACTCGTCCAGCCCAACTTCCATCGTGTCGGCGATGCCTTGATTTCCCGAGACGCCCTGCACCCACCAGGTTTGCTCCGGCGGGCGTTTTTGCGCGGCAATGCAGCCGAGCACAGTGTCTTCCATTCCGGCTGGAATGGCGGCCTCGATACTGGTGACCCCGACGCAGGGCGCTTCGGTGACGAGCGACAGGCCGCGGGCATAGGCAACGCCAATCCGGATACCCGTGAAACTGCCCGGCCCGGTGACCACGGCGATCCGGTCCAGGTCCGCCAATGTCACACCCGCCTCTTCGAGCAGGCGCTCGACAAAACCCGGCAAGGCCTTGTCCTGGCCACGCGCCATCGTCTCGCGCGCATCGGCGAGGATCTCCCCGTCGCGCACGATCGCCGCTTCCATGGCCGTGAAGGCAGTATTCAGTCCAAGGACGAGCATCTCAGCCTAGACGATCCGGCATGCCTCATCGAAATGCAGCCGGGGGCTGCGTGCAAAGATGGTGGATTTGTCGCCATAGCCGAGATTGCAGATCCAGTTGACACGCCAGTTCTTCTCTTCGCCGTCCTGACTCTCGAAGAACTCCTTGTTCACGCCATCCATGTCGAAGCCGGACATCGGGCCGGTATCAAGCCCGAGCGAGCGCGCAGCCATCAGGAAATAGGCGCTCTGAAGCGAGCCATTCCGGAACGCGGTCTCCTCGCGATTATTGTCGAACCAGGTCTTGGCGCTCGGATTGTGCGGAAAGAGTTTCGGGATCTTCTCCTGGAACTCCATGTCATATGCGATGATCACGGACCATTTGGCTTCCTTCACCTTTTGCTGATTGCCTTGAGAGACAAGCGGCAAAAGACGTTCCTTGCCTTCGGCAGACGAGACGAAGACGAAACGCGCCGGCGAACAATTGGCGCTGGTCGGCCCCATCTTGGCAAGGTCATAGACAGCCCTGACCAGAACTTCCGGGACATCCTTGTCCTGAAACCCGTTATAGCTGCGTCCGTCCCGAAAAATCACGTCGAGCGCATGGTCGTTCACCGGGTGAGCCATGACCTGTTTCCTTCTGTTGCTGGAATATGTGTGTGCGAGTCTTGCCGGGAAACGCCTGAACAATCAATGCTGTCCGCAGCCCTTGCTCAGATCGGGTGCCTACAGCACGGCCTCGACCGCAGTGACTTCCGGCACATAGGTCTTCAGCATGTTCTCGATGCCCTGTTTCAAGGTCATCGTGGAAGACGGGCACCCCGCACAGGCGCCGCGCATGGACAGGTGGACGATGCCGGTATCCGGTTCGAATTTGTGGAAGATGATATCGCCGCCATCCTGCGCCACGGCTGGGCGGACGCGCGTCTCGATCAGTTCGCGAATTTCCTCGACGATTTCGGCGGCTTCCCCCTCATAGCTGACATCTGCTTCGGTGTCGGTCGAGGGCGCTGCCCCCTCCTCCACCACCGGCAGGCCAGCCATGTAATGGTCCATGATGGCAGCCAGCACCATCGGCTTCACATGTTTCCAGTCCTTGTCCGTGTCCTTGTTGATCGACACGAAATCACTGCCCAGGAACACGCGCTCCACACCCTCGACCTGGAACAGGGCGCGCGCCAGCAGGCTGATCCGGGCACTGGCAGCGTCGGGAAAATCGAACGGGCCCGCATCGCCCGCCACGGGATGGCCGGGCAGGAATTTCACGGTATCCGGGTTCGGCGTCGGTTCGGTCTGGATGAACATGGCCTTGGGGGCCCTTTCTGGCTTGCGGTCTTACCGTTCCAGATGGCTCAGACGAGGGGCAGGTTCAAGGGATGGCGTGAGATTACGGCGCTGCCGCCAGTTGCGTCTCCAGCCCGGCCACATTCTCCAGAGCCCCATCCGGCACCTGCTCCAAAGCCGTAGCAAGGTTGCGGGAGGCGTCCTGCGCTTCGCCGAGATAAAAACCAATACTGGCAAGATGGTTTGCCATGAACGGGCCATCGCCGCTCTGATTTGACACAACCAGCGGCTTCATGCGGGCTGCCCGGCTCCAGGCCAGTTCGGCGCGATCAAACGCGGTGCTGACCGAGGGCAGACGGGCCAGACGCGGCTCGGCCGTGCGGGCAGCAGCCAGCATCTGCTGGGCCAGATGGGCCCGCGCCTTGGCGCTGTAGAAGGTTTCGATGTCGACCTTGCTGGCCGGCCATTCCACGACGTCCTGATTGACCTGGACTGACAGGTCGATCCGGTCGGCCTCCGCCCAGCTTGCAAACAAAGTCGCCTCGGCTGCGAGTTTGTCCACCTTGTCCGGTGTGGCGGCAAGGTCGCGGCCAGCGCGGGAATCATAGCGGTTCAGCGCTTCGGCAGCTGCGGTCAGGCGCGGGCGCATGTCTTCGCCCTCAACCCCTTTCAGCAGGCGCGCGGCGGCTTTGAGGTCTGAATCGACCTCGCCATCCTTGACCGTCAAATCCGCCAGAAGCGCGGTATGTTGGGACAAGGCATCGGCGGTCGCACTCTGCCAGGCAGGCATTGCGGTCAGGCGGGCTTGCGGGTGCCAGTTGGCCCGGTCCCCGGCCCAGCCGCCGCCTTCCAGCTCGCGGGCAATCTTCACAATTGACACGCCAACTTCCGGAAGTGTCCAGTTCTGGCCGGCCACCTCAATGCTGCTGTCATCGATCCGGTTGGACGCGACCGTCATGATCGGATAAGCCGCAACCGCGCACACCACGGCGCCCACTTTCAGGAGCGTCACCGTCCGGCGCCACCAGCGCTGGGCAAACAACATGATGGGACTGGGTTCTGCGTAGTCGAACGTTACGAGATGATCGGAGCCCAGCACAGTCACGACAGGACCTTCCTCCTGGTATGCCGCGGGGAGGCGACTATCAAATGCCATTCACTCTACCCTGTATTTAATCACACCCACGCGGAACCTGTTGCGTTCAGGACACTATGCCGAGGTTCCGCCAATTTTAACAGTCTATTTACTGTTAAATATATGCAAGCAACATGCCTGCCCGGGAATTGTTCGGGCGACGTGATTTCAGGACGCAAATTGAAGGCAATTCCGGCTCGAAATTAAGCGCCGGACGCAGCTCAGTCCCCCAGGCCGCGAATCTCTGCCTCGGTCGTCAGGGTCGATTCGGTCCCTTCGGAATCCATCAGGGTCAGGACGAGGTCCACCGTCTCACCGATCTCGATGTCGGGGCTCACGCCGAACAGCATCAAATGGGCGCCGCCACTTTCCAGCACCAGGGGCGCATCTTCAGCCACGTCAAACTGCTCAACCTTGCGCATTCTCATGACGCCGTCTTCCATGCTCATCGTGTGGAGCTCAACCGTGTCAGCAATATCAGTATCTGCGCCAACTAGCGCGATGGGTGCGCCGTTCACGGTCAGGGTCAAGCCGCCGCCAGCAACATCGCGGCCCGGCGTCGGCTTCACGATATAGGCCTCGCTCACAGTCACCGAGGCTTCGCCCTCTTCAGAGGCCGGCGAACAGGCCGCAACGGCCGCAAGGCTGAGGGCTGCAACAAGGGACACGATACGCATGAATGCTCTCCAACCGTCTGAATGCTGCCCGACAGGTAGCCTGACTGTCGCCGGGGTCAATGCAACGCGGCGCCGCAGGTACGTATCGCAGGTGAGGATCAGGCGCCCCAGAACCCGACCAGTTTGCGCACATCGTCGATGATCGGCGCGGAGATCGCATCCGCCCGCTCGGCGCCATCCTTGAGGACCGAGTCAATGAAGCCTGTATCGTCGAGGATTTCGCGATAGCGCTGCGTGATCGGCGCAAGGTGGTTCACCGTCACCTCGGCCAGCGCCGGCTTGAACACGCCGAAGCCCTGCCCGCCATATTGCTTCAGCACAGCCTCAACGCTTTCACCCGCCAGCGCCGCATAGATGCCGACAAGGTTCTCGACTTCAGGACGTCCCTTCAGGCCATCCACTTCACTCGGCATGTCGCCTTCAAGGTCCGTCTTGGCCTTCTTGATCTTCTTCGCGATCACATCGGCATCATCCACAAGGGAAATGCGTGACAATTCCGACGGATCGGACTTCGACATCTTCTTGGTGCCGTCCTTCAGGCTCATGACGCGCGCGCCCGGCCCCTTGATCAGCGGCTCCGGCAGGGGGAAGAAGCCCGGCGCATCATACTCGCGGTTGAACCGGTCGGCGATGTCACGGCTGAGTTCCAGATGCTGTTTCTGGTCCTCGCCCACCGGCACATGCGTTGCCTTGTAGGCCAGGATATCTGCCGCCTGCAGCACCGGATAGGTGAACAGGCCCACCGAAGCGCGTTCGGCATCCTTGCCGGCCTTGTCCTTGAACTGCGTCATCCGCTCGACCCAGCCCATCCGCGCCACGCAGTTGAAGATCCAGGCAAGTTCGACATGCGCCTTCACCGAGGATTGCGCATAGAGGATGGATTTCTTCGGATCGACGCCGCAGGCGAGGAAGGCCGCTGCGATCAGGCGGGTCTGGCTGACCAGAGCCCCCTTCTCCACCGGCATGGTGATCGCGTGCAGGTCCACCACGGCATATACCGCGTCCCAGCCCTCCTCCTGCAGGTCCACGAACTTCTTCAGGGCCCCCAGATAGTTGCCCAGATGGAGGTTGCCGGTCGGCTGGATACCCGAGAAAATGCGCTGCGGGCCGCTATATGATGCAGGTGTATCAGTCATGGGCTGGCGCTTTAGCGCGTTTGTCTAGCGCCGCAAAGCCTGACGAATGTCAGAAATGCGGATTGCGCCGGTCAGCAGGGCGGAAAACCCGTAAATCACGCCGCCCGCCAGCACGATGGCGGCGGCTGAAACAATGCGTGAATTCCAGAGTTCGGCCCGAATCAAAGCAAGGTTTTCCAGCATGAACCAGACCGCGCCAGACATGATCGCCGTAGCGATTGCCGCCCGGACGACACCGGAGACGAGCCGTGCGCCGGGAACATACCAGCCGCGCCGGATCAGGGTCAGGGCCAGCAGCGCCGTGTTCACCCAGGCCGCAATCGAGGTGGCAATGGCAAGACCGATGAAGCCCGCCTGACCATTGGATTTCATCCAGAAGAACAGGCCCGCCCCGAGCGCCGTGTTGATCGCGACCGAGACCAGCGCGAAGCGCATTGGCGTCTTGGTATCTTCCCGTGCGAAGAAGGCCGGCGCGAGCACCTTGATCAGCACGAAGGCGGGCACCCCCCATGCAAAATGAAACAGCGCATTGCCGGACATGGTGGCATCCGATGGCAGGAACTCGCCGCGCGTAAAAAAGGCGTCGATCAGGAAGACGGGCGCGATCATCAGCGCCGCAGCCGCCGGCAGGGTCAGCGCCATGGCGAGGCCAATGCCTTCATCCATGGTGCGGCGGCTGGAACCGTCATCGCTCGCCCGCGCGGCCCGGCTGAGACGTGGCAGGATGGCGACACCGACGGCAACCCCGACAAGTCCTAGCGGCAACTGGTAAAGCCGGTCCGCCGCGTAGAGCCAGGATTTTGCGCCGACTTCGAAACTCGCCAGCGACTGGCTGACAATGATGTTGATCTGCGTGCCCGACGCCGCAATCGTGCCGGGAATGGCAAGCTTCAGCACTTTCTTGACGGCGGGCGTCATGCGCGGCCAACCAATCAGGCTGAGACGTACTTTCTGCCGGTTAACGCCCCACCAGAGTGCCCCCGCCTGCAACACACCCGCAACAAAATAGGCCATTGCCGCCGCCAGCGCCGTGCCCTTGGCATCCGGCGCCACGAAGGCGGCGGGGATCAGGGACAGGTTCAGCAAGGTCGGCACGCCCGCTGACAGGATGAAACGTTCTGCCGAATTCAGCACGCCGGACAGGAGCGCCGCAATTGCCATGAAGGTGAGATATGGCATCGTGATCCGCGTCAGCAGCACGGCAAGGCCATAGCTTTCCGGATCATCCGCCTGCCCGCCATGGATCAGCAACAGGACCCACGGCATGAAGATCTGCGCAAGGATGGTCAGCGCCGCCGTCGCCGCGAACAGAACGCGGAGCGCCTCCTGCGCCACATCGCGCGCGGCTTCCATCCCTTCGGCCTCCAGCGTGCGGGCATAGGTTGGCACGAAGGCCGAGGCAAAAGCGCCTTCGGCGAAAATGCGGCGGAACAGGTTCGGGAATTGCTGCGCCGTCGCCCAGGCATCACCGATTGGCCCTGCGCCGATCTTCGCAATCAGCAGGATGTCGCGCACCATGCCCAGGATACGGCTGCCCAGGGTCAGAGAAGATTGCACAAGGGTATTGCGGGCGACGCTCATGCGGGAATCCCTGATCGAATTCTCAGAAACTGTCCACGGCGCGAGAGCGTCTCAATTTCCGGGCCGGCGTTTCCGGCGCATCCGGTTCATGCTGTCCCAATGCGTCGAGAAGACGGTCCTTCAGTGTCTCAATCCGGGCCTTTTCGGTCAGCTTCCGTCCATCGGCCGTCTGGACATAGAACGCATCGAACATGCGTTCTCCATAGGAGCCGACATGCGCTGAATGAATCGACAGGCCACTGTCGGCCAGAACACTGGCCACATCATAGAGCAGGCCCGGACGGTCCCGACCGGCAATATCGACGACCGTATATTCGGTCGAGACGTCATTCCGGATCTGGGCGGAAGGCTGCACGAGGAAGGCAGCCTGCCGGCGTCCCATGCGCGAGGTCGCCAATTCCTCGACGCGCGTTCCGCCGAGCGTGTCCATCAACGCCGTTTCAAGACGTTTCAGGCGCGTGGAATCCTTCTGGCCGAACGGCTTCTGCGAAGCATCCTGCAGGATGAATATGTCGACAATCCGTCCGCTGCGGTTTGTGAAGACCTGCGCCGAGACGACATTGGCGCCAAGATTGGCAAGCGTGCCGGCAAGGTCAGCGAACAGGCCCGGACGGTCCTGCCCCGACACGAGCAAAGTCAACGCGCCGCCCTCAGGCGGGAAGCGGTAGCAGACGACATTGCCGGGATCCTTGAGGGCGGTCGCATGCCAGGTCAGGTCGGGCACGTCAAAGCCCGTCCAATAGGCTGTTTCCATTTCCAGCAAGACCGGCGGGATTTCTCCCAGATCCTCAATCAGGGCTTCGCGGCGGGCTTCGGCGCGACCTTCGAGATGGGCCTGCACGCCGGCTTCGTCCGCCCGGCCACCACGCAAGGCAGCAGCCGTATTGTGGTAGAGGTCGGCCATCAGCTGGCCCTTCCACGCATTCCACACGCCGGGACCTACGGCGCGAATATCCGCCGCTGTCAGGATGTAGAGCAACCGCAGCCGCTCCAGCGATCCCACAAGATTTGCAAATTGCGTCACCGTGCGCGGATCGGAAATATCCCGCTTCTGTGCTGTCTCGCTGAGCTCCAGATGATTGCCAACAAGCCAGGCAACCAGGTCCGTTTCGTCCTCGGGCAGCCCCAGACGCTGGCAGGCGCGAGTCGCGGTCTTCATACCTTCGATCTGCTGGTCGCCCCGCCCCTTGCCGGTGTCATGCAAAAGCATGGCGAGGTACAGCGCGCGGCGATTCTCGATGAGTGGAAAGATTTCGCTGGCCAGGGGGACGCGCTCCCCATTGACCTGCTCCATTTCCGCAATCGCCTCGACGGCGCGGATCGTATGCTCATCAACCGTGTAATGATGATACATGTTGAACTGGGTCTGTGCGACGATGCCGCCGAATTCCGGAATGGCCTTGCCGAGCACCCCTGCCTCGTTCATGCGGCGCAGGATCAGGGCTGGGTCCCTTCCGCCGATGATTGCATCCAGAATCAGTTCACGGGCTTCTTCCGTACTCCGAATTTCTTCGTTGAGCCCCCTCAGATTGCGCGTGATCGCCGACAGGGCATCCGGATGAATGTCCTTGCTCTCGCGCCGCGCAATGATGAACAGCCGCAGCATGTTGAGCGGATCGTCCTTCATCACGGCCTCGGACGTGATGCTCACCCGCCCGGCATCAATGACAAATCCCTCGTCTTCCAGCGCCTGCGGAGTCTTCTGCGGCAACAGCCGGCGGAATCCTTCCGGTTTCTTCTTCTGCTCGGCTTCCAGTTTCGCCGCGATGATCCGCGTCAATGCGCCGACATCCTTGGCCACAAGGAAATAGCGCTTCATGAACCGCTCGACGCCCAACTGGCCGGTCCGGTCACGATAACCCATGCGCGCAGCAATTTCGGACTGCAAGTCAAAGCTCAGCCGTTCTTCGGCGCGGCCGGTCACGAAATGCAGATGGCAGCGCACCGTCCAGAGGAATTTGGCCGATCGGATGAAGGAGCCATACTCGCTACGCGTGAACGGCCCGCCCTGCATCACGTCCTCCAGGGTGTGGCCCCCATAGATATGTTTGACGACCCAGTAGAGTGTCTGCAGGTCGCGCAGGCCGCCCTTGCCTTCCTTGATGTTCGGCTCGACCACGTAGCGGGCATCGCCCTGGCGCGCATGACGTGCATCACGCTCTGCCAGCTTGTCAGCGATGAAGTCGGCATCCTTGCCGTCGACCGCATCCTTCTTGAACTTGGTCAGCATCTCGGCCGACAAGGCCTGGTCGCCACAGATGAAACGTGCATCCAGCAGGGACGTCTTGATCGTCACATCCTCGGCCGCCAGCTTGACACATTCGGCCGGGGTGCGGAACGCGTTACCCACTTTCAGCCCCATGTCCCACAAGGCGTAGAGCATGTATTCGATGACGCTCTCGGTATGCGGGGAGGCCTTGTAGGCGCGCAGGAACAGCAGATCGGTGTCCGAGGACGGTGCCATCACGCCGCGGCCATATCCGCCGGTGGCGATGATGGCGAGGCGCTCCGCTTCCGTAGGGTTGCGCGCGCGGTGCACATGCGTGGTGGTGAAATCATACAGCGCGTGGATCACTTCGTCCTGCACCGCCGCGATCAACCGGGCTGTGTCCAGCCCGTCAGCGCCCTGTTGCAGGCGCTCCTGCGCGATCATGCGGCCCCGGAACATGGCGCCGTGCAGATGGTCCAAAGCCGCCTTCCGCATCGTCTGGGCGTCCCCCAGATTATCCAGCGCAGCGGCGGTCAGCTTCACCCGCAACGCGCGGCCATCAATGATGTTTGAAATGCGCCATTTGCCGGGCCGACGACTGGGCCGATTGCGGGATTCAACAAGAGTGGGTTCTTGCGGCGGCTGGACGGGGGAATCTGTGCTCATCACCTGCCTATATAGCAGCTCCCTCTCCCGCGCCTATGCTGTCATAGCGAGATTGAGACAGGAGATGCCGGAAACTGCGCCCATTTCCGGCATTTCATCCGGCGGATTACCGATCAGGCCCCGATCTTGACCGGCAGGACACGGGACTTCTTGACGACGCCATAGGCAAAGCTGGTCTCGACAGACGCAATACCGGGCAATTTCTGGAAGGTCTTCCGCACCAATTCCTCATATTCATCGAGGCTGCCCGTCACGACGCGCAGCTGGTAATCCGGCCCGCCCGCCATCAGGTAACAATCGAGGATCTCCGGCGTATCATTCACGATCTTCTCGAATTTCTGGATCGTGTCCTCGGTATGGATCGACAGGCGGATGCGCACAAAACAGGTAATCGGATAACCGCAGGCCTTCTGGTCGATCGTGGCGCAATAGCCCTTTATGATCCCCGCTTTCTCGAGATTCCGAACCCGGCGCAGGCAAGGCGATGGCGACAGGCCGACCTTTTCCGCCAGATCCTGATTGGTCAGGCGGCCATCCTCTTGCAAGGCGCGCACAATCTTAGCATCAATCTTGTCCATATAACCCCCAGTTGGTTATTTCTGCCAATTCTCATTCTGAGATTGGCATTAATTGACAGCACATGTCCCAAATGTGCTGCTACTCTACCCGAACAGATCAGGAGACTTCCCCCGATGACTCACAAACCTGTTCGCTCCCACGGACCCGCAACGCGCGCCATCCACCATGGCTACGCACCTGCAAATCATTCGCACGCGCTTACTCCGCCCGTGCACATGACGTCTACCTTCGTTTTCCCTGATACTGCAACAGGTTCAGCTCTTTTTGCGGGGGAAACAGAAGGTCATATCTATTCCCGCATCTCCAATCCGACCCTCGCTCTGCTCGAATCCCGGATCGCCAATCTCGAGGGCGCCGAAGCGGGTCTGGCGACCGCCAGCGGCATGGGCGCCATCTCTGCAACGCTCTGGACCCTGGTAAAACCCGGCGACGAGATCATAACGGACAAGACGCTGTATGGCTGCACATTTGCGTTCATGCGTGACGGCCTTTCGCGCTTCGGCGTGAAGGTCACCCATGTCGACCTGCGCGATCCGGCCAATTTACGCGAAGCGATCAGCGAGCAGACCCGGATCGTCTATTTCGAAACGCCAGCCAATCCGAACATGCGGCTGGTCGACATTGCCGCTGTTTCAGCGATCGCGAGACAGGCCGGCGCGTTGACGGTGGTCGACAATACCTACGCCTCCCCCTTGCTGACCAGGCCCATCGAGCTTGGCGCGGATTTCGTGCTTCATTCGGCCACGAAATATCTCGGCGGCCACGGCGACCTCGTGGCAGGGGTCGTGTGCGGCCCGGCTGACCCGATCCATGAAATCCGGATGATCGGGGTCAAGGACATGACCGGCTCGGTGATGGCTCCGCTGACGGCGATGCTGGTGATGCGCGGCATGAAAACGCTGCAGCTGCGCATGGCGCGCCATTGCGAGAGTGGGCTGACTGTCGCTGAATGGCTGGAAGCTCATCCCGCCGTCTCGGAAGTCCATTATCCCGGCCTGCCAAGCCATCCACAGCATGAACTCGCCCGCCGGCAGATGAGTGCGTTCGGCGGCATGATTGCCTTCGAGCTGAAAGGGGGCTTTGACGCGGGGACGGCCATGATGGACAGGCTCACCCTGATCCAGCGCGCCGTCAGCCTCGGCGACGCGGAATCCCTGATCCAACATCCGGCCAGCATGACCCACTCAACCTATTCGCAGGAAGAACGTCTGGAGCACGGCATCAGCGACGGTCTGGTCCGGCTTTCGGTCGGGTTGGAAGATGTCGAGGACATCCTCGCAGACCTCGACGCGGCCCTTGGCTAGCCCCGACTTACCACATCATGCTCGTCACCAAACCAGAGCGGCGAATTTGCAAGGTCGATGAATTTCTTCTCATCCTCCAGCAGTTCAGCGCCGGCTTTCACCGCCGCCTCGCTGGTATTCGCGGCCATGGCCTCCTCGCTTTCGAACCAGAGTTCGGCAACGCCGTCATACGCCTCCGGTCCGCCGCGTGAGCCTTGCATGGTGCCATTCAATGCATCGTGCCCCGTGTGGCATTGCACATAGCGGAGGATACCCAGCGTTTCGGCATGTTTCGCGACCAGCGGGGCATGCTGCTCCCGCCAGTAGCGCTGGAACGCCTCACGGCTCAGATGTGGCAAGCGACGCAAGCAAAAGGTCAGCTTGATCACAACAGGTCCCCGCCCGCGGCAGCCGCGGTCGTGCCGTCCTTCCGGAACGCGCGAATGACATTCTTGCCGGTGATCCATTTGTGCACCTCGTCCGGCCCATCTACGAGGCGTTGGGACCGGATATGCGTGTACCAGGCCGCCAGGGGCGTATCGAGCGAATAGCCAAGTGCGCCATGCAACTGGATTGCCGTATCGACCACCTTATGGACCATGTTTGCAAGGAAGACCTTGGCGATACCATTTTCCTGCCGCAAGTCCATGCCATTCTCGGCCTTGTAGGCAATATGCATCAGCATCAGCCGGGCAATGTAAAGTTGGCTCGCACATTCTGCCAGCATGAACTGGACACCTTGCCGGTCTTCCAGCGGCTTGCCAAAGGTCTCACGGCTCGTGACGTGTTCCGTGGCCAGATCAAGTGCGCGCTGAGCCATTGCCACATTGTGCATGCCGTGACGCAGGCGACCATAGGCCAGGCGATGCTGCCCCATGGAGAATCCGCCCCCTTCTCCGCCGAGCAGATTTTCTTCCGGAACGACCAAATTCTCGATCTTCACCTCGGCATGGCCGCCCCCCATCTCTTCATAATGGGCCCCGTGCACCGCCATGGTCGGAATATCCCGGATGATCCTGTAGCCGGGATTGGGCAGCTCAACGATGAAGGTCGAGAATTGTTGATGGCGAGGCGCGTCCGGATTGGTCTTGGCCATGACGACCGCAATATCGGCGGCGGAGGCGGCACTGGAAAACCATTTCTCGCCATTCAGGACGTAATTGCCCTTCCCGTCCTTTTCTGCGCGCGTCTGCATGCCGGTGGCATCCGCGCCGGCGGCCTTCTCCGTCATGGAATAGCAAATGCGCTTTTCGCCATTCAGCAGCGGCTTCAGGTATTTCTCTTTCTGGAAGTCGGTACCATGCGCCAGCAGGGTCAGCATGGTCGCGTCGTCCGGTCCCTGCGAGTTCATCGACAGCGCGCCGAGATGGCTCTGGCCAAGTTCCATCTGGACCAGCGCATTGGCCAGCGGCCCAAGGCCCATCCCCCCATGCTCGATGGGAATGAAGGGCAACCAGAGCCCCTGCGCCCGCGCCTTCTTGCGCAATTCCGGCAGCACGTCCTTGAACGCCCGACCGTTCGCCATTTCCTGTTCGGCGGGAATGCATTCTTCCTGCACCCATTTGCGCACGCGCTCGCGGACTTCTTTTGCCTCTTCCGGTATCGTAAAATCGATGGCCATCTTTTCGCTCCCTCTTGTTTTCCAGAGAGGCTAGAGCGGAAGCGGAATTCTGCACAGACTGACTTCGCGTCAGGCGGGACTATTCGTAATCCACCTTTTCCAGGTAGAGCCCATCCGGCGGGGAGATTGGCCCGCAGGCCGTCCGCTCGGCGGCGGCCAGAATGTCCGCAATCCAGCCAACCGGCTGCTTGCCCCGGCCGACATCCACAAGACTGCCCACGATGGAGCGAACCTGTCGGTGCAGGAAACTCCTCGACCGGCACGTCACCTCGACCCGGTCACCATAGCGCGAAACGGAAATCGCGTTGAGCGTCTTTACCGGCGACTTGGCCTGACAATCTGTATCGCGGAAGGTCGTGAAATCGTGCGTTCCGACAAGGGTCTGCGCCGCAGCGTGCATCTTGTCGGCATCCAGCCTGGAGGAGATCCGCCAGGCTTGGCCTTCGTCCAAAGTCAGATGCGCGCGGCGATTGATGATGATGAAGCGATAATGCCGCTCGGTTGCGCTGAACCGGGCGTGGAAATTCTCGTCCACTTTTTCGGCCTTCAGCACGGCGATCGAGTGCGGACGCAGATGGAAATTCATCGCGTCCGCCACCTTGGTTCCGCGATCCGTTTGCAAATCCATGTGCGCGACCTGTCCCGTCGCGTGAACGCCGCTATCGGTACGCCCGGCGCCATGCACCTCAACGGGCGCGCCATCGAGCTTTGCGGCTGCTTCTTCCAGGGCGCCCTGCACGGTCGGGATCCCAGGCAGGCGCTGCCACCCCTGATACTGGCCACCATTGTATTCGAGGAGGAGTCTGTAACGCGGCATTCAGCGGCCCTAGCCAAAGGCCGCCGGATAGGTCAACCGGCCGGATGTCGGTGCCGCCGGATCAAGACGCAGCGCCATGAAGGCATCACCGGACCATTTGCACTCGAATGGCTGGGCAAGATCGGCAGAAAACCCAAATCGGGGATAGTATTCCGGGTGGCCAAGCACGAAGACGAGTTGCTCCCCCGCCCCTTCCAGCGCCATCAGCCCCATCTGGATCAGGCCGCTGCCGATACCGGTCTTCTGGAAATCGGGATGCACCGACATTGGCCCAAGACCGACAGCTACGGGCTCATCATCCAGCAGCATGCGGAAAAACTGAATGTGGCCGGCAATAGTCTTGTCGTCACTCGCCACGAGTGAGAGCACGCTCTCACCGCTCTTCGCGAGATCCCGAACCATACGGCCCTCAGCCTTGCCGCCAAAGGCAAGATCATTGAGGGCAACGATCTCATCGAGATCTTCTTCGCGAGCGGGGCGAATCCAGAAACTCATCAGCCAAGCACCGTATCC
>DHZF01000058.1 GCA_002414505.1 Hyphomonas sp. UBA5111 | reverse complement strand
CTTTCAGCCGTGGGCAATACACGGGAAGCCACGCGCAACCTCTACCACTGGAACAACGCCGTCCTTGACCGTGTCGACGAGGCCGAACAGGCGCTCGCGCAAGAGATCGACGCGCGCGGATGGGACACAGCGAAATGATCCTCCAGCGCCTCACCACCGCCTTTCGCAAGCAGGACTGGTTCACCGTCGTGATCGAAACGCTGATCGTCGTGCTGGGTGTGTTTCTCGGCGTGCAGATCGGCAACTGGAACCAGTCTGGCCAGCAACAGCGCCTGTTCGATGAATCCTTTGACCGGGCCATTGTCGAGATCCAGTCCAATCTGGCCGAAATAGAGGCCGCGCGCGAGACGGTCGCGGCGCGGATTCCCATCGTGCAACTGGCGATCGAGGATCTCCGGGCCTGCCGCACGGACGATGCAGCGAAGGCGCGGATCGAGGCTGCGTTTGCGCCAATAGGGACGCTGAGCGGTTTCAACCTGGATACAAAGGCGCTTGACCAGCTGATCAACAATGACGGCTTCCTACCATACCAGGCCCCCGGGATGCGCAAGCGGCTGATGGCCCTGTCGACCCGGCTCAACCTCCTGCATGACAACTCAAGAAGAATGGGCGAGACGTCCATCCTCAAATACAAGGATGTCTCCCACATTGTGCAGCCCGGCCCACTGACCTTTGAAGGGCCAGACCAGATTGTCGAAGCCATCCGTGGCGGCGCGATTGCCAGTGAGGAAATGGTCAGGAAACGGGAGCTTGTCGTGCCGCTGGAGATAGCCTGCAGGGACGAAGCCTTCCTTGATGGTTTTTATACCTGGGAAGATACAGCCCATTATCGTTGGGTTATGGGGACATTTGCCGCTGAGGCGATCCGCAACGACCTTGAAGCGCTGGGCATGCCGGCTTCCGGGCCGGAGGCGGTCACGCCATGATCCTCCGCCGCATCACCACCGCCCTTCGCAAACAGGACTGGGTCACCGTGGCGGTCGAAACGCTGATCGTCATGTTTGGTGTGTTTCTCGGCCTTCAGGTCAATAACTGGAACCAGGCGCGGTTTGAGCGGGCTGATACCCGGAATGTTCTGGAAAGGCTGGAGCGTGATTTCGAGTTGCAGCTCACGCTCACCAATCGCAGTATCGGCCAGCAAGTCCTGGTGCTCGAAGCAACCAGCCGACTCATCACGGGCATTCGTACAGGCGACCTCGATGAGCAGACGCTAAACGAAGACCTCGCGCTCGTGGACTCTGTGTCGACGTTCCCCGGACCTTCGGCGGCCTTTCAGGAGCTCGTCTCTACCGGGCGCATGAACCTGATCGCGAATGGCGACTTGCGAGACGAGCTCTATGAGTTCGACAGCTCGATCACCTTTGGTCGCCAAATTTTCAGTGGCTCGTTCACCGCGCCAGTCGATGAGCTGGCACGAGTCCTCTCCAGGGCGAAAACACTGGTTGCACCGGGCACCCCATCCGAGACTTTCGCCCAGATCGGAGCGGTTGAAACAGTCGATCACACGGTCCTGCTTGAGGATCCCGAGATCCATATTGCGTTGCAGAACGCATATCTTATCCAGGACAATTATCACCTATTCCTGATCAGGTACCGTAACCAGATCAAAGACATCCTTGAGCTTCTGGCGGAAGAGCGGGAGCGGGCCTCATGATCCTCCGCCGCCTGACCACCGCGCTGCGCAAGCAGGACTGGTTCACTGTCGTGATCGAGACGCTGATCGTCGTCTTCGGCGTGTTCATTGGTCTGCAGGTGAACAACTGGAACGTGGCGCGCGGCAACCGGGTCGCCGAAGCCGATTTCATGGAACGCCTGCACCCGGATATTGTCAGGGTTGAGCAATCGTCAGAGCGGGTTCGTGCACGCAGGGTGTCTGTCGTGAATGATCTTCGTTCAGCGACCGAAGTCATTTTTGACGTCGTTGAGCGAGACCGACTGACTCAAGCCGAATGCATGGCGATCGCCACCTCTCATTACTACAATATCAACGTCCTCAGTTTGCCCTCGGTCACGGAGCTGACAAATGCGGGGCGCCTTTCCATTATCAGGGACCCGGCGCTACGCGCAGCACTTGTTGACTATGAGCAACGCGTTGAAGCGCTTTTGGCCTATATCGAGAAAGATCACGCCCTGGCGAATAATTTGCTGATGCTCAGACCAGAACTTGTAAAGGTTCAACCGGTCTTTGACGCGGAGCTGGGCGAAATGCAGACGCGACCCGAATGCAACTTGGAAGCCATGAGAGAGGATCGAGCCTTTCTGAATGCGGTGGCCGAAAACCTTGACGCCTATGACGCATACCTGCGCGACGGTTTGCTGCCATGGGACGCCCAGCTTGCTGAGATTCATCGGCTGATCGACAGCGCACTTGGGATAACACATGAGGAGACGGCATAATGATCCTCCGGCGCCTGACGACCGCGCTGCGCAAGCAGGACTGGTTCACCGTCGTGATCGAAACGCTGATCGTTGTCTTCGGCGTCTTCATCGGTCTTCAGGTCAATAATTGGAATGAGGCGCGCGTCGCGCGCGGTAACGAAGTCCTGCTGCTCGAACGGCTGGAAGAGGATTTCCGCGAAGCTGAAACTGCCATCGCCGTGGCTGCGGCGGAGGCCCAACAGGTTGCCGAAGACACGGGCAGGCTTGTGGAGCTCGTGCGCACCCATGAAACGCCTCCGGACATCGACAATCTTCACCAGCTTCTCCTCGCGCCGGCGCTCACCTCACCCCTGCCGACGGAATCTGCGACATATCTTGAAATGATTTCCACGGGCAGCCTCTCCCAGATACGGGACGAGCGCCTGAGGCGGGCCCTGACCAGCTATGGACAGAACATCGTCCGGTATGACAACAATTATCAGCGCGCCCTGACGGCGCAGTCATCGACCACCGCCCGTCCCCTGTATATCGACGCCGTGCGCGTGAACACGGAGCCATCCTCCGCCACCTTCATTGTCGGCTATGACTGGGCGGCCCTCCGACAGGCCGAACCCCAGCTCCAGACGATCCTGGTGTTCCAGTACAATCTGGCCAGCATTACCCAGGCACAGCTCGATGAGGTACGCACCATCCTTGCGCTGCTGGAGAAACCGGACTGATGCGGCCTCGCCCGCACGGCGGACACAACATTACCCAAACTTCACCCATCACGAAGGCGTGAGGCCCTTGGCCTCACGGGCAGGCTTCCTAAATCAGTGTGGAGAGAGAGGTTCGCGTTCGCTGCGTTGTCCCCCCTCCCCCAAGAGAGACGCAGCGAACCGCCCGCCATGCCATTTTCAGTCCCCCCCTACTGGTGGCATGGCGGGTATACTCTCTGATCTCGCCCGCCCGCAGATGCCCGCAATCTGCCCGGGATCGCCCGCATCATCCGATAGCGCACCCCCGCCCTTGCTTTCGCGGGAGTCTCTAGTAGACCGCCGCCCATGCTTACCATTTCAAACCTCGATTTTCAGGTCGAAGCCCGGCCCCTGTTTGAATCTGCCACGGCGCAGATCTCGTCCGGCTGGAAAGTCGGCCTTGTCGGCCGCAACGGCACCGGCAAATCCACGCTGCTGCGCCTGATCCGCGAGGATGTGGAAAACCCGCGCAATGACAGCGCCATCCGCCTGAATACCGGCGCCCGGCTCGGCTGGGTCGCGCAGGAGGTCGAGGCCAGCGACGAGACCATTCTCGACGTCGTGCTTGCCGCCGACACAGAGCGCCACGCCCTGATGCAGGAATCCGAGACCGCGACCGATCCGGACCGGATCGGCGAGATCCATGAGCGCCTGCTCGACATTGACGCCTGGACCGCCGAGGCGCGCGCCGCCGAAGTGCTCAACGGTCTCGGCTTTACTACCGCAGACCTTGGCCGCGCCACGAAGGAATTCTCCGGCGGCTGGCGCATGCGCGCAGCAATTGCCGGCGTGCTGTTCTCCCAGCCGGATTTCCTGCTGCTCGACGAGCCGACCAACTATCTCGACCT
>DHZF01000003.1 GCA_002414505.1 Hyphomonas sp. UBA5111 | reverse complement strand
TGACCCGTATCCTGACAGCCTTGATGCTGGCCCTCATGATACCCATCGGTCTCGCCATGCCTGCAGCTGCGCAGCTGCAGGTCCGCGTGGACGAGGGTAATTTCCAGCCGACCCCGCTGGCCATTCCGGACTTTGAAGTCCGCGGCACGAATGCCGAAATGGCAGAGGACATCGCAGATGTCGTCCGCGCCGATCTGGAATCGACCGGCCTGTTCGACATCCAGAACCCGGCTTCCTTCATCCAGAAGGATTTGTCGATTGATGTTCAGCCGCGCTTCCCGGACTGGCGGATCATCCAGACCGAGGGCCTTGTCGTCGGTGCCTATGAGGAACTGCCAGACGGCAAGATTGCCGTCTCGTTCCGCCTGTGGGACGTCTATGGCGGGGAAGTCATGCGGATCAATGGCCAGCCCGGCCGCCGCCTGACCACGACGCCGGACAATTGGCGACGGATCGCGCACAAGATTGCCGACTCCATCTATACGCGCCTGACCGGCGAAGACCCGTATTTCGATACGCGCATCGTCTATATCGCGGAAACCGGTCCGAAGACCGAGCGCGTGAAGCGTCTGGCCATCATGGATGCGGACGGCGCGAATCAGCAATACCTGACACCGGGAACGAATACTGTGCTGACCCCGCGCTTCAGCCCCTCGGCGCAGGAAATCACCTACATGTCGTATGAAGGGGGCCGCCCACGCGTCTATCTCTTCAATATCGAGACCGGCCGTCAGGAATTGCTTGGCAATTTCCCGGGCATGACCTTTGCGCCGCGCTTCTCGCGCGATGGCGAAAGCGTGCTGCTGACCCAGGCTCAGGGCGGCAATTCGGAAATCTACCTGATGAATCTGCAGACGCGCCAGTCGCGCCGCCTGACGGATCATCCGGCGATCGATACCTCGCCCTCCATGTCGCCAGACGGACGCGCCATCGTGTTCACCTCCGACCGAGGCGGCAGCCCGCAGCTCTACATCATGAACACTGATGGCAGCCCGCGAACCTGCCCGTCGGGGGGGCGTGACGTTGCCTGCCGGATCACGTTCAACAAGGGCCAGTATTCGACGCCGGTCTGGAGCCCCCGCGGTGACCTTGTCGCCTTTACCAAGCAACTGGGCGGCCGATTCTACATCGGCGTGATCGGAACCGACGGCAAAGGCGAGCGCCTGCTGACCGAATCGTATCTCGATGAGGGCCCGGACTGGTCGCCAAACGGCCGCGTGATCGTTTATTTCCGCGAAAGCCGTCCCGGCGCCGGACCCCAGCTCTGGTCAGTCGATCTTTCGGGCCGGAATGAGCGCAGAATGATGACCCAGACGGACGCTTCCGACCCGGCCTGGTCCCCATTGTTGCAATAAATTCATGGGTTTCGCCCCCGGTTTTCGTCCGGGGGCGTTGCTTTTTGGAGACAAAACGTCAAAATAGTATCGAATCTGGGCGTTAGCTCTGCTTCCGCCCGATTGTCGCCCGAATTCTGTCAGAATAAGGAGACAGATACCCGCTACACCCGGCACAACGTTGACAAACGCCAGCCGTTAAGGCGTCAATTAGCACTCAGGACATCCAGGGGAGTCTGAATAGCAATGAATACCACTTTTAAACTCGCAACCGCAGCCGCGGTTGTACTCACGATCAGCGCGTGTGCTTCCAAGCCGGAGCCTGTTGAACAGGTTCAGGAACAAGCCCCGGTTGAAGTCGCAGAGCCAGCACCGGCTCCGGCTCCTGTTCAGGCAGAGCCAACCGCACCAGCTGGCCCGCTCGCAGGCTCGCTTGAAGACTTCCGCGTCAACGTTGGTGAGCGCGTTTATTTCGACCTCAACGGCTACCGCCTTGATGTCGACGATCAGGAAATCCTGAAGCGTCAGGCCGCTTGGCTGTCTTCCTATCCGGGCGTTCGCATCATCGTGGCAGGCAACTGCGACGAGCGCGGCACACGTGAGTACAACCTTGCCCTCGGCGAGCGTCGTGCGTCTATCGTGAAGGACTATCTGGTCAGCCTCGGCGTCGACCCGTCCCGCATCGACACGATCTCCTACGGTAAAGAGCGTCCGATCGCTGCTGGTTCCGACGAGCAGGCATGGGCCCTGAACCGTAACGGCTTCACGCAAATCATTTCCGGCGCAACCACCAGCTAGGTTTCTGCCGCGAATAGCTTCACAAGATGCAGCCGGGTGCCTTATTTTGGCCCCGGCTGTTTTTGTATGTTTGCCCGCAATCTTCTGGAGGCTTCCCCCATGTTCAAAGCGCCCGCTCTTGTCCTTGCCGGTTTTTGCCTGTTGGCCAGTCCGGCTGTCGCACAGCGCGCCGCCCCGATCAGTCAGGGCGTGACAAGCTCGGACCTGTCCCAGCAGGTCGCCCAGGCCCGCCAGCAGAGCGCGCAGGTGCAGGTCGAGGTCAATGGATTGACCGGCGATGTCATGCAGCTCACCGGACGGGTCGAAACACTTGAATTCCAGCTCCAGCAGGCGCGCGAGCAGAACGAGAATCTTTCCCGGGACAATGAGGCGCTGATTGATGAGGTCGATGATCTGCGCACACGGCTGGACACCCAGTCTGCAGATATTGCGTCGCTGAAATCCTATCTCTCCTCAGCCGGGATCATGCCTGAGGCAGCTCCCGAGCACGGCAGCCTTGGCGGGGAATTCGGCACGATGCCGGACGCCAATGGCGCGGCCGACCAAGGCTTCACCTCTGCTCCACGCCGCCTTGATGCGCCCACCTCCATGGGGGACACGTCTTCAAACACATCCGGCCCGACCCGCCTGACCATGGGCGGCGCGGCCACCCCCGGCGAGTCTCTGCCGGAAGGCTCACTGGGCACCATTCCTGCCAGCGCCTTGCCGGGTGAAGCCGGACCGCTCTTCGCGCTGGCCAAATCCAAGCTGATCCAGTTCGATTATGCCGGCGCCGAAGAAGCCTTCCGGGCCTTCCTCGAGCGGTTTGGCGATGATCCCCAGGCCGGCGAAGCGCATTACTGGCTGGGCGAGTCGCTCTACCAGCAGAAAGCCTATGCCGACAGCGGCGCCGCTTACACGACGATGATCCGGTCCTATCCGGACAATCCGCGTGCGCCGGATGCCCTGGTGAAGCTGGCGCGCGCCATGCGCCTGATCGGCGACAAGGAAAAGGCCTGCCTGGCGCTTGGCACGCTGCCGAGCCGCTACCCCAATGCCTCGGGTGTGACGCGGGACCTCGCGGCGGTTGAGCGGACCAAGTCCGGTTGTGACAACTGATCGCTCTTCCTGACTTATGATGGACGCGTTTGACCGGCTCTGTGGCAAGGCTTCAGGGCCGGTTGGCGTTGCGGTCTCCGGCGGCAGCGACTCGCTGGCCTTGCTCACGCTGGCGCATGACTGGGCCGCGCGGTCTGGTCGCGAACTTGTGGCTTTCACTGTAGATCATCGCCTGCGCCCGGAAGCCGCCGATGAGGCACGCCATGTGGCCAGCCTTTGCGCGCAGTTCGGCGTCCCTCATGAAACATTGGTCTGGGAGACGCCTGAATCAAAACAGGCGCTGGCCCGCCGGGCGCGGCATGGCCTGATGGCTGAGGCGCTTCGGGCGCGCGGCGGGACGCGCCTGCTGCTCGGCCATACCTCAGATGATCAATGTGAAACCTTTCTCATGCGGGCGCGCCAAGGCTCGACCTGGTATGGCCTTGCCGGCGTGCAGCCCCTTGCTCTCTCCCCGGTCTGGCCGGAAGGGCAGGACGTGATGGTTGCCCGGCCGATCCTGTCGCGCGATCGCGCCGAGCTACAGACCCTTTTGAGTGCGCGCGGGATCCGATGGATCGAGGATCCGTCCAATCGTAACCCGGCCTATGAGCGGGTTCGCGTGCGCAGGCTGCTCAGCGGCCAAAGCGGCCTGAAAACACGTATCCTTGCCTGCCAGGACCAATTGCAGGGCGTGCGCGTGCTGGAAGAGCGGTTGATTGGCCGCTGGATGGCCGCGTCCGTTGCGCAGGAGGGCGCGGCTGGCTTCCGGCTTGACCTGTCAGGCCTGCCGCCGGAGCGGCTGGAGCGCGCTCTGGGGCTGATGTTACAGATCGTCGGAGGCCGCGAGGTTCCTCCGCGCCGGGATGCGGTGCAGCCCTTGGCAACCCGGCTGACGGCAGGTGAGCCCTTTTCAGGGGCCACCCTTGGGGGCGTCCTGATCTATCGCAAGGGCGGTAATGTGCAGCTGTCGGCAGAACCCGGAATCGCCGGTAGGGCGGCAGATCCAGCCCTTGCGCGCGCGCGTTTCGGGGCAATCCGGGCGCTCTATACCGGCGATACGTGACAAAACAGCCATTTTAAGAGCTTTTGAGTCGTTTTCATGCGATAAACTTCCTATCTTACGGGCGAACACCGGAATCTGGAGCGATACGCAAAATGAATGTCAGGAACTTGGCTATCTGGGGCGCGATTGCCCTTCTGGTCATCGGCATGGCCGTTGCCATGGGTGGAAACCCTCAGGCAGCCCGCGCTGAAAAGGCCAAACTGTCTGTCATTTATGAACTGGTTGAAGACGGGAAGGTCGCTGATGCGACCCTCGGCGACCAGCGCATCATCGTCACCACGACAGATGGCCGGACCATGGTCAGCGAACTGCGTTCGCTCGACATGACGACCCAGCAATTCCTCGAAGAGAACCAGGTGCCGTTCACAGTCGACGCGGACAGCGGCCAGAACACGTTCGCCTCGCTGATCTTCTCCATCCTGCCGATCCTGCTGATTGTCGGCTTTGTCTTCTTCATGATGCGCCAGATGCAGTCTGGTGGAGGTCGCGGCGCAATGAGCTTCGGCAAGAGCCGGGCGCGCCTGCTGACGGAGAAGCATGGCCGCGTGACGTTTGATGACGTCGCTGGCGTGGACGAGGCCAAGGAAGAGTTGCAGGAGATCGTCGAATTCCTGCAGGATCCGTCCAAATTCCAGCGCCTTGGCGGCAAGATCCCCAAAGGCGCGCTGCTGGTGGGCCCTCCGGGTACCGGTAAGACGTTGCTCGCCCGTGCTGTTGCCGGCGAGGCTGGCGTGCCGTTCTTCACGATTTCCGGCTCGGACTTTGTCGAAATGTTTGTCGGTGTCGGTGCCAGCCGTGTCCGTGACATGTTCGAACAGGCCAAGCGGTCTGCCCCCTGTATTATCTTCATTGATGAGATCGACGCAGTCGGCCGCTCACGCGGCGCTGGCCTCGGCGGCGGCAATGACGAGCGCGAACAGACGCTCAACCAGTTGCTGGTCGAAATGGACGGTTTTGAAGCCAATGAAGGCATTATCCTGATCGCGGCAACCAACCGCCCGGACGTCCTGGACCCGGCTCTGCTGCGCCCTGGCCGGTTCGACCGTCAGGTCACGGTGGGCAATCCGGACATTATCGGCCGCGAGAAAATCCTACGCGTTCACATGCGCAATGTGCCGCTGGCCAAGGATGTCGACGCCCGCACCATTGCGCGCGGTACGCCCGGTTTCTCCGGTGCAGACCTCGCCAATCTCGTCAATGAAGCGGCCCTTCTGGCAGCCCGTCGCGGCAAGCGCGTCGTTGCCATGCAGGAATTCGAGGATGCCAAGGACAAGGTCCTGATGGGGCCGGAACGCCGCTCCATGGTCATGTCCGAGAAGGAAAAGGAACTGACCGCCTGGCACGAGGCTGGCCACGCTGTGGTGGCGCTGAAAGTGCCGGCAGCGGATCCGGTGCACAAGGCAACGATCATTCCGCGCGGCCGCGCGCTCGGCATGGTCATGCAGCTGCCGGAAGACGACAAGCTGTCCATGTCCAAGATCGAGATGACCTCGCGCCTCGCCATCATGATGGGCGGACGTGTGGCGGAAGAGCTGAAATTCGGCGAGGACAATGTCACCGCCGGCGCCGCCTCCGATATCCAGCAGGCAACCCGTCTGGCCCGCGCCATGGTAACCCGCTGGGGCTTTGCCGATGCGGTCGGCCCCGTCGATTATGGCGATGACCAAGGCGATGTGTTCCTCGGCCAGCAGCTGATGCAGTCTTCGCACGTCTCGGAAGAGACCTCGCGCAAGATCGAGGAAGAGGTGCGCACGCTGATCCAGACAGGCATGGATGATGCGCGCCGCATCATGACTGAATCCCGCAAGGATTGGGAAGCCATTGCTACCGGCCTGTTGGAATACGAGACGTTGACCGGGGCGGAGATTTCCGAATTGCTGAAAGGCAATCCACCCTCGCGCCCGGACTTGGGCGATGACGACACCACGCCCGGTTCCGCCGTGCCGGTGATCGGCAAGCGCCGCAAGCCAAAAGGCGATGGCGGCCTCGGCGATCCGGAGCCAAATCCGGTCTGATCGCAGAGCAAGCGACACCAAAATCAGAAAGCGCGGTCAGGAATGGCCGCGCTTTTTGCATTTGCAGAACGGCTTGCCTTTCGCCTGCTGAACACTACCGTTGTCCAGCGAGTCAGGAACGAGTTTCTGTCCGAAGGGTTCTGCCATGACCTGATCCTTGGCGGACCCGGGCCTTGCGAGGCGAGAAACAGAACGGAGGCTGGCAGCTTCATGTGCAATGCGCCCCTTCAGGTGTCGCTCGACACCGGCCAGGACGTGCTTTTGAGGCCAGTGGGCCTTGAGGATGAGTCGCGATTCCAGCAGATCTTCCGCTCCATGTCCCCGGAATCCCGCTATCTGCGCTTTTTCAGCGGTGCCAGTACTGTGCCGGATGCGGTGGTTCACAAGCTGGCGGATGCCGATGGCGATTTGCACATTGCCTGGGGCATCCTCAATACGGGCGAAGATGGCACGCCGCTGATGGCAGCCGCCCATGCCATTCGTCAGCAAGAAGGCAGTTCACGCGCGGAGCTCGCGCTGGGTGTGTTGGATCAATACCAGGCTCACGGATTGTCCCGCCTCCTGATTGCCTCTGTGGCGCTTTCCTGCCGCGCTCAGGGGATAACCACGCTGGAGGCCGAAACCCTGCCGGAAAACCGCAAGGCCAATGGCCTGTTCAAGGCGCTGGGGGGCAAGGTCATCCGCCCCATGCCGCCGACGACCGTCTGGGAATTTGATGTGGAGGAACTGATCGACCGGCTGCAGGGCATGGAAAAGCCGGAGGGCTTGCGAGCGGTGTTCAGCACAAACGGGTAAGTGCTTGCCTCAGAGGTAGTTCATGGCAAGTTCGAGGGTCCGACAGACGATGTAGATGACGAGGGCGAAAATCCAACGCCAAGCACCAACCACTTGGGTCTGGTACTGAAGACTGTCGACGCGGTCCCAAAATACATAACCATCTTCGCTTAGCGTTCGTGCGCAAATGAACTGGGTGATCAGGCTAATTAGTGGAATGCCGAGCCCCATACCGGCAAGCATCGCCAGGGCTGAACGCTTCAGGCTGGACCGGAAGGACAGCCGGCTTCCAATAATGTTCCGTATTCTGATGCCCATCAGGGCCTTGCCGGG
>DHZF01000041.1:8366-18389 GCA_002414505.1 Hyphomonas sp. UBA5111 | reverse complement strand
AGAGACCGCGGACGCAGATCGGTTGGCCCGCCATCCTGTGCTTCCGACTGGCTCGCTGCGGCTTCAGGTTCCAGCGGCTCAGGCTCTTCCTCAATCGGCTCAGGCGCCTCAGCGGCATCGCCAAAACGTTCCTGCGCGCCTTCCAGGAAGGTATCGAACTCATCGTCCTCCGGAGCCACTTCGGGCTCAACGGTTTCCGGCTCGATCGCTTCCGGCCCGGTCTCAGGTTCCGGCGGCAAATCCGGCAATGGCTCCGGCTGCGGGGCGGGCTGGCCCTGTTGCGGCTGCGGGCGTGCCGGCGGCGGCGTATCGCCCAGCACACAGGCCGCGAGGCCCTGGCTGTGCACAACCCGCATCCGCGCCTGCAGCGTCCCGGCGCGTTTGTTGACATACGGCCCCGGAGGGTCGACGCGCCATTTGTTCGGGCTCGGCAGCACGGCAGCCAGCAACGCCGCCTCGCGCTCCGTCAGGTCGGCGGCGGACTTGCCGAACCGCGCTTGCGCGGCGGCCTCGGCCCCGAACAGGCCGTCTCCCCATTCAGCGACGTTCAGATAGGCTTCCATGACCCGGGCCTTGCCCCAGAATTTGTCGATGAAGACGCCCATCCACATGTCGCCCAGCTTGCGCGGCACGCCGCCGCCATTCCAGAGAAAGACATTCTTGGCGGTCTGCTGCGTGATCGTGGAGGCGCCGCGCGTGCGCTTGCCCTGACGGCGTTCATCCAGCGCCTTTTCGATGGCGGCCGTGTCGATGCCATTATGCTCACAGAAGCGGGAATCCTCAGCCGCAATGACCGCGCGCACGAGGTGAGGCGAAATCTCGGACAAGGGCACCGCCTCGCGCCGCACCGTTTCGCCGCCCACTGCCCGCTGCACCATCAGCACCGTGCCCGGAATGGGCAACCAGATCAGCGCCAGCGCATAGAGGTGAAGCGCCACGAACAGGCCCGCCAGAATGCGCACCGTCCAGTTCAGGAAGGTCAGGAACCCGCTCATCACTCTGTCATCCATTCCGCCAGAACGCCCGGATCCGTTTCCGGCTCCATCCGGAGGGCCTTTTCCGTCGCAAATCGGGCACGATCAAGGCGGGCCAGGGCCCAGATGGCTGCGCCGCGCACCACCGGCGCCGGATCGTCCAACAGCGGCAGCAGGCTGGCGACCAGCGCCCCCTCCTCCGAATTGCCGATGGCGATGCAGACATTGCGCACGAACCGGTCCCGCCCGATCCGCTTGATGGGCGAGCCTGAGAAGACTTCCCGGAACGTCGCATCCTTCAGCGCGGCGAGTTCATCCAGACCCGGCGCCTTCAGCTCGGCGCGCGCATGGAAGGCGTTCTCGCTCGCGGCTTCGGCAAACTTGTTCCACGGACAGACGGCGAGGCAATCATCGCAACCATAGATGCGGTTGCCCATCGCCGCGCGAAACTCTGCCGGGATCGGCCCCGAATGTTCAATGGTGAGATAGGAAATGCAGCGCCGCGCATCGAGCTGGTAGGGCGCGGGAAACGCATTGGTCGGGCAGATGTCCTGACAGGCCCGGCAAGAGCCGCAATGATCCGTTTCCGGTTCATCGGGCTCCAGCTCCGCTGCGGTCAGCATCACGCCGAGGAAGAACCATGACCCCAGCTCGCGGCTGACCAGATTGGTATGTTTGCCCTGCCAGCCGAGCCCGGCCTTTTCCGCCAGCGGCTTTTCCATCAGCGGCGCGGTATCGACAAAGACTTTCACCTCCGCGCCGGATTCGGCCACGAATTCCCGGGCGAGCTGTTTCAGCCGCTTTTTCAGCGTGTCGTGATAGTCCCGCCCCCGTGCGTAGACGGAGATGTTGCCAAGCGTCTTCTGTTCCAGCGTCTGCAGCGGGTCATGGTCCGGACCGTAATTCAGCGCGACGACCACGGCGGATTTCGCATCCGGCCACATCGCGGTTGGCGCCTTGCGCCGGTCCAGCGTCGTTTCCATCCAGTCCATGCTGCCATGATGGCCAGCCTCTACGAACGCTTCCAGCCGCTCGCCCGCCGCCCACGCCTCGTCCGCCCGCGCAATTGCCACGCCGTCAAAGCCAAGCGACCGGGCGAGGTGCTTGACGCGGATGTGGAGGGGATCGGGCAAGGTCTAGAAATCCAAATCGGTATAATGGGCCACGGGCCGTACCGCCTGCAACCGGTCGGCCAGCAAGGGCCGGAAGCTCGGACGCGACTTGATCCGGGCATACCAGTCTTTCAGCTCGGGTACGGCATTCCATTCGACATCGCCGAAATAGTCATAGGCCGACAAGTGCGCCGCTGCAGCGAGGTCTGCCAGCGTCAGGTCGCGGCAGGCGAGATAGCCGTTCAGTTCCAGCATGCCATTCAGGAAGGTCAGCCGGCCGCGCAGCGCATGGGCGCCCCGGCGCAGGCGCGCGGAATCCGGAAGCCGGTCGCGGCGCACCCATTGCATCACACGTTCGGTCAGCAGCGTGTCGGTCACCTCTTCGCAGGCCGCCTCGACCCAGGCCCACAGGCGGCGGACTTCGGCGCGCGCCGCCGGGTCTGCCGGCAACAGGGCGCGGCCGCTGGAGGTTTCTTCGAGATATTCGCAGATGGCGCGCGTACCGCAGGCAAACATGCGCGGCTCGCTGTCGAGCTCCACCAAAGCGGGCGCCACGGCCCCGTGCGTAAGGCGCGGCACATCCGGATGCGCTGCCCAGGGCGGCGATTCCAATGTCTCAAACCCCTCGCCCTTCTCACCGAGAACGAGACGCACCAGCCGTCCGGCCGGATCAAGAGGCCAATGGTAGAGCCGTTTCATGTCTTCAATGTCTCATGGCATCACTGAAAAGGTTGTTAAATTCAGCTGCATTAGGACGCTTTTGCCGGGACGTGTCCTATGTTTTTTTACGGTCAGACTGTTGCCACCGTTACAGGATCAAATTCATGCACCATTCCCGGTTTCGCGCTGCCCTGGCATGCGCGGTCTCCCTCCTTGCGCTTCACGCCTGCGGAAATGCGGGCTCCCAGTCCGGCGCGGACCTCATCTCCGAACCCCAGCCGGTTGAAATACAGGTGCCTCCGGCAGGCCAGTTGCCGACCGATGTGACCCCACTTGCCTACCGGCTGGACCTGAAAACCGATCCGGACGCCGAAGGCTTCTCCGGTACAGTGGCGATCGACGTGTCGCTGGCCGCGCCGCATGCGCGCATCTGGCTGCATTCGGTGGAACAGGACATTCTCGGCGCCAAGGCCGTGCTGGACAATGGCACGGAAATCCCGGCCACTTTCACTGGCAACCAGGCGCCGGGCGGCGTCGCCCGGCTCGATTTCGACTCGCCGGTCCCGGCCGGCACGGCGACGCTCGAAATCAGCTACACCGCGCCCTACAATCTGGGCCTCGCCGGTCTCTACAAGGCGGTGCAGTCCGACACCGATTATCTCGCCACCCAGATGGAGCCGATTGATGCGCGCCGCATGGTGCCCTCTTTCGACGAGCCGCGCTTCAAGACGCCGTGGAGCGTCACCGTCACCGCGCCAAACGGCATGCAGGTCGTTGCCAATGGTGCAGAGATCAGCGCCGAGCCCGCCGAGGATGGCTGGACCCGGCATGTCTTTGCCGAAACACGCCCGATTCAGTCCTATCTGGTCGCCCTCGCGGTCGGCCCTTACGAGACGCGGCCCGCCCCGGCCATTCCGGCCAATGCCCTGCGCGAGGCGCCCGTGCCCCTGCGCGGCTTTGCAGCCCGTGGCAAGAAAGAGCAACTCACCGAGTCGCTCGACATTACCGACGAGATGCTGCTCTGGCAGGAAGCCTATTTCGACTATCCGTACCCTTATGGAAAACTTGACCTGATTGCCGCGCCGGAATTTGCCTATGGCGCGATGGAGAATGCCGGCGCAATCATCTATCGCGAAGCCGCCCTCCTGATGAACGAGCAGACCAGCCTGTCGCGCCGCCGCGGCATCCTGACAACACACGCCCACGAGCTGGGCCATCAATGGTTCGGCAATCTCGTCACGCCGAAATGGTGGAACGACATCTGGCTGAACGAGGCCTTCGCGACCTGGATCAGCTACAAGACGATGGACGGCGTCGACCCGGACGGCGAATGGACCCTCAGCCCGATCCTGGCCGGGCTCAGCGCAATGGGCGCCGATAGCCTTCAATCGGCGCGACAGATCCGCAATCCGATCAATGCCAATGGCGACATTCTCGACGCGTTCGACTCCATCACCTATCGCAAGGGCGGCAGTGTGCTGAACATGTTCGAGACCTATCTCGGCGAAGAGGCGTTCCGCGAAGGCATTCGCCTGCACATGCGCCGCTTCGAGGACAGTGTCGCCGATGCGGACGATTTCATGCAGAGCCTCGCTGACGGGTCCGGCCAGCCGGACGTGGTGGACGCCTTCAGCAGCTATATCAGCCAGCCCGGCATTCCATCGCTGGATGTGGCCGTGTCCTGCCCTGCCCCGGATGCGGGCCTGATCACGATCACCCAGCAACGCTACGCGCCGCTTGGCTCTGACATCGAAACGGACACGCAAGTCTGGAACGTGCCCTTCGCGGCCCGCCTGAACGGGCCGGCAGGCGACCGCACGATCCGCCAGATGCTGAGCGAGCCGGTTACCGAAATCCCGCTTGATGGCGACTGCCCGGACTGGGTGATGCCGAATGCGGGCGGCACGGGCTATTGGCGCTTCAACACCAATTCCAGAAATCTCTCCGGCCTCATCTCCGGCTTTGACAGCCTGTCGGCTGGCGAACAGATCATGTTTGCCGACGCGCTGATCTCCGGCTTCCGCGCGGGCCGCATCAGCACCGATGACCTCCTGAAGGGATTGGCCGCAACGACCGACGGCCACCCCCGCGCCGTCTCCGAAGGCTTCGCCATTCTCCCGACGCTCGACCGGATGCTGGACACATCGGAAACAGTGCACCTGCACGCCTGGGTCCAGCGCACCTATGGACCGCTGGCGGAGTATCTGGAATCCCGTCCGGCGACCGCGCAAAGCCAGCAGGAAATGCTGCTGCGCGACAAGCTCTATGGCCTGCTGCTGGAATATGGCGAGCGTCCGGCAGAGCGCCGCGCGCTTCTGGCGCGCGCCCGGCAATATGTCGGTCTGGCCGGCGAGCCGGATGCGACGGCCATCGCGCCGGAAGACCTGGCCACGGCCATGAAGGTCGGTGTCGAAGATGGCGGACAGGCCTTCTATAAGGCGGCAAAAACCTATCTCGCGACCACGACGAACCAGAATGAGCGCTCCACCATCCTCCGTACGCTGGCCAATCGCGGCGACGCCAAAATCGTGACGGATCTGATGCAGACTGTGCTCAAGGGCGACTATTCGACCGACGAGGTCTACGCGGTCGTCGCCAGCGGCATGGCGAATGTCGAGGCGCAGGACACGGCCTGGAAGGCGCTCACGGCGAATTTCGAAACCGTGATCAACCGGCTGCCGGAAATCCGCAAACCGCAGATCGCGGGCGTCACGGGCTATTTCTGCAGCGTGCGCATAGCGACCGAGGCCGAAACCTTCCTGGAAGAACAGGCGCATTTGATTCCCGGCTATGAGCGCTCATTGGCCCAAGGCATCGAAACCGCCACGCTTTGCAGTGCCCTGCGCGCCCAGAAAGCGTTGGATGTGAAGAATTTCTTCCAACAGTAAATGCCGCGCAAGGGCCCGTATTCCGGGCCTTTGCGCCAATTGAATTCATCTGAGACGCCAGGCCTGTACCTTGTCCGGGTCGCTTCTTTCTCACATGGGAAGCGGCGGTCCGGCCGGGACGGCGCTCACGTTCCGGTCAGCGGATGGGAGGCGGCCCGCTGCGCAGGGGCATGACCTTTCCCACTCCAATGCCATTTCCCGTCCCTGCCGGAGGCGTCGCCTCCCATCCGCAAGGACCTCAAGACAAGAAAAACCGGAAGGGCTGGGCCCTGTCCGGCCAGTTGCGCAGGGATCAGTGCCGCATGAATTGGCGCAGGGCGTCGGCCGCCAGCGCAAACCGCGCAAAGGCCCAATTGCGGTCCTTGCCCAGCGTGTGCAACTCGGCCAGCAGGGCTTTGCGCGCCTCGTTGCGCTCCGACAGCCAGGCCTCTACTCCGTCTCCGGCAAGCGCCTTCTCGGTGGCATCGGCCTGCATCCGCACCAGTTCGTTCAGCAGGCGCCGGCCCGCAACCCGGTCCCAATAGTCTGCATGCAGCAAATTGTCCCGCGCCATGGCGCGCAGGCGGTCGATGCGCAGCTGGTCGCCAATCGTGTAGAACGCCTTGCCCGCCTCCTCCACACTGCCGCCGACCTTACCGGCTAGGTCCACCACCAGCAAGCCTTGCGCGAAATACCCCATCGCAGCGGCCCAGCGGGAGATTTCCTCTGGCGCGCTACGCTTCATCAGGCTGCGGGCCTCCCGTTCGATCCGCGCTGCCGGGAAGGGCGAATGAATGCTCGCCAGGATGATCTTGAACTCATTGAGCGGGGCTTCGGTGTGCTGTACGGCGTCCCCGACATGCAGGTCCGGATGCGTCTCGATGAACCAGAGCGCGGCATCGACCATGGCGCTGGCGGCATGCAGGCGCAGATCGGTCTGCACGTCGGCTGGCACCACATTGTCGAGCTGGTCGACCTCGCGCTGGAAGCCGTCGAAATTCAGCACGGCGCGGGCCGCTTCAAGGCCGCGTGTCACCTGCGCATTGTCGCCGCCGGTCACCTCGCGCAAGCGCAGCAGGGCCACCGGCCCGGCCATGTCCAGCACGCGGTTGGCAATTATGGTGGCGATGATCTCTCGCTTCAGGCGATGGTTCGACATCGCCTTGGAATAGGTGTTGATCGGGCTCGGGAAATAATTGATCAGCAAATCGTTGAAATACGGATCGTCCGGAATGTCCGAAGCGACAATGTCGTCGAACAGGGTGATCTTCGACCAGGCCAGCAGCACGGCCAGTTCCGGCCGGGTCAGCGGCTGTCCGCGTTCAGCGCGCACCTTCATCTCGCCGGTTTCCGGCAGGGTTTCCAGCGCCCGGTTCAGCACGCCCCGGTCTTCGAGATATTCCATCAGGCGCTCAAGCGCGTCATGGTCTTCCTTCGCCTTGGCTTCAGCCAGCGTCAGCGCAAAGGTCTGCGTGTAATTGTGGCGCAGGACGAGGGCCGCAACTTCATCCGTCATGTCGGCGAGCAGGTCATTGCGCCTGGCCGGGTCAAGGTCTCCCTCGCGGATCGCCTCGGCGGCCAGGATCTTGATGTTCACTTCGTGGTCAGAGGAATCGACGCCAGCGGAATTGTCGATGGCATCGGTGTTGATGCGCCCGCCGCGCAGGGCAAACTCGATCCGCCCGGCCTGGGTGACGCCGAGATTGGCCCCTTCCCCGATGACTTTCACCTTCAGCTCGTCCGCATCGACCCGGATCGCATCATTCGCGCGGTCGCCCGCGGCGGCCTGGGTCTCATGGGCTGCCTTCACATAGGTGCCGATGCCGCCGAACCAGAGCAGGTCGGCTTCGGCCTTCAGCAGGGCATGGAGCAATTCGTCCGGCGTGACCGCATCCCGGGACAGGCCGGTGAGCGCCTTGATCTCGTCGGTCAGCGTGATCGACTTGGCCGAGCGTTCGAAGATACCGCCGCCCTTCGACAGGATACCCTTGTTGTAATCGGCCCAGCTTGATTGCGGCTTGTCAAACAGGCGTTGGCGTTCGGACAGATTCTTGGCGGCATCCTGCGGATTCGGATCAATGAAGATGTGCAGATGGTTGAACGCCGCGACCAGACGGATTTCCGGCGACAGCAACATGCCATTGCCGAACACGTCGCCGCTCATGTCGCCGACGCCGATCACAGTGAACGGCTCTGTCTGGATATTCTTGCCCAGTTCGCGGAAGTGGCGCTTGACCGCTTCCCAGCCGCCGCGCGCCGTGATGCCCATCTTCTTGTGATCATAGCCAGCCGAGCCGCCAGAGGCGAAAGCATCGCCGAGCCAGTGGCCCATCTCTTCGCTGATGGCATTGGCCGTGTCAGAGAAAGTCGCCGTGCCCTTGTCGGCCGCGACCACGAGATACGGGTCCTCGCCATCCCAGATGATCGTGTCGGCAGGATGCACCACCTCCCCTTCCACGAGATTGTCGGTAATGCCGAGCAGCGCGCGGATGAATTCCTTGTAGGCATCCCGTCCAGCCTCGAACCAGGCATTGCGGTCGCTGCGGTCCGGCAGCTGTTTGGGCAGGAACCCGCCCTTGGAGCCAACCGGCACGATGACAGCATTCTTGACCTGCTGCGCCTTCACGAGCCCCAGCACTTCGGTGCGATAGTCGGACGCCCGGTCAGACCAGCGCAGGCCGCCACGCGCAACCGCGCCGAACCTGAGGTGCACGCCTTCGACCCGCGGGCTGGACATGTAGATTTCGCGGAAGGGTTTCGGTTCCGGCAGGTCTTCCAGCTCGCGGCTGGCAATCTTGAGGCTGACAAAGCTGTAGGGCTCGCCATCGCCATTGGTCTGGTAGAAATTGGTCCGCTGCACGGCGAGGATCAGGTCCGCAAGGCGGCGCAGTACCTGGTCGTCGGCCAGGGCCGACACATCGCGCAAGGCTTCCTCGATGTCGGCGCGCACTTTCTCCGCCTCATGCTCGCGCTCGGCCAGAGACATGTCACGGGCCGGGTCGAGGCGGATGGCAAACAATTCCAGCAATTGGCGCGCAATCGACGGATAGGAGGACAGCGCGGTCTCCTGGACATATTGCGGCTGGTCCATGCCGCTCTGGCGGCGATAGCCTGCCAGCGCGCGGATCAGGGCCGCGTCGCGCCAGCTAGCATCGGCGCTGAGCACCAGCTTGTTGAAGCCGTCATTCTCGGCGCGTCCGCTCCAGACCGCCACGAAGGCGTTTTCCAATTCCGTACGGATGGTGTCGAGATCAATCGCGGTGTCGCCCGACACGCACATGACCACGTCATGGACCCAATAGGTCTCCGGCGCGTCCTCAGCAGGCTTCTCGGTTGGCCGGACCGGATAGCCGGTCTCGAAATCGACGAAGAATCCCATCTGTTCGAAGATCGGCACACAGGCCGATAGCGGGATGGAGCCATTGCGGGAATAGATCTTCACGCGGATCTTGTCGTCGCCGTCGCCATTCAACCGGTAGGCCCGTGTCAGGATCGGATAGGTCGCGGACAGATTGGCCATCGCCGCCACATCCCGCATCGCCTCATCCGGGCCGAAGGATTCGCGATAGGCCGCATTGAAGGCGCCGATGAAGGAACGCGCATTTTCCTGATGAACGCGTTCCAGGTCGGACTGGACCAGCGCCGACCGGAAGCCTTGCTCCCAGGTGCGGGTAATCTGGACAATGCGCTGTTCTAGCGCGGCAAGGTCCGGCAGCGGATGGCCCTGGTCCAGCCAGATCTCGAAATGGACCCGGACCAGCGTCTCGGAGTCGAAATACGGCCGGAAGCGGGTCACGCGGCCCTTGTAGGCCGTGACCAGTTCCTGCGTGATGCGCTGGCGCATCGCCGTGTCATAGGCCTCGCGCGGCACATAGACGATGGCGGTGACAAACCGGTCGAACTGGTCCTGCCGCACGAACAGACGCGTGCGCGGCCGGCCAATCAGGTGCAGCGCGCCGACGATGATCGGATGCAGGATCTTGGATGAAGTCTGGAACAGCTCGTCGCGTGGCCAGGTCTCCAGCAAATTCGTCAGCGCCTTTTCGGTATGCCCGCCGGGGGTCGCGCCGGAGGCTTCGAGGATGGCCGCGATACGGCGGCGGATCAGCGGAATGGAGCGGGCCGTCTCATCATAGGCTTCGGCCGTGAACAGGCCGAGAAAGCGCACTTCGCCATTCACGCGGCCTTGCGCGTCATATTTCTTCACGCCGACATAGTCGCAGGCCACCCGGCGGTGCACGAGGCTCACCAGCGTCGATTTGGCAACAAGGANNAGTACGGCTCGGACAAATGCGCGCCGATCTCGGGCGTCAGAACCAGGGGCTCGGCTTCAGGCGAGAGCACGTTGAGTTCCTCATCGCGCAGAACGCCCAGATTGGAGCCCTCGACCATGATCGGCTCTTCGGGCAG
>DHZF01000041.1:0-8294 GCA_002414505.1 Hyphomonas sp. UBA5111 | reverse complement strand
ATGATCGGCTCTTCGGGCAGCACATGCCCGTCCGCATCCGTCTCGAACTCATATTCACGGCACCCCAGGAACACGAAATGCTCGCGAGAGAGCCATTTCAGGAAGGCAACAGCCTCGTCGCGGTCCATGTTCTTCAGATGGGTCACGCCCTTCAGGCGGTCGATCTCCTGCTGCATGCGGGCACGCATGGGCTCGAAATCTGCGACGGCCACAGCATTGTGCGCGAGCGCCTGACGCACCCCGGCCTTCAACCGGACGGCCTCTTCATGTGTCAGAATGGGCAAATGGACCTGAATGATCGACACGCTGCGGCCATCCTGCAGCTTGATGATCGGGTGGAACAGCGCCGCCACCTCGAATCCCTGCGCGCCGCATTCGCCGAGCACAGAATCCACGAGGAACGGCATGTCGGGGCTGACGGTCTCAAGGATGGTGCGGGACAGGGAGTTGCCCTCCTCCCCCTCGACATCCAGAAGGACACGGACGTCCTGATCGCCCGCTGCGACCGTCTCTGCCCAGCTCCAGTGTCGGCGCGCGAGGAATTTTAAGTCCCCGTCGGTCAATCCGGTGAGGTCTTCGTGCCCTGATTCCCGCTGAATCTGGTCAAAAACCTGCTCCATCGGCTCTGGAGAAGCAGAATTTACTGTCATGTGAGTGTCTCGCGAAAGAACTTAACGATGTTCCCATCTAGACCGCGTGGCAGGTGGGCACAACTCATAGCGGCAAATGAAGTGCCGCGGGGTCATGATACATCTGTGAAGAACGCGCCAGGCCCCAAAAAGTGGGGGTCCGATAAAAGCGGACCCGCCGAACGGGGACGTGTCCGGCGGGCCCTACAGGCCGATTCCGCAGGCTGGGTGGGGGGACGCACGCGGAGGGCCTGATCTCGTTAAATTTGCAAGCGCCATGCCGATTACAAGGGCGCGTCAGCAGCACTTACATTACCAATAATTGAGTATGGGGTCTGAACCGGATTCGCAATTATTAACTTTCCTCACACTTGGCATAATTTATCGATTTTCACCATAGGCAGGCTCAGTGGCTTCTGCATCTTCTGAGGTCGAATTCGCACATTTTCCCTGTGGATTTCCATCCGCCGACAAGAGGATGGCGATCCATCTCGTGCTGCTGGATTGCGCGAAGAAAATCATCATCAACACGGTCAATGGCGCCGACAGGAACATGCCGGGGATGCCCCAGATCGCGCCCCATATGGCCAGTGACAGCAACACAACCAGAGCCGACAGGTTGAGGGATTCCCCCATCATGCGCGGCTGGATGAAATTGCCGATCGAGAACTGCCAGAAGCTGACCGCCACGAACACGATGGCGGCATAAATGTAATTGTCCTGCGGCGGCGCACCCGGAATCCATGCAGGCAACTCAGGTTGCACGATGGCGAACAGCGGCGGCACCAGCGCCGCGACAATCGACCCCACGGTCGGGATATAATTGAGCACAAATATCAAGGCTGACAGGAACAGCGCATTTTTTACCCCCAAAGCGAGGAGGGAAAAATAGGTGAGCACCGTGATCAGGGCCGAGATCACGGTCTGCGTCCACAAATAGGTTTCAATGCTGCGCCGTGCCTCGTCACCGATCTCGCGCACCTGCGCGCGCCGCTCGAAGCTGGGAAAGATATTGTCCAGTTTCCGGGTCCAGCTGGACTGCGCCAGGAACAGGAAGGCGACATAGATCAGGATCAGGACCAGGTCGCCCGACAGGTCTCCGGTCTCATTGGCAATGGTGGCGAAGAAACGCTGCCCGGTCTCGTTGAACAGGAGTTCCTGCAGCGTCGGCGCGCCCGACATGTGCAGCAGCGTGTACCCCTCCGAGATCATGTCATTGATCCGCGTTTCATACTCGCCCGCGTCGCGTCCGAACTCGGCGATGCCATTGGCCAGCAGGGCCATGAACCCGAAAAACCCGCCCAGAACGATCAGGACGGCGAAAATTCGCGCATGCCCGATTTTGAGCGTGCGCGACCAATTGTCGATCATCGTGGCAAAGCCCTCGATGACCAGGAACAGGAAAACCGCCAGCGCGAAGGGCGCGAGAATGCTCCGGCCAAAATGCAGGAAGGTCAGGATGACCCCGGTAGCGATGATCCAGATACCTGTCTTCGTCGCGCGATCCATGATCTTTCCCCGGCCTGACTTCCGGCACGGTGCTGAGAGCCTCGCCCCACGTCAAGAGCCTGCGCCTGTGCCCTTGCCGAATCCGGTGAATTCTCTAGCGTCGCCTCCTGTATGGAATGAAGGGGACAGGATGATGGAATCCATCTTTATCGGCGGCGCGGATGCAGATGGCACGGGGCAGCCGAATGTGGCGCAGGACCTGTTGCTGAAAATCGCCAACCGTCACGGCCTGATCGCCGGCGCAACCGGGACCGGCAAGACCGTCACCCTGCAAAACCTTGCTCAGGGCTTTTCCGATGCAGGCGTTCCCGTCTTCTGCGCCGATGTGAAGGGCGACCTGTCCGGCATCTGCATGCCTGGCAGCACCGACCACAAGCTGCACGAGAAATTCGTCGCGCGCGCCAACAAGATCGGCCTCGGCGACTATGACTATGCCGCCGCTCCGACCGTGTTCTGGGATGTGTTCGGCGAGAATGGCCACCCGATCCGCACCACCATCTCCGAAATGGGCCCCCTGCTCCTGTCACGCCTGATGGATCTGACCGAAGCGCAGGAAGGCGTGCTGAACATCGCCTTCGAATATGCCGACGACAATGGCCTCCTGCTGCTCGACCTGAAGGATCTGCGCAAGCTGCTCGTCCATATGAGCGACAAGGAAGTGCGCGACGAACTCAGCAAGGAATACGGCAATGTGGCCTCCTCCTCGCTTGGCGCCGTGCAACGCAATCTGCTGGTGCTGGAGCGCGAGGGCGCAGATTTCTTCTTCGGCGAACCGGCGCTGGAACTGCCCGACATGATGCGCACCCACACCGACGGGCGCGGCATCGTGAACGTGCTGGACGCCACGCGCCTGATCAACAGCCCGAAACTCTATTCCACCTTCCTGCTCTGGCTGCTGTCGGAACTGTTCGAGCAGCTGCCGGAAGTGGGCGATCCGGACAAGCCGCGCCTCGTCTTCTTCTTCGATGAAGCCCATCTCCTGTTTGATGATGCGCCCGGCGCGCTGATGCAGAAGATCGAACAGGTCGTGCGCCTGATCCGCTCGAAAGGGGTCGGGGTCTATTTCGTCACGCAGAACCCGCGCGACTTGCCGGAAAGCGTGCTGGCACAGCTGGGCAACCGGCTGCAACATGCCCTGCGCGCCTACACACCGGCGGAACGCAAGGGCGTGCGCGCCGCCGCCCAATCCTTCCGCGAAAACGAGAATTTCGACACCGAAGAGGTCATCACCCAGTTGGGCGTCGGCGAAGCGCTGGTCTCGACGCTGGATGCCAAGGGCGCGCCGAGCATCGTGCAGTGGACGGTAATCCGCCCGCCCGCCTCGCGCCTCGGCCCGGCTACCGACGCCGAACGCAAATCCATCCAGAATGCCAGCCCCGTCGCCGGAAAGTACGAAAAGGCGATCGACCGCGAGTCGGCCTATGAGGTGCTTGAGGCGCGGGAAGTGAAAGCCGCCGAGGAGGCCGAAGAACTGGCCAAGAAGGAAGCCAAGGCGCAGGCGGAACTCGACAAGAAGAAAAAGAAGACCACCACGCGCCGCCGCAGCTCGCGCCGGATGAGTTCGCTCGAAAAGGCCGGAAACCAGGCGGCCCGCACGGCCAGCCGGGAAGTCGTCCGCTACATCCTGCGCGGCATCATGGGCACATTCAAACGCTAGTCCGGATCAGTTCGGCAGACGGCCCGCTTCGGAATCGTCTTCCGCATAGGCCTCGTCCTCGTCCGGCAGATCCTCGTCCATGGCCTCGATCTCGGCGAGGGCCGCATCCATGTCCTCGGACTCGGCCATCTCCGGCGCGGCCTCGTAGGTGTCCTCGAATTCCTCGTCGATATATTCAGACGCCTCGTCCACGCCCACAACCGCCATGACCTCTTCGGTCTTCGGCTTGCGCTTCCAGAAGGGTGCATGCGGGTCAGCCTGCCGGTCGTACCGCATGCTGTAATATTCGTGTGCGGTATGGGTCAGCGGGCGCGGCGTCAGGTGCAGGCCATACTGGCGCAGGCGCTCGACCACTTCATCGCGCAAATGCATGCCGGGGAAGGAATGCGCCGAAAAGCCGTGCGCCTTCATCCAGTCACGCACATGCCAGCTGCGCACCATGCCGGCCTCGGACGGCCGCACGCCGGCATGTTCTTCCCACATATAGAGCGTCGCAATGCCATTGATCGTGGCGTCCATCGCATCATCAAGAGCCGGCGTCAGGTCGCGCTTCTGGGCCAGATAGGCCCGCAACGCCATCTTGCGTGCTTCCAATTCCTGATAGGTCGCGCCAATCACGGCGATCGCATTGCGATTGGTCCGGATCAGCGAGGCGTTCACGCCGTCCAGCTGCGGATGCTGTACCGGCAGCAACACGTCCGGCCCGGCTTCCTGTGTGTCGACGATCTGGGCGACCTCATTCACCATGCGCTGCAGATTGATTCGCATTTCGTGGCTGACGCCGTCGAGGGCTGAGATCGCGCCGTCGCGCTCCTCATCCCTGAGCCGCCAGAGCTGCCAGGCGATCATCAGCGCCGCGGCTATCAGCAGGCCGAGCCCGCCGGTGAAGAATGTGTAGAACTGCGCTTCACTCATTCTGAGATCCCCTCAACGCGTACCCCGTTTACCATGCCTCCCCGCACAGCGCCCGGTTAAGTGTTGGTAAACCTTAGCCGTTGAGGGCGCGCCCGGCAATCACCTGAAGCCTGCTGAGCAGGTCGGGGTCGCGCGCCTGGGGCGCGGTAATCAGCGCATGGTCCAGACAGGTGTCAGTGCCGTTCGGGTCCGGGGTCCGCTCGGTACCGGACAGGGTTTCTGCAAGGCGGACAACAGCCTTGCGCGCCAGGGCGCTGTTCTGGCCCATGACTTCCAGCACATTCGTGACCGAGACCGCCTCGGTTTCCGCCCGCCAGCAATCATAGTCGGTGACCATGCAGAGAATGGCGTAAGGCAGCTCGGCCTCGCGCGCGAGCTTGGATTCCGGCATTGCCGTCATGCCGATCACGTCACAGCCCCATTGGCGATAGAGCTTCGATTCGGCGAGCGACGAGAATTGCGGGCCTTCCATGGCGAGATAGGTGCCGCCGCGATGCATCTTGGCGCCGACTGCCTCCGCCGCATCGGCCGCCAGGCCGGACAGGCGCGGGCAGACCGGCTGCGCCATCGAGACGTGCGCCACCATGCCGGGGCCGAAGAAGGTCTTGTCGCGCGCAAAGGTGCGGTCGATGAACTGGTCCGCGGCAAGGAAATGGCCGGGCGCATATTCTTCCTTCAGGCTGCCGCAGGCCGAAATGGACAGGATATCGGTGACGCCGGCCGCTTTCAGCGCGGCAATGTTCGCCCGGTAAGGCACCTCGGTCGGCGTCAGGCGATGGCCCCGTCCATGACGCGGCAGGAAGACCAGCTCCACCTCCCCTATCCGGCCCCGCACCAGCTTATCGGATGGCGTCCCCCAGGAGGTCTCAACACTTTCCTCGCGGCGGTCTTCAAGACCGCCGATCTCGTAAAGGCCCGATCCGCCGATGATGCCGAGGGTCCATTTGCTCATATGCTGCTCCGGAATAAGAAAACCCCGCCCTTGGATCAGCCAGGGGCGGGGTCGTCAATTCAAAGCTCTGTCAGCCGTCTGCTAGTGCTCGACGTTGCGCCAGATGCGCTTGTAGGAGAACCAGAGCAGGATCGCGAGGATGCCAAAATAAACCATCACGGCAAGACCGAGCGATTTGCGGTTGGTCTGCTTCGGTTCACCGGCCCAGGCGAGGAATTGTGCCACATCATGGGCCATCTGCTCGACGGTTGCTTCGGTGCCATCGCTATACTCGACGCGGCCCGGAATGAGTTGCGGCGGCATGGCGAGGAAGCCGCCCGGAGGCGCATGGCGCGGGTCGCCTTCGAATTGCGGCACCGTGTCACCCGGCATGTACGGATTGTAGTACTGGCCGGCATTCTGGATCAGATAGCCTTCATAATGGTCATCACCATGACCGATATGCAGCTTGGACGTGTCGATCAGGGTCTGCACTTCGGCGGGCGTGTCGTCGCTCGGATCGTCCGGCGTGCCGCCATCAGAGGCTTCGGTCACAACGCGCTCGGAATAGACTTCCTCATCCGGATAGCCTGACAGCAGGCTGTAGACATAGGACGCGCCATCATGACGGGCCTTGTAGATCACCGACAGGTCCGGTGGCACAGCGCCGCCATTGGCCGCGCGCGCAGCATTGTCGTTCGGATACGGGCTGCGGAACGTGTCAGCCGGCGTCGCCGGACGGAAATCGAAGTCTCCGGCCTCGTTTGGCGTCGGGCTGAGGATTTCGTTCTGTGCGGCCAGTGCCTTCACATACGGGTTATCGTTCGGGTTCGGATATTCCGGATCATAGAACGGGCCGCCCGGATCGCCGAGATTGCGGTAGCTGAGCAGCTTCATCGAGTGACAGGAAGAACACACTTCCTGATACACCTGATAGCCGCGCTGCAGGGAGGCCTGGTCGAACTGACCCGTCACGCCTTCAAAGGGCCAGCCCTCTTCCGGTTCATGCGGGTGAGCGGCGCCGCCGGCAGCATGCGCTGACGCGGCGATCATGAGACCGGCAAGACCGGCAGTAAGAATGCGGAACGCTTTCATGATTTTCCCCAAAGCTCCCTATTCAGCCGGTACGGCCGAGGCCGACGCCTTGTGGCGCTTCAGCACGGATTTATGGATCGATTCCGGCAGCTCTTTCGGCTTCTCGGTCAGACCGAGGAAGAAAAGGAGCACGAAGAACCCGAAATAACAGAAGGTCAGGATCAGCGAGAAGTGACGGAACAGGAAGGTCGGTGCCGGCACGGCGGAGAGCGAGGCGTTCGCATCCGCTGGCAGGGTTTCCATGAACCGTTTCGCATCGACATAGGCTTCATGGCCGCCCTTGTACTCGCTGGTCGCTTCCTGACCGCCTGCTGTGTAGCTGACCACCAGTTTCGGATCGCCCTGCAGCGCCGGGATCACGGCATCATCAGGGTTTGCCGCGCCACACCAGCCGAGCAGGAGGCAGACTGCGACAAAGCCGAAGAAGAACTGCTTGGCCACCGGACGGTAGCGCATGGACTTCACTTTCGACGTGTCGAGCCAGGGCAGGATGAACAGGACCGCAATGGCCGCGAACATGAAGATCACGCCGAGCAGCTTGGCCGGGATCGGGCCGAGATCGAACGTGATGGCACGCAGGATGGCGTAGAATGGCAGCAAATACCATTCGGGCACGATGTGCGCTGGCGTCACCAGCGGGTTCGCTTCGATGTAGTTGTCAGCGTGGCCCAGCACGTTCGGCGCGTAGAAGACGAAGACCGCAAACATGATCAGGAAGATCACGATCGCGAAGGCATCCTTCACCGTGTAGTACGGGTGGAACGGTACGGTATCTTTCGCGACATCCTGAACCTCGACACCGGTCGGGTTGTTGTTGCCCGGCACGTGCAGTGCCCAGACGTGCAGGATGACTGCACCGACGATCATGAAGGGCAGAAGATAGTGCAGCGAGAAGAAGCGCTGCAGCGTCTGGTTGCCGATGGACGGTCCGCCGAGGATCCAGGTCTGGAGGCTCTCACCCACCAGCGGGATCGCGCCGAACAGGCCGGTGATCACGTTCGCGCCGTGATAAGACATCTGGCCCCAGGGCAGCATGTAACCAAGGAATGCCGTCGCCATCATCAGCAGGTAGATGACACAGCCGAGAATCCAGAGGACTTCGCGCGGCGCCTTGTACGAGCCGTAATAGAGCCCGCGGAACATGTGCAGATAAACCGCAAGGAAGAACATCGAGGCGCCATTGGCGTGGATGTAACGCAGCAGCCAGCCATATGGCACGTCGCGCATGATGCGCTCGACCGAAGCGAAGGCGCCATCGACGCTGGCTTCATAGTGCATGGCCAGGATGATGCCGGTAAGGATCTGAACGACCAGACAGACGGCGAGAATCCCGCCGAACGTGTACCAGTAATTCAAATTCTTCGGCGTCGGGAAATTGATGGCCGTGTCCTGGGCAAACCGGACGATCGGCAGACGCGTATCGAGCCATTTCGTAAAGGCGTTGGTCGGCGTGTAGGAAGATTCGTGTCCACTCATCTGCGGTATCCTTCCCTTAAAGCGAAATATTGATCACGGAATCGGACACGTAATTGTAGTCCGGAACCGGGAGGTTTGTGGG
>DHZF01000145.1:4292-26731 GCA_002414505.1 Hyphomonas sp. UBA5111 | reverse complement strand
TTCCTGGCGAAGGCAAAGGAAGACGCCCTGTCTTCCAAGGCCCTGAAGATCAAGCGCGACATCGAAAAGAAAGCTGTCGCCTAAGGTCTGGCCCATTTGGGCAGATGAGATTTGAAAGCGCGCGCAGCACAGGCTGCGCGCGCTTTTTTACGTTCATAATCTGGCAGCGGGCGCCCGTGCGTGCCACACATGGTTCCGTCCTGGAGGGAATGTGATCATGCGGGTATTCGGTTTTGCACTGGCGTTGGGGGTTCTGGCAGCGTGCCAGCCGGGCGGGGCTCCGCAATCTGAAACGGATGAGACGCAAGCGCTTACCGTCTTTACCGGGGGCACGATTTATACCGGGGTTGCTGACCAGCCCACCGCCGACGCGGTGGTCGTCGGGCCTGATGGCCGGATCGTTGCGGTCGTGCCGCCGGCCTCGGCGGACTGGAGCGAAGACGCGATCACGATTGTGGATCTGGATGGGGCAGTCATGTTTCCGGGATTCACCGATGCCCACGCGCATCTGATGGGGATTGGCCAGAGGGAACTGACGCTCAATCTGGAAGGCACTGCCTCCGTCGATGAACTCGTCACCCGCACGGCGGCAGAGATCCAGGGCAAGGCCCCCGGCGAAATCCTGTTCGGGCGCGGCTGGATCGAGACGGGCTGGCCGGAAGGGCGTATGCCCTCCGCAGCAGACCTCGATGCGGTCAGCCCCGACAATCCGGTAATCTATACGCGCGCGGATGGGCATGCCCTCGTGGCGAATACAGCCGCGCTGAAGGCGGCCAGCATTTACGATCTGACTGAAGACCCCTCGGGCGGCCGGGTAGAACGGGATGACAGCGGCAAAGCCACGGGCATTGTGATCGACAATGCGATGGGCCCTGTGTTCCAGCTGCTTGCGGCCCCGACGGAAGAAGATGTCGAGACAGCCCTGGAGGTCGGCGCGAAGACCTATGCTAGCCGGGGCTGGACCGGGGTTCACAATATGAGCGTCAGCGCATCCCAGGCGCCCATCATGGAGCGCCTCGACGGGGAAGGGCGCCTGCCACTGCGCATTTACAATGCCTTTGACGTGGACGCCTTCGACGTGGCGGAGTCCCGCCAATTCGAGACCGATACGGTCACCAATCGCGCCGTGAAGCTCTACATGGACGGCGCGCTCGGCAGCCGCGGCGCGCTGTTGATCGCGCCCTATTCAGACCAGCCGGACACCAATGGTCTCCCCTTGCTCGATACGGAGTCGCTCCATGACTTGATGATGAAAGCTGAGGGCGCGGACGTCCAGTTGGCCATCCATGCCATCGGGGACCTCGCCAACCGGCATATTCTCGAAACCTTCGAGGCGCTGGGGTATGGCCATGAACTGCGCTGGCGGATTGAACATGCGCAGATCTTCGCGCCGGAGGATGTCGCGCGCGTCGGAGAGCTGGGCCTGATTGCCTCCATGCAGCCATCTCATGCGATTGGCGACCTGAAATTCGCGCCGTCCCGCCTAGGCATGGACCGGCTGGCGGGGGCCTATGCCTGGCAGGACATGCTGGCTGGCGGCGCGGTCGTCGCGGGGGGATCGGATGCGCCGGTTGAAGTCGGCTCACCCCTGATCGAATTCTATGCGGCGGTGGCGCGGCAGGACCTCGACGGCAATGCAGGGGAGGGGTGGCATCCCGAACAGGCCCTGTCGCGGGACGAGGCCTTGGCCCTGTTCACATCCGCTGCCGCCTTCGCAGCTTTCCAGGAGGATGACCTCGGCACGATCGAAGTCGGCAAGATCGCGGATTTCTCCGTCTTCGACCGGGATTTGATGAGTGTGCCCGCCGCCGAGATCCTTGAGGCGCAGGCCCGGATGACCATCATTGGGGGTGAAATCGTGTGGCAAGCAGCTGAATGAGTTGCCGCGCGGCGGACCAAACCCACATTTGACCCTATGTCACGCTTGGCGGCGGCGTCAGGTGTGATAGGTCCATCAATGCAATAGATGACGAGACGCATGCCATGACTGTGATGAGTGATACCGATGTGCTGGAAGGCATGGAGCCGACCGAAGAAATCAATGTCCGCGAGGTATTCGGCCTCGATACGGACATGGTCGTGCATGGGTTCAAGACACGCACGGAATATGTGCCTGCGATCGACGAGGCCTATCGCTTCGATCCGCAGACCACGATGGCGATCCTGGCTGGATTTCAGCACAATCGCCGCGTCATGGTGCAGGGCTATCACGGCACCGGGAAATCGACCCATATCGAACAGGTGGCCGCGCGCCTGAACTGGCCGATGATCCGGGTCAACCTCGACAGCCATGTCAGCCGGATCGACATGGTCGGCAAGGATGCCATCGTCCTGAAGGATGGCGCCCAGATCACCGAATTCCGCGAAGGCATCCTGCCTTGGGCACTGCAGCGTCCTGTGGCGATCACCTTTGACGAATATGATGCTGGCCGGCCGGACGTGATGTTCGTGATCCAGCGCGTACTGGAAGCCAGCGGCAAGCTGACCCTGCTCGACCAGAACCGCGTCATCGAGCCGAACCCGTATTTCCGCCTGTTTGCCACGACCAACACGGTTGGCCTGGGTGACACGACAGGCCTCTATCATGGCACGCAACAGCTGAACCAGGGTCAGATGGACCGCTGGAGCATCGTGACCACGCTGAACTATCTGGAACACGACGCCGAAGTGGAGATCGTGAAGTCCAAGGCCACGGGCGTGGATGATGACACGCTGGCCAAGATGGTCACGCTGGCTGACCTGACCCGGAACGCCTTCATGAGCGGCGACCTGTCCACCGTCATGAGCCCGCGGACCGTGATCACATGGGCTGAAAACTTCGCCATCTTCGGCGATCTCGGCCATGCCTTCCGGATGACCTTCCTGAACAAGTGCGACGAGCTGGAGCGGCCCCTGGTGGCTGAAATGTACCAGCGTTGCTTTGCCGAAGAACTGCCCGAAAGCGCCCTGATGGTGAGAGTCGCTTAGGTTGAAAGAATATTCCCTGACTATACTGTAGGTTAAGGCTGTTCGGTTAGGTTGGTCACCAAACGGTGGGCGTTCCCGATGACTGATTACCTTCGATATTTCCTGATCCTGCTCACGTCGAAGGCCGTCTTGATCTCGATGGGATTCGTCATGATCACTGCTCTGGCATGGTTGAAGTATGGCTCAGGATCCCTGTCATGGGGCCCCGGTCTGCGGCGTAGCGGCGCCGTGAATGTCGGACTTGTGGTGTTCAATGGGGCCACCCTAGGACTGGTTCTGGTTGTCACGACATTTCTGCTCGATCTGATGCAGAGCTTGCCGCATGTACCTGAAGGGGTCTGGTGGGACATGCCATGGATTATCCAGGCCTTTACAGCCCTCTTCATTCTCGATTTTACGAATTATTGGTTGCACCGCTGGGCGCACGCAAATGCGTGGTTCTGGCCCCTGCATGCCGTTCACCACTCCGATACGGACCTGCATTTCCTGTCATCGCAGAGGGCCCACATTCTGGAATGGGTGGTGACGGTGCCTCTCGTCGCAGGGGCTGCTTTCTTGTGCGGGCTTTCCGTGGAAGGCGTAGCGTTCCTGATCCTGATTCGCGAGCTTCACCAGTTCTATGTCCATTCCGGGCTGGACTGGTCACACGGCCCGTTTCGCCATGTCATCGCCGGCCCGCGTTTCCATCGCTGGCACCATGTTGACCTTCCGGAAGCTCACAACAAGAATTTCTCCCTGTTTTTCCCTTTCATCGACATGGCTTTCGGCACCTACTATGTGTCGGGACCCGCCAAGGGATTGGCAACAGGCTTTGAGGGCAATCCTGGCGACCGGCTGATTCCGCTGTTGCTCTATCCTTTCCGCAGCTGGGTCAAATTGGCCAGTGTGCCGAAGCGTAAGCGGTCGTCCATGCAAGCAGTGGATTAGCCAGACGCGGAATTACTGGATCGTGACGCTGCGTCCCTCTTCGCAAACGCGACAGGGCGCGCTAAGTCACAATCATGTCCAAAGACACCTCTCCTCAGGAATTGTTCAAGCAGGCGCTGGCCACGACCACCAAGGCGATGAGCGCGGACCGGGACGTGGAGGTCGGCTTTGGCAATGATGTGGGCGGAGATGGCGAGACCATCACGCTGCGCCCGCCGCCACAACAGCTGGAACCCCATATCGCGGCGCGTATTCGCGGCGAAGCGGACGCCATCGCCCTGCGCCGGGCGCACCACAATGCCGAGGCACATTTCGCGCACCGCCCCGGCGGGGATCTGCCCCGTAGGGTCTATGACGCGGCTGAACAGGCGCGCATCGAAAGCCTTGGCGCCAATGCCATGCGCGGCACGGCCGACAATCTTGACGCGGTCCTCGACCATCGCTGCCAGTCTGGCGAGTTCGCGATGGGCGCCGAAGATGCGGACGCGGTCCTCGCGCCGGCGCTTGAATTCCTGCTCCGCGAGAAGCTGACGGGTCGGCCGCTGCCGGACAGCGCCAAACGCGTGGCCGATGTCTGGCGCGAGCGCGTGGAAGCCGAGACGGGCGGCGCCATCGACCGGCTGATCGAACAATTGCATGACCAGCCGGGCTTTGCGCGCACGGTGCGCGACATGATCCGCGACCTGACCGCCTCTGATGCGCCAGGCGAAGACGCCGAGACGCAGGAACAGGAAGACTCCGAACAGTCCGAAGAGAATGAACAGCCCTCCGAAGGCGATCAGGATATGGAATCCGAGGAGCAGATGGGCTCCTCCGCCGAGCAGATGGATGCGGGCGATACGGAGGAAATGGAAGGCGAGGAATCCAATGTCAGCGTTGACATGGATGTCGATGCCGAAGCGGATGACACACCGGATGATGATGAGGACGGCACCAAGCCGCTGCGCCCGAACTTCAAGGACGGCGATGATCGCGACCGGTTCAACTACAATGTCTTCACGCGCGAGCATGATGAAGTCGCCAATGCGCCAGACCTTTGCGACGCGGAAGAGCTGACGCGGCTGCGCGCCTATCTGGACCACCAGCTGCAGGGCCTGCAGGGAGCGGTCTCGAAACTCGCCAACAAGCTGCAGCGCCGCCTGATGGCGCAGCAGAACCGGTCCTGGAGCTTTGACCTCGAAGAAGGCGTACTGGACACGGCCCGCCTGACGCGTGTGATCACCGACCCGACGGCGCCGCTCTCTTTCAAGCAGGAAGATGATTCCGAATTCCGCGATACCATCGTGACCCTGCTGCTCGACAATTCCGGCTCCATGCGTGGACGGCCGATCATGGTCGCGGCGCTGTGTGCGGACATTCTGGCTCGCACGCTGGAGCGCTGCGGCGTGAAGACTGAAATCCTCGGCTTCACGACCAAGGCATGGAAAGGCGGCATCTCGCGCGAAGACTGGGTCAAGGCGGGCAAGCCGGCCGGGCCGGGCCGCCTCAACGATATTCGCCACATCGTCTACAAGCAGGCCGATGCGCCCTGGCGCCGGGCGCGCAAGAATCTTGGCCTGATGATGCGCGAAGGCCTGTTGAAAGAGAATATCGACGGCGAAGCCTTGCTCTGGGCGCATGACCGGATGCTGGCGCGGCCGGAACAGCGCAAGATCCTGATGGTGATCTCGGACGGCGCGCCGGTGGATGATTCCACGCTGAACGTGAATGTTGGCAACTATCTCGAACGCCATTTGCGCCAAGTGATCGAAGAGATCGAAACCAGGAGCCCGGTGGAACTGATCGCCATCGGCATCGGTCATGATGTGACGCGCTATTACAAGCGCGCGGTCACGATCGTCGATGCTGAACAGCTCGGTGGTGCGATGACGGAGCAATTGGCCAGCCTGTTCGACGAGAACGCGCCGGAACCAAAGGCGATGGCCATTCCGCCGCTAACCAACCGCACTGTGCGCGGCGGCAGCGCCGTCTCAGGCGCCACCAGCGGCGCGCCAAGCTATGGCAAGAAAGTCGATCTCGGCCGGGCGGTGAAGTCCACCACCCTTCAGGAAGTCAAGGGCGCGAAGAAGTAGGGATCAGGCCGGAAACCCTCCCGCCTTGCTGAGCGACGACGCAATCGGGTGGCCCAGGACTTTTTCGAGCCAGTGCGACGTCTCGATCAGCTTGCCGAGGTCCAGCCCCGTTTCGAAGCCGCCCCGTTCCAGCATGTAGACGACATCTTCCGTGGCCACATTGCCGGTCGCCGCCGGCGCAAACGGACAACCTCCGATGCCGCCGCAGCTCGCATCAATCACATCAACGCCGCACTCGACGGCGGTGGCGACATTCGCCAGCGCCGCGCCGCGCGTGTCATGGAAATGCATGCGCAGGAACACGTCAGGCGCTTCCATGCGAACCCGGTCGATCCGCTTGCGGACATCCCACGGATCCGCGACGCCTATCGTGTCGCCCAGCGCCAGTTCGCCCACGCCTGCCCGCTGGGCCTGCGCGGCGAGATTGCCGACCACTTTGATATCGACTTCGCCATCATAGGGATCGCCAAAGGCAACGGAGATGGTGGCGGACAGGGGAATGCCGGCCTCCAACACCAGCGGCGCGCACTGGGCCAGCATGTCGGCGCTTTCCTGCGGGCTCATGCCCTGATTGCGTTTGCCGAAGCCTTCGCCGGCCACCAGCACGAAATTGATCTCGTCGGCCTTGGCGTCGATGGCGCGGCGCACGCCTTTTTCGTTCAGGGCAAGCGCGATGTGGCGCGTCGGCCTGGATCGGTCGACGCCTGCAAAGACCGCAGCAGAATCCGCCATTTTGGGCACGGCCTTGGGGCTGACAAAGCTGCCGGATTCCATCCGCCGTACACCGGCCTCTTCCAGCCGGGCGATGAATTCCAGCTTCTGTTCGGTCGTCAGGTTGGCCGGATCATTCTGCAGCCCGTCGCGCGGGCCGACTTCTACAATGTCGATGCGTCTTGTCATGATGCCTATGTAATGTGCATTGAGGACAAATGACAGACTCCAAACGCCCCCTGGATGGCCTGCGCGTCATCGAACTCGGTCAGCTGATCGCTGGCCCCTTCTGCGGACAATTGCTCGGTGACTTCGGCGCAGAGGTCATCAAGGTCGAGGCGCCCGGCCTGCCGGACCCGGCCCGAGGCTGGGGCGCGGTGAAGAAGGATGACATAGGCCTGTTCTGGCCGATCATTGGCCGCAACAAGAAATCCCTGACGCTGAACCTTCGCGTGGAGGAGGGGCAGGCGATCCTGCGGGACCTGGTGAAAACCGCTGACGTGCTGGTCGAGAATTTCCGGCCGGGCACGCTGGAGCGCTGGGGGATTGGGCCGGATGTATTGCACGAGATCAATCCCCGCCTCGTGATCACGCGCGTCTCCGGCTACGGCCAGACGGGACCGGAAAGTCACAAGGCGGGCTATGCCAGCGTCGGCGAGGCCAAGGGCGGCCTGCGCTACCTGATCGGCGAGCCGGACAGATTGCCCGCGCGAGCCGGCGTCTCCCTCGGCGACACGATGACCGGCACCTTCGCGGCGCTGGGCACGATGATGGCCCTGTTCGCGCGCGAGAAATCGGGGAAGGGGCAAGTGGTCGATGCGGCCATCTATGAAACCGTCATGGCCTTCATGGAAAGCCTGATCCCCGAATACGCCCTGATGGGGCATACGCGCGAGCGCAGCGGACCGATCCTGCCCCGCATTGCGCCGTCGGGCGTCTATCCCTGTTCCGATGGCATGGTCATCATCGGCGCCAATCAGGACTCCCTGTTCCGCCGCCTCTCGGCCATGTGCGGAACGAAATGGTCTGATGATGCACGCTATGCAACGCATGATGCACGCGGTGAGAACCAGTTGGAACTGGATGAAATGATTTCGAACTGGACGAAACAGCGCACAATGGCGGACGTTCTGGCAACTTGCGAAGAGAATGGCATTCCCTGCGGGCCCGTGAACCGGGCCAAGGAGATGCTGGAAGATGCGCATATCGCGGCCCGCAATGCCATCATTCGCGTGGCCCATCCGGTTCTCGGCGACGTACCGATGCAGGGCGTCTTCCCGAAACTGTCCGATACGCCCGGTGGGGTGGAGGAGACGTCTCCAAGCCTGAGTGAGCACACAGAAAGCATCCTTGCAGGCCTTGGATACAGCGCGGACCAGCAGGCGGCGCTGCGCGCGCAGGGCGTCATCTAGCGCGAATCTTGACTGGCTCACCGGCGATATTTCGATTAAGCCGCCCTCATGACCGATTATCCCGATCCCCTTTCCGGCAGCGCGCAGGACGAGACGCTCGACCTGCGCCCGAAATTCAATGCGGATGGCCTGATTGCCGCCATCGCGCAGGATGCCGGAACCGGCGAGGTGCTGATGCTCGCCTGGATGAATGCCGATGCGCTGGCCGCAACGATCGAGACCGGCCGGGCAACCTATTGGTCGCGCTCGCGTCAGGCGCTCTGGGTGAAGGGGGAAACCTCCGGCCATGTGCAGCAGGTCGTGGAACTCCGGGTTGATTGCGATCAGGATGCGGTCCTGCTGAATGTCAATCAGACCGGAGGCGCCTGCCATACGGGCCGGGCCAGGTGTTTCTATCGGATTGTGGAGGATGGCGGGCGCAGCCTGTCTGTTGCCAAAGACTGATACTTGAGATTGTATTTCCCTCAAGACAGAAGGGGGCCTCTGGCATGCGTCTTATCACCATGATTGCAACAGTTTCCGTATTGGCGCTCGCCACGGCATGCGGCTCGGAAAGCGATGCGCCCGCCGAAATGCCGGCGGAGCAACCTGCCGATACGCAACAGGAAGCGGCGCTGGAAGTTGATGTGCTCGATTGCGGCACAATCGGAGTGTCTGATCTGGACGCGTTTTCGACCGCTGGCGATTATGCGGGCCAGACCGATACTTTCACCGATTCCTGCTTCCTGGTGAAACATCCGGACGGAACATTGCTCTGGGACCTTGGCCTGCCAGGCGTCCTGACGATTGCGGGACCGCAAACGCAACAGATTTTCACCGTATCGCTGGCCCAGACGCTTACCCAGCAATTGGCGGAAAGAGGCATGTCGCCGGACGATGTGGACTATGTGTCCGTCTCGCACAGCCATTTCGATCATATCGGCCAGGCCGATCAGGTGTCGGGCTCAACCTGGCTGGTGAGCCAGGCAGAGCTGGATGCGATGTTTGGTGATGGCGTCGACGTTGCGCCGGAACAGCAGGCGCTGTTCTCCCTGTTCGAACCGATGGAACAGCAGGTTTTCGATGGAGAGCTTGATGTCTTTGGGGATGGCAGCGTGGTGATCTTCGAGACGCCGGGCCACACGCCGGGGCATACGTCTCTTCAGCTGATGATGCCGGAATCCGGCCCGGTCCTCCTGACCGGAGACCTCTATCACCGGGCCGAAAGCCGTGAATTGAAGCGGGTGCCGCGATTCAATTCAGATGAAGACATGACCCTCGCATCGATGGATGAATTCGAAGCGCGAGCCGAAGAACTGGGCGCCAAGGTCATCATCCAGCATGAGCCTGCTGACATCGAGCCGCTGGAAGGCAAAATCCGGTGAGACGCGGCGCGAAGACGTTTCTGGGCCTTTCGGCCCTCGCCATGCTCGCGTCGTGTTCCACGTCCAGCCCATCCCATTCGGTCCTTAACCAGCCCAATTCCGGCTGGTCCCTGGTATTTCAGGACGAGTTCAACGGACACGGACGGCCGGACCCTGAGAAATGGATTTCGCAGGAGTACAATCGCAAGCAGAATGCGGACGGCCCTGATGGGTGGTGGTTGCGTGACAATGTCAACCTGACAGGGTGGGGGCAGCTGGAAATCAGTGCCACCCGGATTCCGAACCGTAATCCGGATGAAGATGACGACCCCTATGACTATGCGTCCGGCATGGTGTCGACCGAGGGAAAGTTTGAAACCACATTCGGGCGGTTCGAGGCCCGCATGAAGCTGCCACAGGATCCGGGCTGGTGGATGGCATTCTGGTTGTTCGCTGACGAAGTCCACCATGTGGATGGTTCCGGAGAGGACGGGACCGAAATCGATATCATCGAAGCCTTCGGCTGGACCGACAAGATTGGCTATGCGCTTCACTGGGACGGATATGACGAGTATCACAAGACCCAGAACAAGCGGGACTTTCGTCCGGGTATCCGCAGCGGTTGGCATGTTTTCGCGCTCGAATGGACGGAAACCGAATACACTTGGTTCGTTGACGGAGAACAGGTCTGGCAGAGTTCAGCCGGGGGTGTCTCGAAGGTTCCCTTGTGGGTAAAGCTGTCCGGCGAGATCAGCACGCATTCCAGCGTGGCCCACAAATGGTGGTCCAACATGCCGGAAGATAAGCGCTTGCCCGACCGGTTCCTGGTGGACTGGGTGCGTGTCTACGAAAAGGAAAAACCGTAGGGCGGCAAGCGCCCTACGACAGTTTCCCTAGTTCCCACCTTCGATCAGGCGACGCGCGATGACCATGGCCTGAACCTCGCCTGCGCCTTCGAAGATGTTCAGGATACGGGCATCCTGAAGAATGCGACTGACTGGGTACTCCAGCGCAAATCCGTTCCCGCCATGTATCTGGACGGCATTGTCGGCTGCGGCCCAGGCGATGCGCGCGGCCAGCAGTTTCGCCATGCCGGCTTCAAGGTCACAGCGCTTGCCGCCATCTTTCTGGCGTGCGGAGAAATAGGTCAGCTGACGAACGCCGACCAGTTCGGCCGCCATCATGACCAGCTTGTTGGAGACGCGCGGGAATTCAAAGATCGGCTTGCCGAACTGGTTGCGGTCGAGCGCGTATTGGAGACCGGTCTCGAATGCGTTTTGCGCAACACCGATGGCGCGGGCAGCCGTCTGGATACGCGCGCTCTCGAAGGTCGCCATCAGATGCTTGAAGCCCTGGCCTTCGACGCCGCCGAGCAGGTTTTCGGACTTCACCTTGAAATCGTCAAAGCCGATCTCGTACTCTTTCATGCCGCGATAGCCGAGCACTTCGATCTCGCCGCCGGTCATGCCGTCTGCAGGGAAGGGGGTCTCGTCCGACCCGCGTGGCTTTTCCGCCAGTAGCATCGAGAGACCGGAGAAATTGTTCGTCGCCGGATCGGTCCGGGCGAGCAGCGTCATCAGGTCGGCGCGCACCGGATGGGTGATCCAGGTCTTGTTGCCCGTGACGCTGTACTGGGCGTCGTCTTCGGATTTCACGGCGCGCGTGCGCAGCGATCCGAGGTCCGAGCCCGTATTGGGTTCTGTGAAGACAGCCGTCGGCAGAATTTCGCCACTGGCAATCTGAGGCAACCATTTTGTCTTCTGGTCATCTGTTCCGCCGATCAGGATCAGCTCGGCGGCAATCTCGGAGCGCGTGCCGAGGGAGCCTGTGCCGATATAGCCGCGAGACAATTCCTCGGACACGACACACATGGCGATCTTGCCCATGCCGAAGCCCCCGAATTCTTCCGGGATGGTCAGGCCGAACACGCCGAGTTCGGCCATCTCGTTCACGACCTCCATCGGAATGTATTCATTCTTCAGATGCCACTCATGGGCATAGGGCTTGATCTTGTCAGCAGCGTATTTGGAGAATTGGTCGCGCACCATGGACATGGTTTCATCGAGCCCGGTTTCCTCGACCGTGTTCCGGCTGAGCGCATCGGGCAGGCATTCCGCTGCTGCGGCCATTACCGTGGGGGTCTTGCCATCCAGGATCAGCTTCTTGACGGCCGGCACTGCGAACAGGGTGTCAGCTTCGGTGAGCACGCCAAGTTCGTGGGGGCGGATCACTTCGCCCTGGTTCATGGGGATACCGCCAACCAGCTGGGCGCTATAATCGCTGAACAGGATCTGGGTGAGGAGAGCTTCCGTGGTGCCGAACTTGCCGTCCTGCTCCAGCCGCGCCGCCCAGTCGGCTGTCTGGCGGAGGGTCTCGGCGTAAGTCACAACCCAGGACAGGCCGTGAGCCATATGCTGTTGGCGTTCCAGTTCGGCGCGGTCAGGGCGGCCATCATCCTTCGTCAGCGCTTCCCGGCATTTGCCACGGGCCGCGTCTGCATAGGCCTCTATGGCCGTGCACGCGTCGCCGATCACCGAAACAAGATTTGGGATTACTGCAGATTTCAGTTCCTGGCCCTCAACAGCACCATCCATTCGAATTTCCTCCACTGGACTTTATTTTTGGAGAGTATAGGGCGCAGGGTACAGCAAGTCATGATTATTTTGTGCGCTGCAACAAAACGTCTCGGTTCGCTGTCACTGGAAATTGTGAAAGGGGCGCCGGGTGTCCCGGCGTTAACTGAAACTTCGGTTCCGGCTCCCTAAATGCCCGTTTTCGACGCCAATTCCTAACGGAGCTGCCTCAGATATGAACCCTTATGAACGTTTTCGCACCGTCTCCGGCCTGCTGGCCTCCAGCGCCGTGCTTGCCGGTGTGGTGGCTTTCGGGCCTGTCGTGCGCGAAACCATCCTGCAGGTTGCCGGGCCCAGTCCGATTGCGCAGTGGAGCGGACTGAGCGGTGCAGGCATCGTGTTGCTTGTGGTATGGGCGGTCCTTGCGGGGGTGATCGTGCCCGGTGTCCTGAAAATGGGTGTACTCCGCCGCTGGGTTCTTGGCCGCGCCTTTGTAGAAGGCAGCTGGATTCAGGCAGAGCGCGGGGGCCCGAATGGCCCGCGCCTCGCCATCGTCTCGATCAAGCCGGCAAGGAACGGGGTCCTGCTGACCTCGTCCACGCTGACCCGGATGGGCGAGATCGAAAGTGGCCTGCATGCCGAGTTTCACCAGCTGAACTGGCCCAAACTGGACTTCAAATTCCGGGAAACCCTGCCCACCGATTCCGGCCGGCAAGCCGAAGGGTTCGGGGAAATCCAGTTTGACCTGACCGGCGGGGCGCCGCGCCGCTATGCGGGGTGTCTGCAGATGGCGGGCATCGACAAACGCATCAAGACCGAAGCGATCAAGCTGACCAATGGCAAGGAGCGCCGTCAGTTGCGCTCCCTTGAGGGCCGCCGGGACGTGTTGTCGAAATACTGGTCTGCCTTCTTCGAAGGCCCGATCGTGACAGTCGCCCGCGATAGCGATGATGCCAGCCAGAAGGGCGGAAAGCGGTCAGGCAAGGTCGAAATCCTGCGACAGCGCAATGCCAAGGATTGGCGCAAATCCGACACGACGCCGACCGCCGACCGCATCCGCGACGAATTTTCCGCGTCTGCCGACTAGTCCTGACGCCGGATCGTCCGGCTCTGGCGCCGCATGATGGCCCGGCCGATGGGTTCCGGCATGATGCGGGTCAGCGTGGCAAGGCTCTTGTTGACGAGCCCCGGCACCACGACCGGTTGGCCGCGATTGACCGCATCAATGCCGGCTTTCACGACAGGCGCAGCGTCCATCCACATACGCTTGCTCATCTTGTTCATCTGCTCGCGCGTCCCGTTCACGTCATGGAATTCACTATAGGTGAAGCCCGGACAGAGCGCGGTGCAGTGAATGTCCGCACCTTCGAAAGCCTCGCATTCGGCATTCAGGCTTTCGGAGAATTTGATCAGACCGGACTTCACGCTGGCATAGAGTGTGTGCCCATTGCTGCCGGCGGCGTAGCCCGCAAGGGATGCGACATTGATGATCCGGCCATAGCCACGGTCTGCCATGCCGGGCAGCACCTTGTGCGCCAGTTCGATCGGGGCGGTGTAGAGAACGCGAATGAATTCGGCCTGAGACTTCCAGCTCGTATTGAAGAAGGTGCCCGGCAGGCCATAGCCCGCATTGTTGACCAGCGCGTCGACATGGCGGCCCTGCTCGGACAAGGCGGAGATGATCTTGTCAGCCGAATTGGCGCGCGCGAGATCCTGCGCGATGCTGATCGTGTGAACGCCGTATTTTTCTTCAAGTTCGGAGGCCAGCGCGGTCAGCCGGTTTTCCCGGCGGGCCGTCAGGGCAATATCCCAGCCGAGGGCTGCGTACTGCCGGGCGAATTCCGCGCCAATGCCTGCTGAAGCGCCTGTGATGAGGCAAAGTCGCCGGTCCATGGCTACCCTCCGTCTGAATTGCTGATGCCGAAGAGACTAGCGGGGCCGGCCCGCCTTGCAAGGCAGGCTAGGCACGCCGGACGAGGAAGCCCGCGCGTGGGAAATGCACATGCACTGTTTCCGCCTCAGGTGAGGTGCGCTGGAGGATGACGCGCTGGGAGTCGGCGTGGACGAGTTCCCCTTCCACCCAGACCTGGCCATAATCATCGGGCGCAACAGCGACGTTTTCGCCCGGTGCAAATTGTTGCGGTTCGTTGCGCGTGGTGGCCGCCACGAGACGAGGCGCCGCATTCAGGCCGATCTCGAGGGCTTCCGCTGAGCTGATCGTGTCCGGGGTTTGCCCTTCAAACTCCTTCAGCCGCTCGAACCAGGCTTTGGTCAGATCCGCTGTCTCGAAACATTTTTCGACGAAGTCGGGCAGATTCTCATACATGAACCAGACATTCATATAGGCGTGAATGTCCACAAGGCCCGGTTTCATGCCGACGAGATAGATGCCGGACCCGGCGCCCTTGCCGCCCTGCAGGCGCTCCTCCAGCAACATCAGCCGGGCGCGCCACTGGTCCCGCATCATGGGCGCGATGGCTTTCATGGCGTCGATGTCGAAAGGCCGGCCAGATAGCGCCTCGCGATCCTTTCGGAACGCGTCCGGCACACTGTCGCCCTTATCCCCGAAAATGACGGCGACCGAGCTCTGGAACCAGCGGCCATCGGTCCAGCCGGCCACCATCTGGGCAAGCCCCTCATGGCCGGGCAATTTGAGCGCCGGCATCGGGAAGCGGGCTTCCAGTTCGCGCAGGATGATTGCGGTATCACAGAAAATGTCGGCGCCGATCTGAAGGACGGGTGTCCGGCGATAGCCCCCCGTCAGGGGCATCAGGTCCGGGCGGGGCATGATGACCGGGATTTCGACCCGGCTATAGGCGAGATTCTTCAGGCGCAGCGCGAGCCGGATTTTCTCTGCATAGGGTGAAGTAGGGTACTCATGCAGGATAATACTGCGCGCATCAGCCATTCTATTTCTCCCAGCCTTCTTATTATTGGCCCCTACTCTTGCCGGGCTTTTGGCGGGCTGGAAAGTCTCAATTGGTCTAACCGGGCGCAAGAAACGGGTGGCGACGGGGCGCCGGGCACGGCATTAATCTCGTATGACCCTCCTCGCTTCCCCTCTTGATGAGCGCGCTGTTGCCTATGAGCGCATGGCGGATGCCTTGTCCTATCTCGGCGACACCTGGCAGGAATGGCCAGACCTGACGACAGCCGCCCGGGCCGTTGGCCTGTCGCCCAGCCATTTCCAGCGCGAATTCACCCGCTGGGCCGGTATCAGCCCGAAACAATACCAGTCTGCGCTTGCCCATGCGGCGGCAGGCGACCTGCTGCGTGAAGGGGCGAGCGTCTTGGACGCAACGCTGGAGGCCGGCCTGTCCGGGCCGGGCCGCCTGCATGATCTGTTCATTGCGCATGAAGGCCTGTCACCGGGCGAGGCCAAGACAGGCGGGAAGGGGGCTGATCTCACCCTCGGCCGGGCGCCCACCCCGTTCGGGGAAGGGGCCTGGCTGATGTCGCCGCGCGGTCTCGTGGCGCTGGGCTTCATTGACGATAATGCGCCGGAACGGACCGGCTTCGAACATCAGGGCCGGAATGAACAGGACGCCTTTGCCGATCTCGTGGCCCGCTATCCTGGGGCAAGCGTCCGGCGCGACGACCGCGAAGCCGAAGCCTTGGCCCGAAAGGTGTTTGAATCCGGCGAGCCCTTGCCCGTCGCACTGTATGGCACACCCTTCCGGCGCCAGATCTGGCGCGCCTTGCTGGAGATACCTACCGGGTCTGTCTGGACTTATGGCGCGCTCGCAAAGGCCAGCGGTAACCCCAAGGCCGCCCGCGCGGTCGGCGCTGCAGTGGGGGCAAATCCGATCAGCTGGTTCATTCCCTGCCACCGTGCCCTTGCAGCAGACGGCCGGCTTCATAATTATCATTGGGGTGTGGCGCGCAAGCGTGCCATGCTGACCCTTGAACGCGCCTGCGCAGCCTGAACCGGGCAGCGGGCAGTCGGCCAACGCCGCCTAAGCCGGATTCCGCACCGCCCATGATGTTTTTCCTGATCATTCTCGCTGGCCTTGTCGCCTGGGGAGGCCATCTTGCCTGGCGCTGGAAGCAGACCCGCGACTTCGCGCCGGAAGTGCTGGCCGTGCGCAAGGCGGCGGGTGAAGTACCGGAAGACGTCAGCGAGGTGGAATTCACCGATCTTTATTTGCGCAGTGAAGGCCCGCGCGCAGCGACGTATTTCTTTGTCTGCGCCGCAATCGTGTTCGTCCTGCTCGCGCCCTTCGTGGCCGGCTTCAATCAGGTCTGGCGGATATTCTGGCGGTTGAGCGGCCAGTCGCCGGTTTTCGAGACAGGCACATTGATCCACACATTCTCGGTATTCATCGCGTTCATGCTGGTCACAATCGCTTTGCTGGCGATTGCCATGCGCCGGTATTACGCACTGATGCCGCCCACTTTCAAACACGTCATCCGGGACCTTAATGGAGGCCAGACATGAGCATTCAATATCTGCACACTATGGTGCGTGTCAGCGATATCGACGCGTCGCTGAAATTCTTCTGTGAGGGGCTGGGCCTGAAAGAGGTCAGCCGGATGGACAGTGAGGCCGGACGGTTCACGCTGGTTTTCCTGGCCACGCCGGAAGATGTCGAGCGTATGGGCGGCATGCCAGAGGGCGTGAGCCCGACGCAGACCGACATTCCGATGGTGGAACTGACCTACAATTGGGATCCGGAAGACTATGCAGGCGGCCGCAATTTTGGCCATCTGGCGTATATGGTCGATGATATCTATGGCGCGGTTGAGCGACTGCAGGAAATGGGCGTCACCATCAACCGGCCCCCTCGCGATGGCCGGATGGCCTTCATCCGGTCGCCAGACGGTATCTCTGTCGAACTGCTTCAGAAGGGCGAGTCGCTTGCCCCCAAGGAGCCTTGGGCGAGCGCAGAAAATATCGGCGCCTGGTAGGCCGGCCCGACGGTCTGGTCCATAAACATGCCCATAAACTGTCCATAAAGTGCCCGGACAGAGGGGGCTGGTATCCGAAGACAGCCCACATGAAAAAAGCCCCGTCTGGTCTGCACCAAGCGGGGCTTTTTCTTATGGAGGGGATCAGCGCCTATTCCTTTTCAGGATGGCGTTCCTCTTCGCGATAGTCGTGCACGGGATGGCCCTTGTCCGGATCGCCATTGGCCTTGTGCATGGCGACGATCACACCCGACAGGGCTAGCAGGGCGATGAGGTTCGGGAAAGCCATGGAGGCGTTCGCGATATCGCCGAGCAGCCAGAGCGCATCGGTATTGGTGACCATCGTGCCGGCAAACACCACCAGGACCCAGAGATAACGGAAGGGGTGTGTGGCCCATTCGCCGATCAGATAGGTCACCGCCTGCTCGCCATAATACGACCAGCCAATGATCGTGGTGAAGGCAAAGAAGAACAGGGCGATCGTGACGACCCATTCGCCATAGGGCAGGGCTGCGCCATAGGCGCGGGCTGTGATGCCCGAGGACTCCGCGTCGGTCTCATAGACATAGCGCACGTCATTCAGCACCGCAGGATCGGCAGCGGCCGCGAAGGCTTTCTGGAAATATGCCTCCTCTTCCTCTGGCGTCGTGCCAACAGGCAGGTCGTTGGTCAGGTCCAGTCCGCCTGCGCGGCATGCGGTCAGGAATGACTGGGCCTGCGCGCCCGTCTCGGCCATCGTGGCTTCGCGGCCGTCCGTATAGGCAGACGGGAACAGGCCGTCCGTGCTGAGGCCTTCCGGAAGCGCCGCATGGCCTTCGGCGACGCACTGGTTGGCGGCAATCAAGGCCGGGTTGCGCTTGAAGTCACCTGACACGGTCAGGATGACGAGGGCGGTCATGGTGCAGATGACGATCGTATCGATGAAGACGCCGATCATGGCGATCTCACCTTGCTGGACCGGGTTCTTCGTCTGCGCCGCCGCGTGAGCGATCGGGGCCGAGCCCTGGCCTGCTTCATTGGAGAAGAGGCCGCGGGCGATGCCGAACCGGACGGCCTGCATCATGCCATAGCCGGCTGCCCCGCCGACGACTTCCTGAAGCCCGAAGGCGGATTTGAAGATCACCGCGAAGGCATGCGGAATTTCCGATGCATTCATGATGAGAACGACCAGAGCGCAAAGCACATAGGCCGCCGCCATCAGCGGGACGACCTTGCCGGCGACCGAGCCGATCGACTTGATCCCCCCGATGATCACCGCGAAGACCAGCACCGAGATCAGGATACCGACGCCCCAGGCGGGAAGTGACAGGCCGAAGCTGCCGCGCGCCGTTTCGACGGCTGTCTGGGCAATGGAATTGGCTTGGATCATGGATCCGGTGGCCATGGCCGAGAACAGGGTGCCGATACAGAAGATGACGGCAAGCCAGGCCCACTTACTGCCCAGGCCGTTCTTGATGTAATACATCGGTCCGCCATTGATGCGGCCATATTCATCGGTTTCACGATACTTGATGGCGAGGGAGCTTTCCGAGAAGGCGAGGGCCATGCCGAACAGGGCCGTGACCCACATCCAGAAGATCGCGCCCGGTCCGCCCATCGCAATTGCCGTGGCGACGCCGGCAAGGTTGCCGGTCCCGACCTGGCCAGACAAGGCGGTCGACAAAGCTTGCCAGGGCGTGATGGCGCCGTCTTCGCCTTGCGCCTTGCGTCCCTGCCACACTTCTACGAGGGCGGGCACAAACCGGCGGACGGGCCGGCCAGCAAGGCGGACCATCAGCAACAGGCCGGTGCCAAGCAAGAGGATCGCCAGCGGTCCGATCTCGCCCGGGATAATCACGGTGTCACCCCAGGTGCCACCCCAGATAAATCCGGCGATGTTCTGAATTAATGATACAAGAGTTTCCATGGGCCTCCCCGGCTCCTTTGATTGCTTGCGGGCCACACTAGCCGCCTTTGGCGCGCTGTGAAGTCACTGTCGCAGGTGGAGGGGGTAATCGCGGGTGCTGCAGGCAAGGCGCACAAGGTTCTGGCAGCCACAGCCATTTTCAGGCATAAGCCCGCGCATGACCGCACCAGAGGCAAAACAGAACACCAAGGGTCTCTTCATCAAGACCTATGGGTGCCAGATGAACGTGTATGATTCAGAGCGCATGCGGGACGTATTGCGTCCGCTCGGCTATGCGCCCGTGGACACACCGGAAGCCGCCGATCTGGTCGTGCTGAACACCTGTCATATTCGCGAAAAGGCGACGGAGAAGGTCTATTCCGAACTCGGCCAGCTCAAGCGGATGAAGCAGGCAACCGGCAGCCGGATGACGATTGCCGTCGCCGGATGCGTCGCGCAGGCCGAAGGCGAGGAAATCATGCGCCGCCAGCCGCTCGTGGACCTCGTGCTCGGCCCGCAGGCCTATCACAAATTGCCGGAAATGATCGCCCGTGCCAGCCGCGCCATGGGCGACCGGCTGGAAACCGAATTCGAGACGCTCGAAAAGTTCGACGCGCTGCCCAAGACGCGTGAGGCCGATGGCCCGACGGCGTTTGTGTCCGTGCAGGAAGGCTGCGACAAGTTCTGCACGTTCTGCGTGGTGCCCTATACGCGGGGGGCGGAGCTTTCGCGTCCCGTGGATGATCTCGTCATGGAGGCGCGCAGCCTGGCCGCGCAAGGCGTGCGGGAAATCACGCTGCTGGGCCAGAACGTGAATGCCTTCCACGGGGCCGCGCCTGCCCTCGAAGGCGGCGCTGACTGGACGCTGGGGCAACTCTGCCGGCACATCGCGAAGATCGGCGGCATCGAGCGCATTCGCTATACGACCAGCCATCCGCGCGACATGGAGGATGACCTGATCGCCGCACATGGCGACACGGCCCAGATGCAACCCTTCCTGCACTTGCCCGTTCAGTCCGGATCCGACCGTATCCTGAAGGCCATGAACCGTGGCCACACGGCGGAGGAATACAGGGAGATCATTCGCAAGGTGCGTGAAGCCCAGCCGGATATTGCCGTGGCATCGGATTTCATCGTCGGCTTTCCCGGCGAAAGCGACGAGGATTTCGAAGCGACGATGCAGCTCGTCCGCGACGTGAATTATGCGGTCGCCTATTCGTTCAAATATTCCCAGCGGCCCGGGACGCCTGCGGCAGAAATGTTCGGCCAGGTGCCGGAGGACGTGAAGGATGCGCGCCTGCAGGCGTTGCAGAAACTGCTCCGTGACCAGCAGACCGAATTCAACCAGTCCAAGATCGGTCAGACCGTGCCCGTCCTCGTGACAGGGCGCGGACGTCTTGAGGGACAGGCGCATGGTCGCTCCCCCTGGATGCAGTCTGTCCATTTTCAGGGTCCGAAAGATCTGACGGGTCAAATCGTCGATGTGAAAGTGACCGGCGCGACCATGAGCTCGCTCACCGGCGATCTGGTTCGGCAACATGAGGTGGCGCTTTGAGCGTGAAACGTCGTCCTTCCGCTTCGCCAGAGGCTCCGGTCAGCCGTATCTATGAAGTTCGCAATGCCGAATGGCTGCGGGATTTGTGCGGTCCGCACCATCGTCATCTCCAGTTGCTGGAGACGCGGCTGGACGAGTATGGCCTGAAGGCGGAAAGTCAGGGCGGCGGCATCCTTCTGGTCGGCAAGGCCGAGGGCGTGTCGATTGCCGAGGCAGTGCTCGCCGAGCTTGAACGGCGGCTGCGCAGCGGCGCGGATATTTCCGACATGGATGTCGATGGCGCGGTGGAAGCGGCGCAGACGCCGGCACAGACCTTCGGAACCTTCCGCTCCCTGAAGAAGCCGATCACGCCGCAGACGCGCGGCCAGTCACGCTATATCGACCTGCTGGCCAGTCCGGACAATGCAATGATCTTCGGGGTTGGCCCGGCCGGCACCGGCAAGACATTCCTTGCGGTTGCGGCGGGCGTGTCGGAACTCCTGTCCGGCACGCGCCAGCGCCTGATCGTGACCCGGCCTGCTGTCGAGGCAGGTGAGAAGCTGGGGTTCCTTCCGGGGACGCTGGAAGAGAAGGTCGATCCCTACATGCTGCCGATCTGGGACTCGCTGCGCGAGTTGATGGGGCAGGAACAGATGGAACGCCGCATGGCGCGGGGCGAGATCGAAGTTGCGCCGCTCGCCTTCATGCGCGGACGTACGCTGAAGAATGCCTTCGTCATCGTGGATGAAGCGCAGAACACGACCGTACCGCAGATGAAGATGGTGCTGACACGGCTTGGCCGTGACAGCCGCATGGTGATTACCGGTGATCCGGGCCAGGTGGATTTGCCGGGCAGCCAGCCTTCTGGCCTCAAACATGCCTTGCAGATCCTGTCAGACGTTGAAGGCGTCAACGTGCATACGCTCACCGCTGCGGACGTTGTCCGTCACGGGCTGGTCAGCCGCATCATTGATGCCTATGCCGCCCACGGGGAAGGCTGATCGCCGCGCGCATGATCGAACTGGATCTCATCATCGAAGACGACCAATGGTCGGCAATTCCGGATTTGCAAACCGTCTGTGAGACGGCGTTCAAGGCCGGCGCGAACGTCGAGCCTGCGACCGGCCTCGTATCGCTGCTGCTGGCCGACAATGACGCGTTGCAGGCGCTGAACCTGCAATTTCGCGGCAAGGACAAGCCGACCGATGTCCTGTCCTTCCCGGCGGATCCGATGGACCGGCCGTTGCTGGGCGACATCGCCGTGGCGCTCGGTGTGGCGCAATCTGATGCCACTGAGCAGGGCAAGCCGCTCGCCGATCACCTGACCCACCTCCTGATTCATGGCTATCTCCATTTGCTGGGACATGACCATGAAACCGCCGCCGAGGCCGAGACAATGGAAGGCCTTGAAATAAAGGCGCTTGCATCGCTGGGCATTGATAATCCATATTTGACTGACTGAACCATCTGAGGCCATGAGCGACCCTGACCCTTCTGAAGCGCCGCCAAGCGGCCGATTGCGTAGCTTTTTCGGTTTCCGCCGGAAACCGGCTCCCGTGGACCCCGCGCCTGTCGAGGCAAATGGGGAAGTGCCCCAGCACAATCCCAACGAAATGCGCCTGCGTCTGGCCGAATTCCAGGATTTGCGCGTTGAGGACGTCATGGTGCCGCGCGCCGAGATCAAGGCGGTTGAAGTCGGCACGGAATTCCCTGACCTGCTGAAATACTTCGCCGAAGTGACGCATTCGCGCCTGCCGGTGTTCCGGGAATCCCTCGACGATCCGATCGGCTTTGTCCACATGAAGGACGTGGTCAGCGAACTGGCCAAGGGCGAGGAGCCCATGAAGCGGCCGCTGGAAAAGCTGCACCGCGAAGTGCTCTATGTGCCGCCTTCCATGAAGCTGACCGATTTGCTTGTGAAAATGCAGTCGACCCGTATTCATCTGGCGTTGGTTGTGGACGAGTATGGCGGGACAGACGGGCTGGTCAGCCTGGAAGATCTGGTTGAGGAAATCGTCGGTGACATCGAAGACGAACACGATGATGAAGAAGCCATGTTCGTGCGCCGGAGCCAGAGAATCTGGGAGGCGGACGCCCGCACGGAGAT
>DHZF01000145.1:0-4243 GCA_002414505.1 Hyphomonas sp. UBA5111 | reverse complement strand
GAGGCGGACGCCCGCACGGAGATCGACGATTTTGCAGAGGAAACGGGCATTGACCTCGCACTTGGGGACAACGACACGGATTTCGACACGCTCGGCGGCGTGGCCTTTGCGCTTGCCGGAAAAGTCCCCGTGCGCGGCGAAGTGCTGGAGCACCCGACCGGTGTCGAGATCGAGATCATGGAAGCCGACGCCCGGCGTATTCGCCGCGTCCGCCTGCGTACACCCGAAATGCCTGCCCCTGCCGCTCAGGAGTAAGTCATGACTCATGCTGTGCGCAGCCACGGGTTCACTGCGCTTGGACCCCTGCACGAAGCCTTTGCGCGCCTGACCGGTTGGCCGGCCGTGATCACCAGCCTGTTGCTGGGTGCCTTTTCGTCTGTGGCCTTTGCACCGTTTCATTTCAGCGCCGTCCTGGTGATTTCATTCACCTGCCTGATCTGGATGCTGGATGGCGCCCGCGGCCACCGCAAATGGGGTAAGGCCGTCTTCCTGCGCACTTGGGCCTTCGGGGCGGGCTTCTTCCTGATCAGCATGCACTGGACGGCCGCGCCCTTCCTGGTGGAGCCGGAAAAGCACGCGATCTTCCTGTGGATGCCGCTGATCCTGTTGCCGGGCGGCATGGCCCTCATCTGGGGCGCATTTGGGGCGATGGCCGGGGCCTTCTGGTCCTCCTCGCCCTCCCGTATCTTCATCTTTGCCCTGTTCTTCGCGCTGGCAGAATATGTGCGCGGGCACCTCTTCGGGGGCTTCCCGTGGAATTTGCCGGGCACGACCTGGATTCCGGGTGGCGCGCTCTCCCAGACGGCCTCCATTGGCGGGGTCTACTGGTTGACGCTGGTGACGGTCTTCATCATGTCGGCCCCGGCCGCCCTGGTGGACACGCGCGAATCCCGCCAGTTGGCCGTGCGCATTGCGCCGGTGTTTGCCGCTGTGATCCTGCTCGCCCTCGGCTGGACCTGGGGCGCCCAGCGTATTGCGCAGCCGTCGGCCCAGTCTGACCAGTTCGTCGTGCTGATGGATTCCGGCGTCCCGCAGAATGAAAAATGGGAGATCGGCCCCGATCCGATCCTGATCGAATATCTGCGCATGCTGTCGACCCAGGAAGGGGAGGCGGGGGACATCATTCTCTGGCCGGAAGGCGCCCTGCCTACCACGCTGCTTCAGGATGCGAACGCGCTGGACGCGGTCGGCGCCTATCTTGGCCCCCGCGAACTGATCGCCGGGACCACGCGCTACGAGATCACCGGCAAGAATACGCGGGACTATTATAACAGTCTGACCGTGATCGACGAGAATGCCATCCGGTCCGGTCCGGTCGCCCTGTATGACAAGCATCGCCTCGTTCCGTTCGGCGAATTGCCGGCCACGCGGATCATTCCCTTCGGCGAAGCCCTGTCCGGCATCCTGCCGGGCGCGATCCAGCGCATGGCCAGTGACGGCTTCCGCCCCGGTCCCGGCCCGGCCGTGATCTATGCCGATGACATTCCACCTTTCGTGGCGATGATCTGTTATGAAGGCCTCTACCCTTCTATCCCGCGCAACGCCAATCTGGGCGCGCGGGCGGACTGGCTGGTGCTGATTTCGAACGATGCGTGGTTTGGCGGCGGCATGGGTCCGGCGCAGCATTATGCCCAGAACCGCTACCGGTCGATCGAGACGGGCTTGCCGATGGCGCGCGTCGCCAGCCGGGGGGCCTCGGCGATTGTCGACGGGCTGGGCCGCGAAGTGCTTCGCGCTGCACCGGTGGCGGATGCCCCGAGCGGATGGAGCACGAGTTTCGGCCGGGGGCGGCTCCCGCTTCCGGAATCCGTCACGCTTTTCCAGACCCGGATTGGCGTGATGTTGTTCTGGTTATCCCTGTTCCTGTTCGCTGGACTGGCCTTCCTTACTTGGCGCAGATAGAAAAAGTACAAGACGACTACACAAAAAGGGCAGACATGGCCGACAACAAGCTCCCCAGCGGTATTGACCGCGTGGTCGGCCAGCGCATCCGGTGGAGGCGCAAGGAGCTGAAGCTGACCCAGGAGAAGCTGGGGGAGTTGCTTGGCCTGACCTTCCAGCAAGTGCAGAAATACGAAAAGGGCGTGAACCGGGTCTCGGCAGGCCGCCTGTTCGAAATGTCCACCGCCATGGGCGTGCCGATCACCTATTTCTTCGATGGGGCCGAAACCTTCCTCGACCATCAGGCATCGCAGCTCGCCGAAGATGGCGAGGCCATTCATGCCCCCGTCATGACGTCGGAAATCCTCGACCTGATCGCAGCCTTCCAGAAGATCGAGGACCAGTCCCTGCGCAAATCCCTGCTGGCGACCGTCCAGGCCGCCGCAACTGCGTTCGACGGAAAGCAGCAGGGCGAGGATTGATCCGGCCCGGCCACTGAGGCATCAGACGCCGCGATGACAGAAGACACTCCTTCCATGAAATCCCGCCCCCTTCGCACGTTCGGCCGGACCGGCGGACGCGCGCTGTCCGCGCGCCAGCAGGATCTGATCGACACCCTGCTGCCCGAGCTTGAAGTGCCGGCGGCGGAGCCGGGCACGCTCGCGCCGGCGGACTTGTTTGGGGATGAGCGCGAAATCTGGCTGGAAATCGGCTTTGGCGGCGGTGAACATTTCGTGGGCCAGGCCGGCTTGCATCCGGATATCGGTTTCATCGGATGTGAGCCATTCGTGGAAGGCATGGCCAAGGCGCTGACCGGGATCAAGGCGAACGATCTGCGCAATGTCCGACTGGTCATGGATGATGCCCGTCCGGTCCTGTCTGCGCTTCAGGATGAGAGCATTTCCCGCGTCTTCATCCTGTTTCCGGATCCCTGGCCCAAGAAGCGCCAGCAGAAGCGCCGTCTGATCCAGCCGGAATTCCTGGAAGAGTTGCATCGCATCTGTCGGCCAGGGGCGCGAATTCGGTTCGCCACCGATGTCAAAAGCTATGCCGATGAGGCCCTTGCGCGGTTTCTGGAGCAGGGCGGATTTGAATGGGGGGCGAATTGTGCCGATGATTGGCGTTGCCCGCCCAAAGACCACCTCACAACCCGATATGAAAGCAAGAAATTGGGCGATTGCGCCCCGGTTTGGCTGGACTTGGTCCGCAGATGACACAAGACAGTCACTTGACCGAATGTCGCACCCGTGCGTTTATATTGGCATCGAATTCGGTCGGTCTGAAACTTCAAGACCCCGTCAGACCGGCGGCCATGACTTTCTTCCTACCCGTTTCGATAAGTGGATCTGGTTCAAATCCGAACCGGGACGCTTCTATCTAACGTAAAGGACTACAAGTAATGGCAACTGGCAAAGTGAAATGGTTCAACGACCAGAAGGGCTTTGGCTTCATCAAACCTGATGAGGGCGGCGCGGACGTTTTTGTGCACATTTCGGCCGTTGAGCGCTCCGGCCTGCGCACGCTGGCTGAAGACCAGGCAGTATCTTACGAACTCTTCAAGGATGAACGCCGTGGCAAGACCTCGGCTGTGGACCTGAAGGTTCTGTAAGCACGAATATACCCATACGGGTTTAAGGCGGCGGTTCCGGCAACGGGGCCGCCGTTTTTCGTGCCTTCAGCATCCGATCTCTCGACAGGCCGGACCGCAGGGAGTATATGAACCGCAAGTCGAAACATATCGGCGGCGGTTCCGGCAACGGGGCCGCCGCTTTTCTTTACCGGAATAGTCCCTTTCTCCGATGATTGCCCTGACCGAACAGGAACGCCAGATTCTCGCGCTCGTCACGCCCGTGGCCGAGTCGCTTGGCATGGAAATCGTCCGCCTGCGTGTGCAGGGCGGGCGCCGCCCGCAACTCCAGATCATGGCCGAACGGGCCGGCGGCGCGCCGACCAATGTCGAGGATTGTGCCCGCCTGTCGCGCGCAATCGCGCCGATGATGGACGAGGCGGACCCGATTACCGAAGCCTATACGCTGGAAGTCTCTACCCCCGGCATCGACCGGCCCCTGACCCGGGAAGGGGATTTCGGGCGCTGGGTTGGCCATGCCGCGAAGATTGAACTGTCCCGGCCGATTGATGGTCGCCGCCGGTTCACGGGCGTGATCCGGGGTGAAGACGAAGACGGCGCGCACATCGAGCTGGATGACGAGACCGAACTTGTTGCCCATGTCCACGAGATGAGCCGGGCGAGCCTGATCCTCACGGACGAACTGATTGATGCGGCCCGCGCAGCCGGCACCTTGCCGCCGCAGCCGGATGAAGACGACCTCGGCGATCTCGAGATCGACGAGACGGACGAAGA
>DHZF01000006.1:21794-34345 GCA_002414505.1 Hyphomonas sp. UBA5111 | reverse complement strand
GCCATGCTGCTCGCCGTGCTGGAAGCGCGCTGCGGGATCAGCCTGTCGGGCATGGATGTCTACCTCTCGGTGGCAGGCGGCTATCGCATTGGCGAGCCAGCCGGTGACCTTGGCGCGGCCGCGGCGCTGCTGACCTCTCTTGCCGACACGCCGGTGCCCGACCGGACCGTATTCTTCGGCGAAGTGGCGCTGTCCGGCGCGGTGCGCCCGGTGGCCCGGATGGAACAGCGACTGAAGGAAGCGGCACGCCTTGGTTTCACCCACGCCTATGTGCCAGAAGGCAGTCCGACTTCAGTGGATGGCTTGACGATCACTCCAATTAAACGGCTTATCGACCTCGCCCACATTCTCGCTCCGGACGCCCAAAATGCTTGAGTCCATTACAGCTTTTGACGCCATCGCCGTTGCGGTCATCGTGATCTCGGCGATCATGGCATTTGCGAGAGGCTTCCTGCGCGAAATCGCGACGCTCGGCTCCTTCATCGCCGCCCTGGCCGCCGCGTTTTACGCCCGTCGCTTCTTCGCAGGCAGTGTGCGCACGCTGGTGCCGGAAGGGGTGGACCCGTTGCTCGGCGACCTCGCGCTCGTCGTGGTCGCGTTCATCATCGTTTATGTCCTGGTCGCCTGGTTTGGCCAGCGCCTGTCCAAGAACATCCAAGGCGCGGACGGGATCGGCATGTTCGACCATTTCGCCGGCCTGTTCTTTGGCATCGCACGCGGCGCCATCGCCCTTGTTTTCTTTGCCGTGCTTCTCAATCTTGCCCTTGATGAAAGCCGCATCCCGGACTTCATCCGGAACTCGATGACCTATCCGCCGCTTGCGGAAATGGCGGATTATGTGAACGACAATGCGTCGAAAGTCGGAAAAGATGTGCAAGCCGCCCTTCCCTCAGAGGGTAAAACAGGGCAATAGGCCCGTGTCGCAATACTGTTACTCAGGAGATGCGTCTCAAATGGTCCTTTTCGATCATGATGACGACAAGCCCCGCGAGGAATGCGGCGTCTTCGGTATCTTTGGAAATCATGAAGCCAGCCTGCTGACAGCGCTTGGTTTGCATGCCCTCCAGCATCGCGGGCAGGAAGCCTGCGGAATGATTACCTTTGACGGCAAGCGATTCCCCTCGGAACGTCATTTGGGCATGGTAGGTGAGCATTTCGGGGGTGACCTCCGGACGCGCCTGCCCGGCCACGCTGCCATCGGTCACAACCGCTACTCGACGCAGGGCCGCACCATGTTGCGGAACGTGCAGCCGATCTTCGCAGACCTCGCTGGCGGCGGGTTCGCGGTCGCGCACAATGGCAACCTCACCAATTCCCGCAAGCTGCGTCATGACCTCGTCAAGGATGGCGCGATCTTCCAGTCCACAATGGACACCGAAGTCATCCTGCACCTTGTGGCGCGCAGCACGGGCAAGGATTTCCTCGCACGTCTGGTGGACGCACTTCAGAGAATCGAAGGCGGCTACGCGCTGGTCGGCCTGACCGGCAAGAAGCTGGTCGGCGCACGCGACCCGGTCGGCCTGCGCCCGCTGATCCTCGGCAAGCTGGGCGACGCCTATGTGCTGGCGTCAGAGACCTGTGCGCTGGATATTATCGGCGCGGAATTCGTCCGCGAAGTCGACAATGGCGAAATCGTCGTCATCAGCGACAAGGGCGTTGAATCCTACCGTTTCGCGCCGCAGCGCCCGACCAGCCCGTGCGTGTTCGAATATGTCTATTTCGCCCGTCCGGACAGCATCGTTCAGGGCCGCTCCATCTATGAAGTACGCCGCCGCATGGGACACCAGCTGGCCGCCGAGACACCTGCCGATGCGGATGTCATCGTGCCGGTGCCGGATTCCGGCGTACCCGCTGCACTCGGATTTTCCGAAGCATCCGGCATCCCGTTCCAGATGGGTATCATCCGGAACCACTATGTCGGCCGAACCTTCATCCAGCCGACCCAGACAGGACGTCAAAGCGCGGTCTCCAAGAAGCACAGCCCCAATCGCGCCGTTCTGGAAGGCAAACGTGTCATTCTCGTCGACGATTCCATCGTGCGCGGCAACACGTCGAAAAAGATCGTCCAGATGGTGCGCGATGCCGGCGCCAAGGAAATCCATTTCCGCTCGGCCAGCCCGCCCATCCTGAACCCGGATTTCTACGGCATCGACATGGCCGCCAAGTCCGAATTGTTTGCAGCGATCCATACGCATCAGGAAATGGTCGAGGAACTGAACGTCGACTCGCTCGGCTTCTTGTCCGTGCCCGGCCTCTACACGGCCATCGGCGAGCCGCAGCGCAACCCGATGCAGCCGCAATTCTCCGACCATTGCTTCACCGGCGACTATCCGACGCCGCTGGTCGACAATGAACATGCGGAATCCGACAAGGAGCGCCAGCTCTCCCTGCTGGACGATGCCTAAGTCTGAAGGTTCAAGGCAAAAAGCCATGTCATCCCGGAAAATGCAGGGCATTTATCCGGGACCCAGTTCCGAAGAAGCAATTTCAGGCTGGGTCCCGGCTCTCCGCTACGCTTCGGCCGGGATGACAAGACAGGATGATACTCTCTATGACTGACACCCCCCGCCTCATCCTTGTTACCGGCGCCTCGCGGGGCATTGGCCGCGCCGCCGCGCTGGAGCTTGCCCGTCAGGGGAACATCGTCATCGCGGTGGCCCGCTCCAAGGCAGCGCTGCAAAAGCTGGATGATGAAATCCGCGCCGCCGGGTCGGAAGCCGTGCTTGTGCCGATGGATCTGAAAGACACCAAGGGCATCGAAACCCTCGGCAAGGTGATCGGCGAACGCTTCGGCCGACTGGACGGCCTTGTCGCCAATGCCGGCATTCTCGGCACGCTCGGCCCGGTTGAGACGTGCGGGCCGCGCAGCTTTGAGGAAACCATTGCGGTGAACCTCACGTCGAACTTCCACCTGATCCGGGCCATGTCGCCCTGGATGCATCAGTCGGACGCGCCGCGCGCCGTCTTCGTCACCTCCAGCGTGGCCCGCGCTCCGCGTGCCTTCTGGGGCCCCTACCAGGCCGCCAAGGCCGGGATGGAAGCGCTTGTCATTGGCTGGGCCGATGAGAATGAGAGCATGAAACTACGGGCGAACCTGTTCAATCCGGGTGGCACGCGCACCGGCATGCGCGCCGAGGCCATGCCTGGCGAGGACCCGATGACCCTTCCGACCCCGGAGGACGTCGCCGCCGAACTGGTCAAGCTGGTCAGCCCGGATGAGACGCGCACCGGCCAATTGGTCGCCTATCGTGAACTGGCCGGATCGAAGGGATAAGGCAGAATGGCGAAGGATGACCTCTTCCTCCTTCAGCCCCCCTTTGAAGACCCGGCCTATCCGGGTGAGATTTTCTATTGCTGGCACTGCATGCTGATAGAGGGGCTGATTACCACCTTCCCGCGCCTGGCCGAACAGATCGAGATCCACCGCATCGCCTGGCCTCGCCCCCGCGCCGACCTGGTCAGCCGTCTCGGATCTGGCAATCAGTCCCTGCCCGTGCTGATCCTGTCGGATACGGGCACGGGATGCCAAGGCGTCAAGCAGCATGATGACGTGCATTTCATCGACGACAAGGATGCAATTCTGACCGCGCTGACCCTTCGCCACGGGATTCCCACGCCGCATCCTTGAAGCTGCGGGCCAAGTCCGGCAGAAGTTGGCCATGTCCACCCATCTTTCTCCCGCCTCCCTGCGCCCCCGGTCTGCCACGCTGAAGGATCTACCAGCCCTGAAAGCCTGCGAGCAGGGCATCATCTCGGCCGAGCGCCCTTACGACCACACGCTGAAGCCGGATCCGATCAGCTATTATGATCTGGGCGAGCGTGTCCGCTCCGAGGATGCGGAAGTTGCCGTCATCGAGCTGGAGGGCGAGATCATCGCGACGGGCTATGCCGAGAAGCGCCCCTCGAAACCCTATGTCGCCTCCGAGCATCACGCCTTTCTGGGATTCATGTTCGTGCACCCGGACCATCGCGGCAAGGGATTGAACCGTATCCTGACGGACTATTTGCTCGACTGGGCCCGCAGGCGCGGCCTGACGGAAATCCGCCTGACCGTCTATAGCGACAATGACCCCGCGATCCGCGCCTACGAGAAAACCGGCTTCAAGCCCTACATCACCGAGATGCGGTTCAATCTCGACGAGTAAGCCTATTCCGGCGGCGTTGTCAGAACGAAACTCTCGCGCCCTGATATCTCGTCATACCAGGTCACGAGGTTTGGATGCGGCCCGCGCCAGTCGAGGTCCGGCAAGCGGAAATCGAGATAGCCAAGCGCACAGGCATATGTGATCCGCCCAAGGTCGAAGACTTTCCGGTCCGCCGCCACATCCTCTGCAATCTCATCCACACCGCGATGGATCGCTGCGGTCCAGCGATCCTGCCAGAAGGCCGAGCGCTCCGTTTCCGGTCGGCGGGATTCCATGACCAGGCTGAGTGCCGCATCCAGGATGCCATCGCCGAGCGCCTGCGCCGTCAACACCGCCCAGCGGCGGTCGCCATCCTTTGGCAGAAGCGCCTCCCCGGCGGCCTCATGGTCGAGATATTCGCAGATGACCGGACTGTCGAACAGGTGCGAGCCATCCTTCAGTTCCAGCGCGGGAATCTTGCTGAGCGGATTGCCGATCCGTGTGGCCGCATTCTCCGCCATCGGATCCGCGCGCTCCAGCGAAACGGCATCTTGCAAGCCCTGCTCGATAATCAGCACCCGTACCTTGCGGGCATAAGGGGACGTGGCAGAATAATAGAGCTTCATGGCATGCGCCTTCAGGTCTTGAAATGTTTGGACAGTTTGAGGCCCTGCCCCTGATAGTTCGAACCCTTGCCGCCATACAGGCCCTTCGGCCTGGACGCCATGCTTTCATAGACCAGCTTGGCGACCGGCTGGCCATGTTCGAGGATAAAGGGAACATCCCGCGAGCGCACTTCCAGCACGGCGCGGCTGCCGCCCGTATTGGTGCCGAAGCCCGGATCGAAGAAGCCCGCATAATGCGCGCGGAATTCGCCCAGCTCCGGCGCGATCGGCGCCATCTCAGCTGCCTCCATCGCGCCCACCTTCACCGTCTCGCGGCTGACCAGGATGTAGAATTCCTCCGGGTTCAGAACAATCCGGCCGTCGCGCGGCCAGACCGGCTCCCAGAACTGGCTCGCCTCATGCGCGCCAATCCCGCGCAGATCGACGATCCCGGAATGATGCTTAGCCCTGTAGCCGACCGGCTGGTCACCGGCCGATTCCAGATCAATCGAGACCACTTTCTCCTTCAGCGTTTCCGGCTTCTTCCGCTTGAAACGGATCTGCGCCAGCCGGTCACCGGGGCGCACCATGATCGGGAAGGTGCGCGGGCTGACCTCCAGATAGAGCGGCCCGGAATATCCGGTCGGCACTTCATCGAAGGCGCGCGAGCGATTGGTCACGAGGCGCGTGAACACGTCGATCCGGCCCGTGGAGCTTTTCGGATTGGCGCGCGCCGCAATCCCCGCCGGCAGGCGCAGCGATTCCATCAGGGGCACCAGGTACACGCAGCCCGTCTCCAGCACCGCGCCTTCCTTGGTCAAATCGATCCGGTGCATGTGGATGCCCGGTTCCTGCAACATCTCGGCGACGGTGCGGTCCTTGCCGGGCAGGAAGCTGGCCCTCAGCCGGTAGGCATCCTCAGCAAGACGAAGATCGAGGCTGGCCGGCTGGACCTGGCCCTCGTCCAGCGGCAGGTCTGACCGGATCGCCTCGGCGCCCACCAGCGCTTCAATCTCATGATCAGACAATACACCAGAATCGACGGCCATCACTTGCACCCCTTGCCCTCTCAGGCATAAGACGCACTGCAGGAAACACAAGGGACTAACGTGTCATGGCAGATGCACCGGGCGGCGACGGAAAAAAGAGCTGGAAACCCGCGACCAAAGCGGTGCGCGGCGGCCTGATGCGCTCCGAGCATGGCGAGATTTCCGAAGCGATCTACCTGACGTCCGGCTTCTCCTATGACAGCGCCGAACAGGCGATGCGCCGCATGGCCGGCGAGGAAGAGGGCTTTGTCTATTCCCGCTATGGCAGCCCGACCTGCGAGATGCTGCAGCAGCGACTCGCCCTGATCGAAAACGCCGAGACCTGCCGCGTGGCCGCGTCCGGCATGGGCGCAATCTCGACCGCGATCCTCGCGCCGCTGAAAGCGGGGGACCGCGTCGTGGCCGCGACGGCCCTGTTCGGCTCCTGCCGCTGGATCATCGCCAACCAGATGCCCAAATTTGGCATCGAAACCGTCTTCGTTGATGGCGCTGACCTTGAGGCCTGGGAGCGCGAGATCGCCAAGGGCTGCCAGCTCGTCCTGATCGAGAGCCCGGCCAACCCCCTGCTCGACGGCGTCGACATCGCGGCGGTCGCCAAGCTCTGCAAGGCCGCCGGCGCGATTCTGGTGGTCGACAATGTGTTCGCGACCCCCATCCTCCAGAAACCTCTGGAGCTCGGCGCCGATGTGGTCGTCTACTCGACCACCAAGCATATGGACGGTCAGGGCCGCGTGATGGGCGGCGCCATCCTGTGCGATTCGGCGCGGATGGAAGAAATCTACGATCCGTGGCTGCGCCATCTCGGCCCGGCCGCCTCGCCGTTCAATGCCTGGGTCGTGCTCAAGGGGCTCGAAACGCTTAAACTGCGCGTCGACCAGCAGACAAAAAATGCAGCGCGCCTCGCCGACGTAATTGCCGATCATCCGGCGATTGCCGCCGTGCGTTACCCGCATCGCGAGGACCATCCGCACTATGAAATCCACAAGCGCCAGATGAGCGCCGGGGGCACCATGATCGCCTTCTCGGTGAAAGGCGGACAGGAAGAAGCGTTCAAGCTTCTGAATTCATTGGAGCTTGTCGATATCTGCAACAATCTCGGCGACACCAAGTCCCTGGCCTGTCATCCCTCCTCCACAACGCACCGCGCCCTCAGCGATGAGGAGCAGGCCTCGATGGGACTTGACCGCAGCTGGATCCGGATGTCGGTCGGGCTGGAAGATTCTGACGATCTTGTAATGGATTTGACCCGCGCCCTTAACAGTGTGTGAACGAATTGGATTGAATTTCATCTAATGGGCAGACGGGTTCCTCCTCCACAGTACGAACATATCACCGACGGTGTTCGCATCCGCGTGCGTCCGAAATTCATGCATGATGAATCCGAGCCGGCCCGCGCCCGCTTCATGTGGTCCTATACGGTCGACGTGGAGAATGAGAGCGAGCAGACCTGGACCATCATCCGCCGTCACTGGCGCATCGTGGACGCAGAAGGCCGGCGTCAGGAAGTCGAAGGCGAAGGCGTGATTGGCCAGACCCCGACCCTCGGGCCGGGCGAACGCTTCAGCTATACTTCTGGCGCGCCCCTGGCGGCCCCGTCCGGCATCATGGGCGGCACCTATGACCTCAAGGGCGATGATGGCCGCGTGCTGATCGCGACCATCCCGATGTTCTCGCTGGACAGCCCGTACGAGACGTCGCTGCCCTGCTGATCTGTGCGATTATTCGCTAGCCCTTGATCTCTGCCTTGATCGCATCGTTCAGACGGGTGCGATCCGCACCCTCGATGAATTCATTGCCGATCAGGAAGCTTGGCGTTGCCTCCACCCCAATGGCACGGGCGAGCTGCTTGGACTCCGACAGCTTGCGCTGGATGTCGATGGAGCGCATGTCGGCGCGCATCTTCTGGACATTCATGCCCACATCCTTGGCCACTTCGTCGAGCTTGGCTTCGGTCAGATCGTCATTGTTCTTGATTGCCATCAGCGCGAGGTGAAATTCGCGATACTTGCCCTGCTTGCCGGCGGCCAGCGCGGCGAGCGAAGCGGTTTCGCTGATGCCGCCAAAGATCGGCAGTTCCTTGAACACGACCCGGACATTGCCATCATAGTCTTCCGGCAGTTCCTGCACCCACTCGACCGAGCGCTTGCACCAGCCGCAACGATAGTCGAAGAACTCGACAACCGTGATCTCTGCATCGGCCGGGCCGATGAAATAATCGCCTTCATTATTGTAAATCGCATCGAAATTGCTCGCGATGGCCTTCTGCGCTTCCTGGGAAGCATCGGCTTTCTGCTTGGCTGCCAGCTTGATCAGCGCTTCCTCGATGATTTCCGGATTCTCGAGAATGTATTCCCGCACGACTTGCTCCATGGCTTCGCGATCGGCGGCGGGCGCCGATTTGCTCTCGGCGCAGGCGGGGGTCAGGGCGAGCGCGGCCATGGCGGCCGTCATCATGGTCAGTCTGAAAGTCATGCAAGAAGGTTCCTGTCGTGTCAGGTCAATATCGATTCAGATCAGATATACGGCCTGATGGGCGCGCGTCCATTGGGCCTGACACAAAGTTGATCGGGCGCTATTCCACCGTGAGCGAGAAACGCGGGCGGCGGCGATACATGTCGCGATTGTCCGGATTGTTGGCATCCGTCACCAGGAGGATGTCATCCGCGCGGCGATAATCCGGTGTGCCGGGCTCCAGGCTCTGCACGGCGAAGTGCGCAAACCGGTTCGCCCGCACAATGTCGCCAACAGCATAGGCCGACTCGGCCGTGGCCAGCTGGGCATCTGCCCGACGTCCCTGCTTCTCGTAGGTGATGGCCAATTGCGCCCAGGCGAATGCATTGTTCGGCTCCGCGATCAGCGCGTCGTGCAATGCCTTTTCAGCCGCCTCGACATCGCCCGGCTCGTCCCGTGCATTCAGGGAACGGGCAAGGTTGATCAGCAGCAGGGGTTGGCCCGGCTTCAATTCGAGCGATTTCTCGTGCGGCTCCACCGATTCGGCGGCCCGGCCGCTTTCAAACAGGATCTGGCCCTTGAGCTCCCAGAAATACGGGTTCTCAGGATCCTCCTCCAGCAATGAATTAATCTCGATGAGCGCCCGATCGATATCGGACGCCTGCATGGCCGCGATCGAGCGGGCATAGCGGGCCGGCTGGCTCTGGTCACTGGCCGGATATTCCCGCGCCACCTTGTTCGGCGTATCGAGGAAGCCGATCAGCTTGGCGCGCATCATCTGGTACTGGTGCAATTCTCGGTCCGTTTCCGGCGTGTCCATCATGCCGGAATCCTCGGCCAGCTGGCGCACGGTGCGGATCCGGTCCGAGGCGAGCGGGTGCGCCCGGAAATAGGGATAGCGCCGCGCACTGGACAGAACTTCCTGATAGCGGAAATTCTCGAAGAATTCGACAATGCCGCGGGGCGACTGGCCGAGTTGCGTCAGGTATTCGACCGCCGCCGCATCTGCCGTCGCTTCTTCCGACCGTGTGTGCGTGAAGAAGTTCAGCGCCGCAAATTGCTGCGACGAGCCGATCAGGGCCGCGCCGGCCCCGCCTTCGCCGGCCGCCATGGCCAGAATGCCAAGACCGATGGAGAGCAGCGCCGGGCGCATCGCGACACCGGCGGCGCGCGAGCGGCTGACCGAGTGGCCACAGGCGATGTGACAGGTCTCATGCCCGATCACGCCCTTGATCTGCAGCGAGGAATCCGCCGCGATGATCAGGCCGGTATGGATATGGATGTTCTGGCCGTTCGCCACGAAGGCGTTCAGGGACGGATCATTGATCAGGTACAGGCCGACATCATTCGGCTTCAGGCCCGCCACGTCGAGAATGGGGTCTGTCCATTCCCGCAAGGTCTCCTCGATCTCCGCATCGCGGATGAGGCTCTGGGCCGTGGCACTTGCCGCCATCATCGCGGCGAGCGCGGCGGTTACGGCCAGTTTCAGGAAATTTCGCGCCATGCAAAGCGCCTCCTGTTGATTGCATCTACATCCCTGATTTTATGGGACGCCTATACGATTGGCGAGGGTTTCCTCGCACTATAACGCATTTGTCAGGAATCGGCTGACTGGAAGATGAATGTCAGGGCCGGGTCGAGGCGGATTCCGATCTCGGCCCCGGTCTTCGGCGCCGTAATGCGCGGCACCAAGGCCGTCAGGGCCTGTCCCTGGCAATCGAGCAGCAGGCGGCACAGCGGACCGGTCAGCTGGCTGGCGGTGACTTTGGCGCGAACCGGCGAGCCCTCATCCTGCACCACACCTTCCGGGCGTACGATCAGTTCCGCTCCAGCCGGCACGGCCTGCCCGGCAAGCCCCTCGGGCAAATCGGCCGCGCGAATACGGCTCACCGGGCCGAGCGCTGCAGCAATCGCAGCACTTTCCGGCTTCATGTAGACATCTGCGGCCTTGCCCTGCTGCAGCAGGCAGCCGCCCTGCAGGATGGCGATACAGTCGGCGCTTTCGAGCGCTTCGGTCGGGTCATGCGTCACCAGGAGCGCCGGAATGCCCGCCTCCCGGATCGCCGCCAGCGCCGTATCGCGCACACTGCCCCGCAGCGCCGGATCGAGGCCGGAGAACGGTTCGTCCATCAGGATCGCCGCCGGTTCCGGCGCGAGTGCGCGGGCAATCGCGACGCGCTGCTGCTCTCCGCCGGAGAGTTCATGCGGGAAGGCGTCGGCCCGGCCCGTCAGGCCCAGCCGCTCAAGCCATTCCGCGGCAATCGTGCGCGCTGCTTCCTTGCCCCGTGATTTCAGGCCGAAGGCAACATTCTGCGCCGCAGTCAGATGTGGGAACAGCGCGAAATCCTGGAAGATCAGGCCGATCCGGCGCTTTTCGGCGGGCACCGTCTTGCCCGGCCTCGAAAGCAATTGGTCTCCCAGGCGGATCTCGCCCTCGTCCAGCGGCTCCAGGCCGGCAAACAGGCGCAGCAAGGTCGACTTGCCCGCGCCCGACCCGCCGAGCAGGGCCGTGATGTCTCCCGGCTCAAGATCGAGGCTGACCCCTTCCACCACGGCGGTGGGGCCGTAGCGGCGGGTCACATTTGTGGCGATCAGATGCGCGCTCATTGGGTGTCCCCCGGACGCGAATGGCTGAGCCGCCACGATAGCAGGATCACGGGCAACAGGCCCGCCAGCGTGATCAGCAGGGACGGCAAGGCCGCCGCCGCCAGACGCTCATCCGTGGCATAGGCATTCGCCCGCACCGACAGCGTGTCCCAATTGAACGGCCGCAACATCAGGGTTGCGGGCAATTCCTTCAGGGATTCAACAAACAGGATCAATGCACCAGCCATGGCGCCTGATAGCGCGACCGGCAGGTCAACGGAAACCGCGCGGCGCAGCGGCGAGGCGCCAAGGCTCTCGGCGGCATAGCCCATCGAAGCGGGCGCCCGGCCAAGCGCCGCGACCATCGGCTCCGCGCCGGAGGTCGTGAACCGGCTGGCATAGACCCAGGCGAGTGCGATGATTGCCCCCGCCCCGGTCAGCGTGATGCCGAGATAACCCATCACCAGCAGCGCGCCGAGCGCGAGAACGGCGCCCGGAATGGCGTAGCCGGTCGAGGCCATCAGCCGCGCAAAGCCCGCGATCAGTCCGCTCTGCCGGGCCGTCAGCGCGATCACCATGGCCAGCACGAAGGCCAGCGCTGCGCCCGAACCGGCAAGGATCAGCGTGTTGACCAGCGCCCGGCCAATCGGCGCAATCTGGCCCTGCGATTCCATGACCAGCCAGATGAGACGCGACATGGGCAGGACAAAGGTTGCGAGGAACAGGAGCGCGCACGCCGCCATCGCCCCCAGCCCGGCCCAGCGCGGCAAGCGCGTGCGGGATACGTTGCGCCAACGGGTCGAGCTTTGCTGGCTGCCGGCGCGTCCCCGCGTATGCCGCTCTGTCAGGATCAGCGCGATCACGATCACGACCAGAACCAGAGCGAGCCGCGCCGCAGCCGCCGGTTCCCCGAAACTCTGCCAGGCGCGCACGATGCCGAAGGTCAGGGTCGGCACGCCGAGATATTCGGCGGCGCCATAGTCTGCGGCCGCTTCCATCAAGGTCAGCGCGAGCCCTGCCGCAATCGCCGGACGGGCTGCGGGCAATGCCACCTGCCAGAACCGGCGCGCACTGCTCGCCCCCAGGCTGCGGGCCGCTTCCAGCGCGCAGACCGATTGCGAGACAAATGCCGCCCGCGCCGTCAGGTAGACATAGGGGTAAAGCGCGCAGGTCAGCACGAAGGCGAGCCCCGGCAGGCTGCGCATGTCCGGGAACCAATAGTCGCGCGCCGTCCAGCCGGTCGTCTCGCGGATTGCCACCTGGAACGGCCCCATCAGGCCCATCAAATCGGCATAGGCATAGGCCAGCACATAGCCCGGCGCGGCGAGCGGCAGGATCAGCAGCCATTCGAACAGGCCCCGTCCCGGAAACTGGTACATCGTCACCAGCCACGCCGCCGGCACCGCAACCGCCAGGGTCATGAGGGCGGTTAATGCCAGCGTGCCGAGCGTGCCGGTCGTGTAGCCCGTCAGCAGCGTGTCGCGGATGTGGCTCCACGCCTCGCCGCCGCCATTCAGGACCCCTGCCAGTAGCGTGACGACAACCGGCACAGCAATGATCAAGCCCGCCAATAAGGCGGGCCCGTCAATGCTTCTGAACCGAAAGCTGCGTATGGCGGTGTAGGCGCTCAAGCGGGGTCAGTTCCATCCTGCGCGGTCATAGATCGCCTGCGCCTCGGCCTGGTTTTCTCCAAGCTTGTTGAGCGAGAACACGCTTTCCTTGAAATCAGGCGGCAG
>DHZF01000006.1:17389-21737 GCA_002414505.1 Hyphomonas sp. UBA5111 | reverse complement strand
CGGTCGAGCCCTTCCGGCATCTCGGCGCCAGCGACCAGCGGGATTTCCTTGGTCTCGGTGGTCAGCAGGAACTGGCCCTCCTCGGTGGCCAGCCATTCGATGAACTGGATGGCGGCCTCCTTGTGCGGCGCATGGGCGGCAACGCCCGCGCCGGTGACGTTCACATGCGCGCCCCAGCTATCCTGCTGCGGGAAGGACAGCATGGTCTTCTCGACCGATTTGCGCTGGGCATCGGAGCCTTGCGTCATGCGCACCCAGTAATAATGGTTCACCAGCGCGACCGAGCACTGGCCGGCGGCAATCGCCTCGATCTGGCCGGTATCGCCGCCCTGCGGAGGCCGCGCGAAATTCGCCACGACGCTGCGCGCCCAGGCTTCCGCCGTATCCTTGCCCAGCCGGTCGATCAATTCGCCCATCAGGGAGAGATTGTAGATATTCGTGCTGGAGCGCATGCAGACTTCGCCCTCGAAATTCGCGCTGGCGAGGTCGGCATACTCATCCACCTGTTCCGGCTCCACACGGGTCGGATCATAGACAATCACGCGCAACCGTTTGGCCAGACCATACCAATTATGGTCGGGATCGCGGAAATGTTCGGGAATGCGCTCCAACAGGACGTCCGACTCGATGGGCTGCATCAGGCCGGCCGCCTTGAACCGGTAGAGTGTGCCAGCATCGGACGAAATGATGACGTCCGCGGGGCTTTTGTCGCCCTCGGCCTTCATCGCTTCGAGCAATTCGGCGGCGCCGGACTCACGGAACCGGACCTGGATTCCGGTCTCGGCCTCGAAGCGTTTGTAGAGTTCCTTGTCAGAATCGTAGTGCCGCGCAGAATATACATTCAGCACGCCGGTTGGCTCTGCCGGCGGTGTAGCCGCAGCTTCAGGCTCCCCCGAAGTCCCCGACGGGCCTCCACAGGCAGAAAGGAAAACGCAGGCGGCGGCCAGGGGCACATACCATTTCATGGAACAAACTCTCTCTCAGGGGCATTGATTTCCTGTTCAATCACAGTTGAGAATGGATCGCAACAAACGAGATGCGCGACGTTTTTGCCCGATTTTTGCACAGACCCCCAGAAAGGCCGGCAAAGCGCATGAATCTCATGTTGCATTGCACAAATAACGGTAACGATATGGGCATACAAAACGTGTCCGCCAAAATGGACCAAAAAAATAATCAGGTGGTTGAGGGATAAGTATGAGTGATATCGTGGTGAATCTGCATCTCGGCTCCCCGGAAGAAGATGCACTCCTGTCAGCAACGCTGGACGCTTTTGTCATCGAACAGCTTGACCGGGAAACCGATGAAGGCCCGGAAATGATGGTGCGGACCGCTGTCCGGCCAACGGGAGAATTCTGCAAGGAAATCGTCTTCCAGAGCCAGAAATGGGCCGAAGCCTTCCAGACCTATTGGGAAAGCCAGAAAATGCAGGTCTCCGCCGCCTGAGCGTTCTATTCCGCTGCGGGATCGCCTAGATAGCGCCCATGACCTGCGCCGCCCGCCCCACCCTGTCCGCCCCCCGCATCGCGATTGCCGGGGCCGGCATCATTGGCCTCAGTTGCGCGCTGGAACTTGCCCGGCGCGGCGCGACCATCACCCTTTACGATCCCAACACACCCGGACGCGGCGCGAGCTGGGCCGCCGCTGGCATGATTGCCCCGGCCTTCGAAGCCGCCTCCGAACCGGGTGTTCACCCCAAACTGTTCGACCTCTGCCTTGAAAGCGCCCGGCTCTGGCCCGGCTTTGCCGCCCGTCTGGAAGCTGACAGTGGCAAGCCGGTGGGCTATGCGCCAGGGCCGTCCCTGGCCGTCGCGGCGGACCCCGCCACAGCCCGGCATCTGGACGGCATTCTGGAAACATTGGCGAAGCGCGGCCTTCCGGGCGACCGGCTAGACGTGGACGCCGCGCGCGCGATCGAGCCCTCCCTCTCGCCGGACCTGCTTGGCGCCCTGCGGCTCGAAACCGATGGCCATGTGAACAATCGGGCCGTGGTCTCTGCCCTGCTTCTTCTCTGCGAGCGCCACCTCGCGATCACGCTGGAGCCCACGCCCGCCCCGCTGCACTCGCACGGCAGCACGCTGGACAGTGACGGCCATGACCTGATCCTCGTCACCGCCGGCTGGCAAAGCGGCGCCCTGAAAGTCACCGAGCATGGCCAGCAAGTCAGCCTCGTGAACTGGGACACTTCGCTGGACGATATCGACACCTATGGCGGCCAGATGCTGTCGGTGGAACGCCGGGCCGACCATCCTGCCACCACGCTGCGCGCCGGCCCCATCTATATGGTGCCGCGCGGCAACGAACTCGTGATCGGCGCCACGATGGAACCGGGCCGCACGACCGGTATGCCGAATACGGATGATATTGCGGGCCTGTTGTCAGACGCGGCGCAAATCGTGCCCTCACTGGCCGATGCCTGCATCACTTCCACCTGGTCCGGTGTGCGGCCCGGCACGCCCGATTTCGCACCCTTTCTCGGTCGCACCCGCCAGCCCAACATGTTCGTCGCCGCAGGGCATTACCGGAACGGTATCCTGCTGACGCCGATCACGGCGCAGATCATTGCAGACCAGATGCTGGGGACGGAGCCCGGCGACCTTGCCAGCGCCTTCGCACCGTCCCGCGCCCTTTCGGCCCAGGCCTGATTTTCCTTGAACTCAGCGCAGGAATGCGTATGTAAACGGTTCGATCCGCAGAGAAACCAATGGAGGCCAAAGACATGGATTACGCAAAGCCCAATGCTTCGCTGACCCTTTCCATGATCGCACGGCCTGCCCATGTCTTCCTGTCTCACGCTCGAATCCCTTGCCCTCACCACGCCTGACGGCACGCCGCTCTTTGACGGCCTGACCCTGTCGCTCGGCCGCGAACGCATCGGCCTTGTCGGCCGCAATGGCTGTGGCAAGTCCACCCTGTTGCGCGCCATTGCCGGCGATGTGGAGCCTGCACGCGGCAGCCTGTCCGTGCACGGCCGCCTAGGCCGCCTCGCCCAGATCGCGGACGAGACCCAGACCGTATCAGAAGCGCTCGGTGCGGCAGACGGCCTTGCCCGGCTTGCGCGCCTGGCCGCGGGTGAAGGCTCACTGGAAGATGCCGATTTGGCCGACTGGACACTGGAGTCCCGCCTCGAATCCGTTCTGGCATCAACTGGCCTCCGCGACATGCCATTGGACACCGTCCTGTCCCGGCTCAGCGGCGGCGAGCGTACGCGAGTCATGATCGCCCGCCTGTTGCTGGAAGAGCCTGATGTGTTGCTGCTGGACGAGCCGACCAACAATCTTGACACGGATGGCCGTGCCGCAATCGCCAAGCTCCTGCAGGATTGGCGCGGCGGCGCGCTCATCGCCAGCCATGACCGCCACCTGTTGGAGCAGATGGACCGGATCGTGGAATTATCCCCCATAGGCGTGACCGTGTTCGGCGGCGGGTGGAGCGAATTCCGCGAAGCCCGCGACGCTGCCCGCGCACAGGCCGAAGCTGATCTCGCCAGATCCGAAACCGCCCTGCGCCGCACACAGGCCGAAGCCCAGCGCGCAAAGGAAAAACAGGACCGGCGCGACAAGGCGGGCCGTGCCGCCCGCGCAAAGGGTGATGCCCCCAAGATGCTGCTCGACAAACGACAGGAACGCGCCGAGGCCACCGCCGCACGGGGCGGCGACCTTGCCAGCCGCCAGACCAACGAGAGCGCCGACGCTCTGGAAGCCGCCCGCGCCAGGGTCGAGATCACCGCGCCCATCACGATGGATTTGCCGCCGGTTCACCTGCCCCGGTCAAAGGACATCCTGCGCGTGACCGAGGCCGTCGCCGCCTTCGGCGACCGCCCCCTGTTCGGCCCGCTCAGCTTCGACATAAGAGGACCCGAGCGGATCGCCCTTGCCGGCCCGAATGGCGCCGGAAAGTCGACGCTGATGCGCATGATCCTTGGCGAGATCGCCCCCGCCGCCGGCATCGTCGACCCGCTCACGCGCCGCATCGCCCGGCTCGACCAGCATGTCAGCCTGCTGCCCTCGGGCGGCTCGATCCTCGACGCGATCAGGGCCGTCCAGCCTCACCTGACAAAGAATGAAGCCCATGCCGCCCTCGCCCGCTTCGCCTTCCGGAACGAGGCTGCGCTGCAATCCGTCACAACGCTCAGCGGCGGGGAACGCCTGCGCGCCGGCCTCGCAGCCATCTTCGCCGCGCCGGAACCGCCGGAGATGCTCCTGCTGGACGAGCCGACCAATCATCTCGACATGGACACGATTGAAACGCTGGAGACGGCCCTCAAAGCCTATGATGGCGCCCTCCTCGTCATCAGCCATGACCCGGCCTTCCTCACAGCCATCGGCATCACGCGCACAATTGCGCT
>DHZF01000006.1:15187-17308 GCA_002414505.1 Hyphomonas sp. UBA5111 | reverse complement strand
GGCATCACGCGCACAATTGCGCTCCCCTGACGCAGGGCAATCGCTGGACGGGCCTGCATGGCCGCCTTAAGTCTGGCCCTCAGGAGGATTACGTCACATGCACCAGATCGCGCCGATGAGTGAAGATCAGGCCGCCATCAAGGCCGCCGTCGAAAAAACGCTCGAACCCTTTGGGGACGAATACTGGGCGAAGACCGACGAGACCGGCGACTGGCCGGAGGAATTCTGTGACGCCATGGCCGCAGGCGGCTGGCTGGGCATTGCCTTCCCGGAAGAATATGGCGGCGCGGGCCTCGGCCTGACCGAAGCCGCGCTGATGATGCAGACGGTCACGCGCACCGGCGCGGGCTTCTCCGCCGCCTCCGCCATCCATCTCAACATCTTCGGGCCGAAGCCGCTCGAACGGTTCGGCAATCCCGAGCAGAAGCGCGAGAATTTGCCCAAGATCATCTCGGGCCAAGAGAAGATGTGCTTTGCCGTGACCGAGCCGAATTCCGGCCTCGACACGTCCAGTCTCGAAACCAAGGCCGAGCGGACGAATACCGGCTACACGATCAATGGCCGCAAGATCTGGACGACCGGGGCCCAGCGCGCCGACAAGATCCTGATCATTGCGCGCACCACGCCCAAGGACCAGTGCGCCAAGCCGTATCTCGGCCTCTCCCTGTTCTACACCGACCTCGACCCGAACAAGATCGAGCGCCAGCCGATCCCGAAAATGGGCCGCAAGGCTGTGGAGTGCAACATGCTCTACATTGACGGGCTGGAAGTGCCGAAGGACCACCTGATCGGCGAGGAAGGCGAAGGCTTCAAATACCTGCTTCAAGGCCTCAACCCGGAGCGCGTGCTGTTCGCGGTGGAATCCATCGGGCTCGGCTTTTCGGCGCTGGAACGGGCGGCGAATTACGCCAAGGAGCGCGTCGTCTTCGGCCGCCCCATCGGCCAGAACCAGGGCATCCAGCATCCGCTGGCGAAATCCTGGGCCGAACTCTCCGCCGCCGAACTGCTCGCCTACAAGGCCGCCGGGCTCTATGACGCCGGACAGGATTGCGGGGCCGAGGCCAATTCCGCGAAATATCTTGGCACCGAAGCCGGCTTCCGCGCCTGCGAGACTGCCGTCCTGACGCATGGCGGTATGGGCTACGCGAAAGAGTACCATGTCGAGCGCATGATGCGCGAAGCCATGCTCGCCCGCATCGCCCCGGTCAGCCGCGAAATGATCCTCAACTTCATCGCCGAACGCGTNNTACCATGTCGAGCGCATGATGCGCGAAGCCATGCTCGCCCGCATCGCCCCGGTCAGCCGCGAAATGATCCTCAACTTCATCGCCGAACGCGTCCTCGGCCTGCCAAAAAGCTACTGATTGATCCGGGGAGACCACCCGGCCTGTCCCCGGCCCTGACACTTAGAAAACCCCTGACCTGCCGCGCAGGTCAGGGGTTTTTTGTGGGCTCTATCCAACCGGACTTGGCGCTGTGGCAGGATTGGCAGCATGGACACGCTGTTTGCCCCTGTCGGCCCACTCAAGCCGCATCTGGAACCTTACCGGTTCTGGATCTGGCTGCAGACGGTGGCCCTGCGCCTGTATGTTCGGGCACTGAAGGGCCGGGGCGTTCCGTTCATGACTGTCATCGACCATCGCGGCACCGTATACCTTCAATGGATCGGCGACGCGCCGCATGAGCGCAAACCAGACCCACTGGACTTCACATGGTCAAAGGCTTTCCGCCTTGCAATCGGCGATCTGGACTCCGCCCATCCCGGCGAAAGCCGGGACCGCGTGCAGATTGATGCAGGCGACCAAACGCGCCCGAGACAGTTCAGCGAGAGCTATGCCCTGCCCCGGCCAGATCCCTGACCGCGCTCCCGTCACAAAAACCAGACTCCCCCCCCGAAGCGCCCTCACAGGCGTCGCACCTGCTGGCGCGGCCAGCCTACATGTTGTCGGCCTTGGTCATGTGCTGGAAGAATTCTTCCTTGCTGTTGGTACGCGGATAGGGTGTGTCCGGAACGGGCTTGCCCAGGAAAGCGCAGAGCGGGTCCCAGCCATCCTTGGCCGAATGGACCAGAAGGCGCTCGGCGGGAATGGTCGCCTTCACTTCGGCTTCGTGCGCGTTGAA
>DHZF01000006.1:0-15138 GCA_002414505.1 Hyphomonas sp. UBA5111 | reverse complement strand
CCAAAGCTGCGCTCCAGCACTTTCGTCACCATGCGGAACCATTCGGTCGCTTGCGGCGGCCAGGTCTCCGGCGCCCAGACGGTGGCAAGAATGGTCTCGGAAATACTGCTGTACCAGCTCTCGGGCGAGCGCGTGGAGAGGATGATCTTCGCGTCCGGATAGGCCTCGGCCGTCTCCTGCCAGAAGGCCGCGGTCGGCCAGTCCACGGCGGAGTTGTAGCCGTCATAAATTGCGCCGAAGTCTGGCGCGCCCGCCAGCGCAGCATTCCAGAGCGGAACCTGTGCCTCGCCATTCTCGATGACTTCGATCATGTGATGGCACGGCCCGAAGCCAAGTTGCTCAAGCGCCAGTTTGAGCGACATGGTGCCTGTGCGCCCGAAACCGGCGCTGATAACGGATAGTGTCATTGGATTTGTTCCCTCCACAGCCTTTCAGGCGTCCCTGCTGTTTCCATAGCATGAGCATGAGGCGGGCGGTAACAAGAAATTTGCCTTGCCGGGCGAGGTTGGTCAGGCAACAACCTGGGTCGGGACCGACAGCATGGACCCCATGCCGTCGAACTTCAACTCGCCGGTCAGGTAAGGCAGCATCTTCTCGGCCATCAGGGGCTTGGTGAAGATATAGCCCTGAACGAGGTGGCATCCGGCGGTGCGAACATGGTCCAGTTCCTCGCGGGTCTCCACGCCTTCCGCCACACAGGCAATCGACAGCGACCGGCAAAGGCGGCTGATCGTCCGCACAAGCCCGAAACTCTTCTGATTATACTCGATCGACGAGATAAAGCTGCGGTCGATCTTGACGATGTCGAACTCCAGTTCCTGGAGGTATCGCAGGGAGGAGAAGCCTGTTCCGAAATCATCGAGCGCAATCTTCACGCCCAGTTCGCGGAATTTCAGGAGGTTGCTGTGCACTTCCGAGAAGTCCGTCAGCAGCGAGGATTCCGTGACTTCGATCGAGATGCGCTTGCGCAGGCTCGGCGACTGGCGGATCAGCATCGAGGCCAGCAGGTCCGTACACTGCCGGCTGTTCACGTCCTGCGCGGACAGGTTCACGGCAATGCGCGCAGTGTCCGGCCATACTTTCAGCTGGGCAATCACCTTGCGGAACACGGCCAGCGTCATTTCCTGGGTCATGCCGGCTTTTTCAGCAATCGGCACGAACTCGCCCGGCGGCACCATGCCGATTTCCGGACTGTCCCAGCGCGCCAGCGCTTCGCAGCGGCGGATGGCGCCATCCCGCGTGTCGATGATCGGCTGGTAGACAAGGTGGATTTCCTTGTCGAGGTCGGCATTCTTGAACGCTTGGTGCACCAGCACTTCGCGCCGTTTGCTGGCGGCATGGTGGGAGGAGAATTCCACCACCGGGCCGGCAACGGATTCCTTCGCCCGGAACAGGGCGAAGTCCGCCTGCTCCAGAAGGTCCTTCGCCGAGGCGACTTCAAAACTGCGCGAGGACAGGCCCACAGAAGCCGACACGCGGCTGATGTCGCTGCTGGGCAGGACAACCGGATTGCTGATCGAGGCGACCAGTTCCTGGGAGAATTTCATCGCATCGTCCCGCGACGTATTCCACGGCAGGACATAGGCAAACTCGTCTCCGCCAAGGCGCGCCACCGCGCCGCCATACCGGGTCGCGGCCAGCTTCATCCGGTTGGCGGTTTCCACCAGGACGGCATCGCCGGCAGAATGGCCGAACACGTCATTCAGCGGCTTGAAGCCATCCAGGTCGACGAGGCCGACAATCGGCAGCTCGCCATCCGGGCAGCGCTCGAAGAAGAGATTGATCTGCTCGAAGAAGCGGCGCCGGTTCGGCAGGCCGGTCAGCGTATCGGACAGGGCCAGAAACCGGTTGGATTCGGCGAGGCCCGAGGCCCGCTCGTTTTCCGAGATGAGTTCATTGTGCAGCATCACCGATTCCACGATGCGCTGCTTGTAGCTGAAGGACACTTTGAAGAAGACGCCATACGACACCGCCATTGGCACGGCCAGGAACCCATAGAAATGCGGATCATGCAGCACGAAGACGAGACAGAAGACGATCAGCGTCCCTCCCAGGCCAATCGCCACGATCCTCGGCCGAGGCATCGAACACATCATGGCGACGGAACCGATCAGGCAGGTGAACACCGCCAGCTGCGCTTCCTGGCGACCAATGGCATAGGGCCATAGCATGGCAATCCAGACGCCCAGGATCGCGAAGATGATCAGCGAGCCATATTCCATGACGGCGAAATCGCGTTTGGCCCGCACCGGATCGGTGAACTCGATCTGGGAATCCCGCCAGTGATTGATCCGAAGGATACTGGCCACAATGAACAGGCAAGGCAGGCCCAATGTCAGGTAGAGCGGCGCATATTCGAGGAAGCTCATGCCCAGCGACAGCGAGGCCACGCACAGCATCGCATACAATGCGGAAAGGTTCTTGGATGTTGCGCGCATCTGCTCCATCACGACCGCCTCTTCCAGCGTTCGTGCGTTCTGGAGCATGGTCCGATAGTGCTTGATGTCGGAGATATTTCGCATATACGCCCGTTCTCTTATGCAACCTCCATTAAAGGTAGTTCCATAAAGCCCGGTTTAGTGGCGGTAGAATTCCACTACTTTACGTTAACCCTGTCTTCATGCCCAAAAACCGCCTGCGCGTTTGCGCATGGCCTCTTGCAATTCCCGGATTCGCTGGCAAAGAGCTTTTCATGACCGACACGCTTCCCGACCGCCTCGCCCTCGATCCCGACAGCAAGTTTCATGATGCAGACCTGCTGCAGCGTGAGATCGGTGTCCGCTTCAACGGCGCCGAAAAGACAAATGTCGAAGAATATTGCGTCTCCGAAGGCTGGATCCGTGTCGCCGCCGGCAAGGCGCTCGATCGCAAGGGCAAGCCCCTCACACTGAAGCTCAAGGGCAAGGTCGAGGTCTGGCTGAAGGATCAGCCCGAGGGCTGACGCCGTCTTCCGGCTTTCCCACACCCCGGACTCCGCCTAGACTCCCATTCGGGAGGAAATCATCATGCCGTATCTGATCGCCGGGCTGGTCCTGTTCTTTGGGGCCCATCTGTTTTCCGCATTCCGCAGCCGCGCGCCGGGCAAGGATTTGCGCCAGCGCATGGGCTATGGCCCCTATATGGGCCTCTACAGCCTGGTCGCCTTGGCCGGGTTCGGCCTGATCATCTATGGCTATGATGCCGCGCGCTGGATGGGCTCGCTCTATTTCGCGCCCAGCTGGGGCCGCCATGTGAACATGACGCTGATGCTGCCCGCGATGATTATCCTCGTGGCCGCCTATCTGCCCGCCGGCCGCATCAAGAAAACCCTGAAACACCCAATGCTGGTCGCGGTGAAGCTCTGGGCGCTCGGCCACCTTCTCGCCAATGGTGAGTGGAATTCCGTGATCCTGTTCACGAGCTTCCTGGCCTATGCAATCATCGACCGGATCGCCGTGAAGAAGCGCGGGGACACGGGTCCGCCCGCCGATGTCGCGCCCTCCAATCTCGGAGACATTGGCGCGCTGGTCATCGGCATCGGCGTCTATCTCGCTTTCTTCTTCCATCTGCATGAATTTCTGATCGGCGTGCCGGTCCTGTCGGGAGTCTAGGAACATGGACGCACAATGTGCCTGCGGCAGTCTGAAAGTGGACTTGCCGGACGACATTACACCGGCCGTCGTCGCCTGCCATTGTACGGCCTGTCAGCGCCGGACCGGATCGCCCTTCGGGGTCGGGGCCTATTACCTGCTCGCTGCCCTGACCATTACAGGAAACGCCACATCCTGGACGCGCGAGACCGACAGCGGCGGCGCCTTCACGACCTATTTCTGCCCGACCTGTGGCTCCACCGTTTACTGGACGACCGGGAACCATCCCGAAGCCGCCGGTATCGCCGTGGGAGCGATCGCCGATCCGCACTTCCCGGGGCCGGTACGCTCGGTCTGGGAAGAGACCCGGCATGAGTGGGTGGAGATACCGACAGCGCTGCATCACTTCCCCAAGGGCCGCAGCTGATCCTGCGCGGCCGAAGCGACCGTTCACACGCGCTTGCCCGCCGGTCTGAGGCAGGCTAAGTCGCTGGCCATGTCGAAACAAACCCGCATTTCCCGCAAGACCGTCAAGGATATCGCCGCCGCCAAGGGGGGCGAGCCGCTGGTCTGCCTGACCGCCTATGACGCGCCGATGGCCGAGATCATGGACCCGCATGCCGACCTCATCCTTGTCGGGGACAGCCTCGGCATGGTGGTGCACGGCCTGCCGTCGACGGTCGGCGTGACCATGGAAATGATGATCCTGCACGGCCAGGCCGTGATGCGCGGCAGCCAGCAGGCCTTCGTCGTCGTGGACATGCCCTTCGGCAGCTATGAGACGAGCGAAGACCAGGCCTTCCTGAATGCCGCCCGCATCCTCAAGGAAACCGGCTGCCAGGCCGTGAAGATCGAGAGTGGCGCCTATGCCGCGACCCAGATCGCCCACCTGGTCGAGCGCGGTATCCCGGTCATGGGTCATGTCGGCCTGCGCCCGCAGGCGATCAATGTCGATGGCGGCTTCCGGGCCAAGGGCCGGACCGAGTCCGAGCGCGATATCGTGATCAACGAAGCCCGCGCAGCCGACCGCGCCGGGGCCTTCGCCATCGTCATAGAGGGCGTCGCGCGCGATCTTGCCGACGAGATCACGCAGGAAGTCAGCTGCCCCACCATCGGCATCGGCGCCTCAGCCAGTTGCGATGGCCAGGTTCTGGTGACCCAGGACATGCTGGGCCTGTTCGACTGGGCGCCGAAATTCGTGCGCCGCTACGCCGACCTGCGCACCGAGATCGACAGCGCCATCAGCCAGTTTGCCGCCGATGTCCGGTCCCGCGAATTCCCCGGCCAGGCCGAGACCTATTCCCTGCGAAAACCTGAAGCGAAACAGCCCTGACACGTTGCAGCAGGGCGCAGGCGCGTCTAGGTTCCCCCCGAAGTCAGATTACCCGATCGGAGCGCCCCGTTGAGCGACATTTTTGACGAAGTCGAAGAAAGCCTGCGCCAGGACAAGATGGAAGGCCTGTGGAAACGCTACAGGCCCTTTATCTATGGCGCGGCAGCATTGCTCGTGGGAGCGGTGGCCCTGAACGAATTCGTGCTGCGCCCACAGGCCGAACAGGCCCGCGCCGAACGTGCGCGCGCTTTTGAAAACGCCCTGACCCTGCTCGATGATGACAATTATACCGAGGCCGAAGCCGCCTTCCGCGAACTGGCCGAAGGCAATGGCAAGATCGCGCCCCTGGCAGCGCAATATCTGGCCCAGACCCAGTATGAGGGCGGGGGCGACTCCAATGGCGCAACCCGCACGCTCTCTACCGTCGCCGCCGTCGAGGGCAGCCCGTTCGAGCGCCTCTCCATCCTGAAGACGGCGTATTATTCGGTCGATACCCAATCCATGGCGGACCTCGAAGCCACGCTCGGCAGCCTGGTCGAGGATGAAGGCCCGCTCGGCGCGCTGGCGCGTGAATTGATCGCCGCCAAGGCTTTCGAGACTGGCGACATCGCCCGCGCCCGGACCGAATTCAACCGCCTCCGCTTTGATGCAGCCGCGCCGGAAGGCGTGAAGCGCCGGGCTGAAATCGCGCTTGCAGCCATCCCGGCAGCGCCCGCCGAAGAGGCCGCCGCCAGCGACACAGAGACATCAGTTGAGGGCGACCTGCCCGCTGAAACTGCCGACATCGAGGAGACTGGCCAATGAGGCTTTCCCGCCCACTCAAGCTGACCGCAACCGCAACGGCATTCGTCGCGCTGACGGCGTGCAGCAGCATTCCGTTCTTCGGTGGTTCCGGCAATGACGACAAGGAACAGCTCGACAAGGCCGGACGCGTCACCATGGTGCTGGCGGAAGAAGCCATCGCGGCCAAGCCGGAACTGGCAACCGAATCCATCGACCTGCTGCCAGCCGTGGACATGGCGTCCTGGCCGGAAGCCGGCGGGACGCCTGCCAAGGCGCCAGGCCATGTGAACGCGGCCCCTGATCTGAAAGTCGCCTGGCGCAATTCCGTCGGCAAGGGCTCCAGCAACAAATCGGCTGTCAGCACGCCGCCGGTCGCCAGCGAGACGGCAATCTACACGCTCGACGCCGACCAGACGATCTATGCAACCGACCTCTCCAGCGGCCGCACGCTCTGGAAGAAGGAACTCAAGGGCCTGACCAAGCGGGACAAGACCGCGCTCGGCGGCGGCCTCGCCGTGAATGACGGTACGCTGATCGTTGCCAGCGGCTTCGGCTATGTCACGCGCCTCAACGCCAATGATGGCAGCGAGATCTGGAAGCGTGAACTCGGCGTCCCGATGACCGGCGCGCCGACCGTCAAGGACGGCAAGATCTTTGTCGCGTCCAACAATAATGAAATCTTCTCACTGGACCTCCAGACCGGCGATACCGACTGGAGCGACCAGGCCATTGCGGAATCTGCCCGCGTCCTCGGCAGCCCGAGCCCGGCCGCCATCGAAGACTTCGTGATTGCGCCCTATTCGTCCGGCGAGATCATCGCCTATCTTGCCAATAATGGTCGCCGTCTCTGGACGGATGCCATTTCGCAGGCTGGCCGCTTCACCCCGATTTCCGAAATCAATGACATTGGCTCCCGTCCGGTCCTGGCCGGCGGTCTCGTCTTCGCGTCCAGCCAGTCCGGCATCACCGTCGCGATTGACGGGCGCAGCGGCAACCGCGTCTGGGCCCGTCCCATCGGCTCGACCCAGGCGCCGACCCTGAGCGGCAAATTCCTGTTTGTCATCGGCACAAATGCGACGCTGGCTGCCCTCGATGCGGGCACCGGAGATGCCTATTGGGTCACCGACCTGCCCCAGTACAAGAATGAGAAGAAAAAGAAGAAGCGGATCAGCTATTCCGGCCCGCTTCTGGCGTCAGGCCGCATTCTGATCGTTTCCTCCTATGGGGAAGTCCTCGCCTTTGATCCGCAGACGGGCGAACAGACCGCCTCTCTGAACGTCAAGGACACAACATATATCGAACCCATCGCCGTGCAGGGCAAAGTCTTCCTGCTGACCGATGATGCAAAACTGGTTGCGATTCAGTAACAGGCTGCGCCGGGCTGGCGCGCCTCGCCTGAACGCATTGGAGCAGGCCCCGCCATGCCTTTGAAACTCGCAATTGTCGGACGCCCCAATGTGGGCAAGTCGACCCTGTTCAACCGCCTTGTCGGCAAGAAGATCGCGCTGGTCGATGACCAGCCGGGCGTGACGCGTGACCGGAAACAGGCGGAAGGCTATCTGGCCTCCCTGCCGCTGATCCTAATCGACACGGCCGGGTATGAGACGTCCTATGATGACAGTCTCGAATCCCGCATGCGCCAGCAGACCGAGGCCGCCATCGCAGAGGCAGAACTGGCCCTCTTCCTGATTGATGCGCGCGTGGGCGTAACCCCGGAAGACGAGAATTTTGCCGCCCTGCTCCGCAAGGCGAACATTCCCATTGTGCTGGCGGCCAACAAGGCCGAAGGCAAGCAGGGCACGGTCGGCGTGATGGACGCCTGGTCGCTCGGCTTGGGTGAGCCGGTCGGCCTGTCCGCCGAGCATGGCGAGGGCATGGCCGAACTCTACGAAGCCATCCGGCAGGCGCTCGGCGAGGAAGCCTTTGAACTCGCCCTCCAGGAAGCCGAGCCGGAATATGATCCTCGCGCGGCCGAGGACATTATCGAGAAGCTCGCCCATATCGATATTGACGATCTCAGCGTGTCCGATGACGATCTCGTCGCGGCCATCGAAGCCGCCGATGTGGACATCGCGCCTGAGCCGCCAAAGGATGACAAGCCGATCAAGCTGGCCATTGTCGGTCGCCCGAATGCCGGCAAGTCCACCCTGATCAACCAGCTGCTGCAATCCGACCGCCTGCTGACGGGCCCCGAAGCCGGCATCACGCGCGACTCCATTTCCATCGACTGGGAATGGGAAGGCCGCCGCATCCGGCTTGTCGACACAGCGGGCCTCCGCCGCAGGAGCAAGGTGCAGGAGCGGCTTGAACGCATGTCGACCGGCGAGACGATCCGTTCGCTGAAATATGCCGACATCATCGCACTCGTCATGGACGCGCACGAAGCGATGGAAAAGCAGGACCTGCTGATCGCCGACCTCGCCTTGCGCGAAGGCCGCGGCATTGTTCTGGTCATTTCCAAATGGGACACGGTGAAGAAGCCGGATGAAGCCGCCAAGCATATCCGCGACCTCGCCAACCGGCTGATGCCGAATGCAGGCGGCGCGCCGGTGGTCTTCCTGTCGGGCCTGACGGGCCGGCATACCGACAAGCTGATGCCTGCCGTGGCAAAAGTCTATCAGGACTGGACCGCACGGGTGAAGACCGGCGACCTCAACCGCTGGCTGCGCCACACGGTCGAGCGCCATCCGCCGCCAAGCGTTCAGGGCAAGCGTATCAAGCCGCGCTACATGGCCCAGATGAAGGCGCGCCCGCCGACCTTCGTGCTGATCGCCTCACGCGGTGACCAGATGCCGGAAACCTACAAGCGGTATCTGATCAACAATCTGCGTGATGCCTTCGACATGCACGGCGTGCCGATCCGCCTGTTCGTCCGGCAGGGCAAGAACCCCTATGCCGACAAGGCCGATGGCGCCCGTAAGCCTCAGGGCAAGGGCCCGTACAGAGGCAAGCCAACCAAGAAGGGCTAGCCATACGGCGCGCCCTTGCGCTCTGTCAAAGGGCGCGCCTCCTCAACGTGGCATTCGGCGAGACGATTGCTTCGGGGGAATAGCCAATGGTCTCCAGACGAGCCTTGCTGATGACGGGCGGCGCCGCCGTCCTGATCCTTGGCGCAGCCGGGTCGTGTACGTACCAATCCGCCCAGCGCCTTGACGCCGTGCGCGAACCCTGGCGGGAAGCCGAAGAGGGCTTCGGCGACGTCCGTCTGAATGCTCTGGCCTATGCCATCCTCGCCCCCAGTCCGCATAATCGCCAGCCCTGGCTGATCGAACTCATCGGCGAGGACAGGCTCACCCTGTATTGCGACCTCGACCGGCTGTTGCCGGAAACCGACCCGCCGAACCGGCAGATCACGATCAGCCTCGGCGCCTTCCTGGAATTGCTGAGACAGGCTGCGGCCGAGCAGGGATATATTGCGCATGTGACGCGCTTTCCCGATGGCGAGCCCTATCCCCGGCTCGACCCGCGCCCGATCGCCCATGTCCGGCTGGAGGCGTCTCCCGATGTTGCCCGCGATCCGCTGTTTGCCCACGCCCTGCAGCGGCGCACTGTGCGCACGCCCTACGATATCGACCGGCCGGTCGAGCCCGCCCTGCTGGAGACACTGACAGAAGTGTCGAAAGGGGAGGAAGCCACCGGGTTTGCCGTGACCAGCGCGCCGGAGACGGTGGACTGGTTCCGGGATGTCTGCAAACGCGGCTGGGCCATCGAGATGTCCACGCCGCGCGTACACCATGAAAGCACGAATCTGACCCGGATCGGGTCCGCCGACATTCGCGAAAATCCGGACGGCATCTCGGTCAGCGGAACCATGATCGAGATGATGAAAGCCGCCGGCGTGCTGACCCAGGAGAAGATGAGCCAGCCCGGCACCACGGCTTACAAGGAAACCAGGGCCTTTTACGAAAAGGCCATCGACGCCACGCCGACCTTTGGGTGGCTGGTGACCGGGCAGAACACACGCGCCGACCAGCTGGACGCCGGCGCCCGCTGGGTTCGCCTGCAACAGGCCGCCGCCCGGCTGGGCCTCGCGACTCAGCCGATTTCACAAGTGCTGGAGGAATTCCCCGAACTTGCGGAGTGTTTCACCGAAGTGCATGAGCGGCTGCGGATTGAAGCGCCCGCGCGCATTCAGGGCATCTTCCGGCTCGGCTACGCACCGCCGCCGGACGCCTCGCCGCGCTGGCCTCTCACCTCCCGGCTGATTAGCTGAGCGGCGCCTCCGGGGCTTTCCGCAGTCCACACACATCCGTTACTGGAAACGCGCCTGCGCGCCCCCTAGGGTCGGGCGCAGTCAATACGGAGATCGACATGAACCAGATGCAGGATGTGGTGAAGACCTATTACGGGGAAACCCTGACCAGCTCGTCCGATCTCAAGACCGATGCCTGCACGACGGCCTCCCGCCCGCCAGCCCATGTCTCCGCCGCCCTCGCCGCCGTGCATGATGACGTGGCCGCGAAATATTATGGCTGCGGCCTCGCCATTCCGGCCGCGCTGGAAGGCTTGAAAGTCCTGGACCTCGGCAGCGGCGCCGGACGCGATGTGTTCGCCCTGGCCAAGCTGGTTGGCCCGACCGGCCATGTCACCGGTGTCGACATGACAGATGAGCAGCTGGACGTCGCCCGCGCGCATGAAGCCTGGCATGCCGAGCAATTTGGCTATGACACGCCCAATACGCGCTTTGTGAAAGGCGAACTGGAGAAGCTCGGCGAGCTTGACCTTGAGCCCAATTCCTTTGACCTCATCATCTCCAATTGCGTGATCAATCTCTGCACGGACAAGCCGGAAGTCTTTCGGCAGGCCCACCGCCTGCTGAAGCCCGGCGGCGAGCTCTATTTCTCGGACGTCTATGCAGACCGGCGCATTCCGCAGGAATTGATCGACCATCCCATCCTCTATGGCGAATGCCTGTCGGGCGCGCTCTACTGGAACGATTATGAAGCCATCGCGATGGCGGCGGGCTTTGCCGATCCGCGCGTCGTCACCCATCGCCGCCTTGCCATCATTGATCCGAAATTGAAGGCCAAGGTTGAGCCGATTCGCTTTGCCTCCGTCACCGCCCGCCTGATGAAGCTGGGCGGGCTGGAGGCGGCCTGCGAGGATTATGGCCAGGCCGTCATCTACAAGGGCGGCGTCGAAGGCATGGAGCGCGTCTTCATTCTGGACGCGGAGCATGAGATTGAAGCCGGCCGCGTCTTCCCGGTTTGCGGCAACACGCTCGCCATGCTGATGGAGACACGCTTTGCGCCCTTCTTCGAGGTGGTCGGTAATGGCAAGACCCATTTCGGTGTCTTCCCCGGCTGCGCTGCGCCGGACGTGTTCGCAGAGACTCAGGACGCCAGCGGCCCCGCGCCGGTCGGCGGCTGCTGCTAGCGCGCCCTAGTCCGTCGGATCGACATTGCCGCGCAGGGATTTGATCTCGCCCCGTCGCTTCTTGGCCGCGATCCGGCGCTTGACGCTGCCATAGGTCGGCTTGGTCTTGATGCGACGCTTCGGCTTGCGGCTCGCCCGCAGGATCATTTCGGCCAGGCGCTTGCGTGCGGCCTCCCGGTTCAACGTCTGACTGCGATGCTCGGACGCCTCCAGCATCAGGCGGCCATCCTTGGTGATCCGGTTGGCATAGAGCTTGGCGAAGCGCGCCTTCACCTCCGGCGGCAGGGAAGAAGCCTCGACATGCCAGGTCAGCTGCACGGCGGTCGACACCTTGTTCACATTCTGCCCACCCGGCCCGGACGCACGCACGAACGCTTCCGACACTTCCCAGGCGGGCAATGTCAGCTCGTCATTGATACGGATGTCCCCGAACTCGGCCATGGAGTTTCCTTAACACGGCGTTCAGCGAGAGTTCAGCCCCGCAAGACTAGCGTCACTGTCATAAGCCCGCAGGATGCGGGATCTGGTTTGCCTGTGCGGATGCGTCCGTCCGGGCCCCAAGTCGGAGGCCTTGCCCGCCATGAAATTGTTCAAGACCCTTACCACCCTGATCGCCACCACAGCCACGCTGGGCCTGTTGGCCGCGCCCGCCGCCTATGCGGAACGCGGACGCGGTGATCACAATCGCGGCGGCGGTTACCATGATGGCGGCCATCGTGGCGGAGACCGCGACCACAGAGACCGTGGACGCCGCGACAATGATCACCGCGGCGACTACAATCGTGGCAATCGCGGCTACAATAATGGCCACCATAGCAATCGCAACTACAATAATCGCCATCATGCCCAGCGGCCGTATCACCGGCCGGCGCCGCGGCCTGTTTACCGCGCGCCACCGCGCGCCCATCGTCACTATGCGCCGCCGCGGCACAATTATGTCCGCTACAGCCGCGCCTATGGGCCCTATTATCGTCACGGCCATGTTCCGCCCTACCATGTGGGCGGCTGGTATCGGCCGCATCACCAGACGGTCTACATCACGAATTACTCCACCTACGGCCTCTACGCGCCGCCGCCCGGACATTACTGGGTCCGGGACCATCATAGCGGCGACGCCATCCTGGCATCGGTCGCCACCGGTGCGATCATCGGATTGGTCGTCGGCGCCCTCGCCTACGACTAGGCTGGCCCAACTTCAGAAAATACAGAACGCCCGGGCCCGTCGTCCGGGCGTTTTTCATGCGTCATGAAAGTGTCTTCCAAAAAAGCCCTGAAGTTAACTTTGTAATGGCGCAAATCATGCTTAACTCTGATTCGTCCGGGATGGTTCTGGACAAAGTTCGTGCCTGTTGCACGCTTGAAAGGAGGTGATTCATGTCGAGTGAGAAAACCAGAGGGATCAACAAGTTTATATCCTGTGGTGCCCGGCCGGAGCAGCCTCCTGTCGGCGCATAGAGATATTTGAAGGTACGCTGAAACGCTGCCAGACTTTGTTGGGTCCCGAGGACTCACGGAAGCCGCCCCAGAGGGCGGCTTCTTTGTTTGCAGACCTGCCCTGACCGCGCCGACTTACCTTTTGCCCGCAACACCGCTATTTGCTAGCAAAACACCCGAGCGGAGAAACTCAAATGAACGCCCTGACCCACAAGACATCCGGTTGGACCATCGGCACAGGCAAACCGCTATCGGTAATTGCCGGCCTCAATGTACTCGAAGACGAGGGCCTGTCTCTCGAAGTGGGCAGCGAACTGAAACGCATCTGCGCGCAATTGGACCTGCCCTATGTGTTCAAGGCGAGCTTCGACAAGGCGAACCGTTCCTCGATCAAATCCTTTCGCGGCCCCGGCCTCGCAGACGGCCTGAAAATGCTTGCGACCGTGAAGGCCAAACTGGGCGTGCCGATCTGTACCGACCTGCATGAGGCCGGTCAGGCCGAAGCCGTCGCAGACGTGGCCGACATCGTCCAGATCCCGGCCTTCCTGTGCCGCCAGACCGATCTCGTCGTCGCCACCGCCAAGGCCACCGCCGCCGCTGGCGGCATCATCCAGGTCAAGAAAGCCCAGTTCATCGCGCCGTGGGATACCAAGAACATCGTCTCCAAGATCGGTGAAGCCGCAGATGTCGGCGTGATCCTGTGCGAGCGCGGCTCCAGCTTCGGTTACAACAATCTGGTCGTCGACATGCTGGGCATTCCGGAAATGCAGAAACTCGGCTGCCCGGTCACCATCGACGCGACCCATGCGGTCCAGCTGCCGGGCGCTGACCCGCGCACGGGCGGCGCCTCCACGGGCGGTCGCCGCGAGGGCGTGGCCATCATCGCAAAGTCGGCGATTGCCGCCGGCGCGGATGGGGTCTTCCTCGAATTCCACACCGATCCGGACAAGGCGCTATGCGACGGACCGAGCTGTCTGCCGCTCTCGTCGGCCGAGGGCCTGCTGAGCACGCTGAAATCGCTGCATGAGGTCGTGAACGCGTGATCCGGGAGGGTATGGCATCAGACCGGGAGGCCCTTGCCACCATCCTCTACCGTGCCAGTCGGGACGTGTTCCCGCTGGCCGGCATCGAGCGCGTTGATGCGGCCGAGTTCGACCGTCAGACCAAAGGCGAGAGCATCCTGGTGGCTGAGAAAGACGATCGCCCGGTCGGCTTTTCCAGCGTCTGGGACCCGGACCATTTCCTGCACCATTTCTTCATCGATCCGGATCATCAGGGCCAGGGCATTGGCCGGTCGCTGATGGTGGCAACCATGATGCGCTATGGCAGCGCCCTGTCCCTGAAGTGCAATACGTCCAACACCACGGCCCGCACCTTCTATCGGGCTATGGGCTGGATCGAGACCAATGAGCCGGGTGGCACCAGCGAAGGCATCGGCGACTGGATCTGGATCCGGACCCCTGCCGCCGCCTCGGCGCTCGGCCTGTTACCGGAAGGCCCCACAGAATGACGCGCCTCATCGCTTTCAACAAACCGTTCAATGTCCTGTCCCAGTTCACCGACAAGAGCACACTGGCAAGTTCGCGCGAGACGCTGTCGGATTATATGGACATCCCGCGCGTCTATCCCGCGGGTCGGCTCGACCGGGACAGCGAAGGCCTCCTGCTGCTGACCGATGACGGCAAGCTGCAGGCGCGGATTTCCGACCCGAAGGCCAAGATGGCCAAGATCTACTGGGCCCAGATCGAAGGCATCCCGGACGATACGGCGCTGCAGGCTCTCCGCTCGGGTGTAGAGTTGAATGATGGGCGCACGGCCCCGGCCAAGGCGCGTGTGATCGACGAACCCGGCGATCTCTGGTCCCGCAACCCGCCCATCCGGTTTCGTAAATCCGTGCCGGACAGCTGGATCGAGCTGACTATTATTGAAGGACGCAACCGCCAGGTCCGCCGTATGACGGCCGCCGTGGGGCATCCCACACTGCGCCTCATCCGGGCTCGCATCGGTGACTGGACACTGGATGGCCTTGCCCCCGGCGAGTGGCGCGACATCAAGGGCTGACCCCCAACCCTTCACAGGCCACGTAACACAGATTAGCAAACGGCACTCCACAGGCCCGGTCGCGACCGGATGAAACAGATGGAGCGCCGCATGGCCCTGACGCAATCATCAAGCTGGTTTGACCAGAACGCCCCCGACTGGGCGCGCGAGTCCGCAACCTTCATCGGCAATATCTGGAATGATGGGGCATATGGGCTGACCTATGGCGAGATCACCATTGCCGTGGGGATCATCCTGATCGCCCTGATGATACGGGGCCTGTTTGCCCGGGTCATCGTGAAGACCATCATGCGCCTCGCCTCCGGCACCAAGTCCGGTTTCGACGACGCGCTGGTCCAGTCCATCGCGACGCCCCTCAAGATCGTCCCTGTCATCATCGGCATCTATATCGCCCTTCAGGTGACCAACATATCCGGTGAGGCGGAAGTCTATGCGACCCGCATCCTGCGCTCGATCATCACACTAGCCGTGTTCTGGACGCTGTCTCGCGCTGTGCATGCCTTTGAATACCTGTTCGCGGGTCTGAGAGACGCCCTGTCGCCCGCCGCCGTCGACTGGATGGTCAAGGCGTTGCAGATCATC
>DHZF01000132.1:8242-8577 GCA_002414505.1 Hyphomonas sp. UBA5111 | reverse complement strand
ATCCAGACCGAACTGTCATACGTTGGCGGACGGGCGATGGTGAAATACGAACTGCCGCTCAACGAAGTCGTGTTCGACTTCTATGATCGCCTGAAATCGATCAGCCGGGGCTATGCGAGCTTTGACTATGAGATTGTCGGCCACCGCGCCGAGAACCTCGTCAAGCTGCAGATCCTTGTCAATGACGAGCCGGTCGATGCACTCGCCATGCTGGTCCACCGCGACCGCGCCGAAGGTCGGGGTCGTCAGATGTGCGAACGTCTCAAAGACCTCATCCCCCGCCAGATGTTCAAGATCCCGATCCAGGCGGCAATTGGCGGCAAGGTGATCGCGCG
>DHZF01000132.1:2748-8108 GCA_002414505.1 Hyphomonas sp. UBA5111 | reverse complement strand
CAGTTCGGCAAGGTCGAGATTCCGCAGGAAGCTTTCGTGGCAGCCTTGCGGATGGACGGGGACTAGCCCTTCCGGCTTGTCAGCCCGACCGGACTCCCCTTCGCCGAAATCTTCCCCGTCATTGCGGCGCGGAGGATGCGGCGGAAGGTGGGGCATTCCATATGGCTGGGGGCACGGCAATTGGCGGCGTGTTGCAGGCCGTCGCGCATGATCGTCATTTGACGGATCTTCTCGTCCAGTTCGTCGGCCTTGGCGATGAGAGCGGCGCGTTCGATGCGCGGACCTTCCGGGGACATCATCGCGGCAATCTCGTCCAGCGTGAAGCCCGCCGCGCGACCGAGCGAGATGAGGCCCAAACGCTCCAGCACATCCGCATCAAACAGCCGCCTGAGGCCGCGCCGCCCTGTCGAGCGGATCAGGCCGCGCTCTTCATAATAGCGCAGGGTGGACGCCGGTATCCCGGATTGTTTGGCAACATCGGAAATTTCCATGATACACTCTTGACCTAAAGTCGACTTGAAGTGGCAGGATGCCTCCACAAGATCGCAAAGACAAGGAGCGCGACACGATGAGTATGGCAAACAAGGATCAGGAAGAGATGTGGAACGGCCCCGGTGGCAAGGCCTGGGTGCGGGCCCAGACCCTGCTGGATACGGCGTTCCAGCCCTTCGCGGACATTCTCGTCAAGGCCGTGACGGCGGCAGGCGCGACATCTGTGCTGGACATCGGCTGCGGTACAGGCGCGACGACGCTGGGCATGGCGGAGGCGCTGGGGCCGGACGCGGACTGTCTCGGCCTCGATATCTCCGAAACCATGATCACCCATGCGAGGAAACGCGCCGCCGAAACCGGATCGACGGCGGAGTTCATCGTCGCCGACGCGCAGACCCATCCTTTCAAAGCCGGAAGCTTCGACATGATCACGTCCCGGTTCGGGGTGATGTTCTTTGAAGACCCGGTCGCCGCGTTCCGCAATCTGAACCGCGCCGCGCAGCCGGGCACGACCCTGACCATGTTCAGCTGGCGCGGACCGGAGGAGAACCCGTTCATGACCGCCGCCGAGACCGCCGCCCGTCCCCTGCTGCCCGGCCTGCCGGCGCGGGAGCCGGACGCGCGAGGCCAGTTCGGCTTTGCGGATGCGGCGCGGGTGGAGCGCATCCTGTCAGAGGCCGGCTGGAGCGATGTTGCGAGCGAAAAGATCGACGTGCCCTGCCGCTTTCCCCTCTCGACCCTGGACGTTTATGTCTCGCTGATGGGTCCGGTCGGCTATGCGATGGCACAGGGCGTGGACGAGGAGACCCGCGACAAGGTGACCGAAGCGGTCCGGGGCGCGCTGATGGACTTTGTCGAAGGGGACGAGATTGTCTTCACGGCAGCGTGCTGGAAAACGACAGCTCAATCATGACAGACCTTCGCAGTGAAGCGGGTTAGAGGCCGCCTTTTTGCATGCCTTCATTCTCGGCACGCGCGATGTCGCGGTAATCATTCGCTATTGCGGATTCCAGATCTGCCGGGTCGATCGGAATAAATCGCGTAGTTCCCGTCTTGCCGGATGGCGGCCGGATGATGAGGGTCGTACAAATGCGGCGAAACGCCCGGAATGCCACGCCGTCGATCGGTTCCTCTTCGGTCTCGACCGTGTAGTCGCCAGCAGGGTATTCGCCATCCAACTCGCCCAGGCAGAAGGGATTGCGAAAGGTGACCATGTTCTTGGTAATGCGATTGACCATTAAGTTGTCTCCCTATTTGAAGCGCATGGAAACGTGCCCGAGGATTCGGATCACGCTTTCATCAATCTTCTGAGTTTTCAGTCAGGGAAGAATAACCATCTCCGGGGCCATTTCCGGCCCCGGAGCTGAATCACTACCGCTCTCAGGCCGCCCGGTGGACGCCATCAAGCGGTCCAGTCCTATTTCTTGGCTGGATTGGCATTCGGAGCACTCGGCTGGGATTTGCCAGCCGCGGGAGCTTGCTGCTGAGGTGCTTTCGGAGCCTCGGCGCTCTTGACGGATTTGTCCTGGTTCTTTTCGTTCTTATGGTCGGACATGATATTGTCTTTCGGTTTTCACGGAAATGATGTTCCGTCTCCCTAATATGGGGGACTCAAGCGAACATACATCAGGCCAGAAATAATATAGTTTCCTTACGGATTTTTATGCATCAATTACAAGGTGCGCGGGCTACAGCGTTCAGAAACCAACCTGTTTTCCAGTCTATCTTGCCGGTATCTCGCAGATCGTGCCCAGTTGCTCGTAGGGGCGATTGCAGGCCCAGCCATCCCCCGCATAGTTGAGATGCGCATTCGTCGGCATCACTACAGGTACGCAATTGGCTCCGGACTTCTGATATCCGCGTTCACATTTCCACCGCTCGCCATAGGCGCTGCTGGAGAGGTAGCCATGTTCGGGCACCTTGATCTTCTCACATGCGTCCCTGCTCTCTGCGTATCCGTGTTCGCATTCCCAACCTGACCCATATTCGGTGTCCGTCAGGTGAGCGTTCGGCGGCACGGTTATCTTGGCGCAAATCGACCCGTCTGAATCATAGCCCCGGGCGCAGGACCAGCTTGTCCCGAAGGAATCGAGATACGCGTTCGTCGGCACCGTGATGGGGGTGCAAACTGCATCTTTCCGGGCGAAACCGTAATGACATTCCCAGCCGCGCCCGTAAGCGGAGTCGGTGGCATAGGCATGGTCCGGCACGGGGATCTTTTTGCATTCATCGCCCTCTGCCCTGAACCCGGCATTGCAGGCCCAGCCATCCGCATAAGATCTTTCACTGGCATTATCGGGGATGGTCGTTTGAGCCTGCGCAATCGGAGCAAGCCCCAACACGCCCCATACAGCCAGTCCGCCAAGCATCTGGCCGACGGATATTCTACTCATCTTTGTCATCAAAATGTTCCCGGTGCGGAGCACAAGAAAGATGCCCGTGGCGAAGCTGCCCGGAAGGGGCTCGCAATGCTGTGTCATGTGGCAGGCGCATGACGCCTCCTCAACAGCTCTGCCACCCCTGCCTATGCGACAGGGCTGGAAGACATGATGGGGTTCGCTTCCACGGATGTGTTCGTAGCATCTATATGGGGTGGGGAAGCGAATTTACATCCCGACCCCGCACTGGATGGCTCAGGGCAGTCAGACCTCCTGCAGGCCAATGGTCGCCAGCCGCGCCAGCAATTCGATCCAGCTTTCCTCGATCGCGGGGGTCCACGCTTCAGCAAGGGCCTCGCGGCACGTATCGCGGATAGCAATGAATACTGCATCAAGCTGGGTTTCCGAAACGCCATAGCCCTCATGCGTCATGCGGGCAGCCTGAAGTTCGTACCTCGGCAGGTCGCTGCCTTCGGCGATGCCAATGATGCAGTCAAAACAGGTTGCCAGCATGGAGCCACGCACGCCGCCATCTGTGTCCATGACAAACAGGTCTTCATATTCGGGATGCTGGGCGAACAAACGTGTGTAAATGCGCGACACGGGATCGCCACAGAGCTCGCCGAAGCGTTCGAGCGAGGCAATGATGAGGGCGGTCTCAGTCATAAGCAATCCTACCGGGCGACCGCCCGGCGTGGCAAGCTCATCCGCCACGCAGTTTGAGGACCAGCCCCCGCGTGGCGCGCTGGCGCATCTTGTGGTGGCGGGCAATGCGCCGGGCAAGGGTTTGACGTTCCTCCCGCGTGCGGCCGAGGTCATAGAGCTGGACGGCGAAATCGAGCGCGGCCTGCTGGTCGCGGCTAGGGCGGCGCGCGGCGCCGGTCTCTTCGGCCCAGCGGCCCGGATGGAAGGACGCCGTCACCTTGGGCTGGTCATTGCCGAGATAGTAGAGAAACGCCGCCGGGGCCGAGACATTTCGGATGATCGTGTCCGGAATGAAATGCAGCCAATCCTGGTGCTGTTGCCAGCGCCATGTATTGGGCGCGTTCTTGGTCCGCACACGCAGGGCGATGATCCGCAGGCGGCGCTGGACAGCGGTCCAGTCCTGCCCTTCCCGCTCGGCCTGCAGTTTCATCAGGCGGATCACGCTCTCCATCGTCCCGCCCGTCGCCACGAAATCGACAAGGGCAATCGGGCGCGGACCCGAGGCGATGGCCTTGGGGCCAAGACCTTCGGAATTGAGATAGTCGAACAATCCCGCAAGAGCAGGCTCGGGGATCTGATTGATCGACCCGGCATTGCGCAGGGAATACTGGACCAGGTGAAGACTGGGCACATCGCGCAGGCCTTCGAGGCATCCGGACAGGTAATCATAGAGGCTTTCCGGCGTCCGGCCGATGAAGGCGAGGTCTGAAGTATTGGCATGGGCCAGCACCCGCGCCGCCGTCGAGCGCAGGGATTCGAGGAACATGTCGTTGAGCGGCGCGCCGGGCGCGAGACCGCTGATGAGGCCGCCCAGCTGTTCCCGCCGGGCGACATTCCACCGGAAAGGTGTCGCCAAGATCGTTTCTCCCATTGTTTTGATTGAGTATAGGGCCTGCGGGGCAAGCTTTCCAAATCTTGCGTGGGGGCTTACATGCCCCCTATGAGCCAAACGCTGACACTTCTGGGCATCGAGACGAGCTGCGACGAGACCGCCGCCGCCGTGCTGCGCCTGCAGGATGGGCGCGCCGAGCTGGTCTCCGACGTGATCCGCACGCAGCTGGACGAGCATGCGCCGTATCTGGGCGTGGTGCCGGAAATTGCCGCGCGCGCGCATGCGGAACTGGCCGACCTGACCGTGAAGGCCGCGATGCATGAAGCGGGGATTTCCTATTCAGAGCTCGACGGGGTCGCGGCCACAGCCGGCCCCGGCCTGATTGGCGGCGTGCTGGTTGGCATGATGACCGGCAAGGCGATCGCGCAGGCGGCGGGCAAGCCCTTCGTAGCGGTGAACCATCTGGAAGGGCACGCGCTGAGCCCACGGCTCGGCAATGATTGCCCCTTCCCCTATTTGCTGCTGCTGGTTTCGGGCGGGCATTGCCAATTCCTGGAAGTGCGCGGCCTTGGAGACTATCGCCGGCTGGGCTCGACGATTGATGATGCAGTGGGCGAAGCCTTCGACAAGACGGCCAAGACGCTGGGGCTCGGCTTTCCGGGCGGACCTGCGGTCGAGCGCCTCGCAGAGGGTGGCAATCCGGACGCCTTTGCCCTGCCCCGCCCGCTGCTGAACCGGCCGGGCCTCGACATGAGTTTTGCCGGGCTGAAGACGGCTGTTGCGCGCGCAGCGGCCGAGGACACGATGAATGAGGACCGGATGAAGGATCTCTGCGCGAGTTTCCAGAGCGCGGTCACCGACATCCTTGCGACTAAGGCCGCGCTGGCGCTGGAGGCATTTGATCCGGGGGGGGATGGCACGAAGCGGTTTGTCGTGGCGGGCGGCGTCGCGGC
>DHZF01000132.1:468-2680 GCA_002414505.1 Hyphomonas sp. UBA5111 | reverse complement strand
TCGCGGCCAACAAGGCCATCCGCGCCGCGCTGGACGAGGTGGCCAAAGGCGCAGGTGCGCGCCTGATTGCGCCGCCGCTGAGACATTGTACGGATAATGCCGCCATGATCGCTCTGGCCGGAGCGGAAAGACTGGCGGCGGGCCTCGTCGAAGGAGAGGCCGGGGACCTTGGCACCGGGGCGAGACCCCGCTGGCCGCTTGATGAAGCGGCGGCGAACTCAGCGCCCGTCTACACAACGGGCCGCCGGGGCGCCAAGGCCTGATCAGGCCGCATTTCTATACTGCGAATTCAGCAAGCGAATAGGTCGCCGCCAGGATGGCGATTGCCATCGGGAGCGCCGCAAGCAAGGCGGCCAGGGACTGGCGAGCTTCGGTCTTGGACAGGGTCATTGATCTGGTCTTTCAGCGTGTCAGGCAGCAACCATCGCTGCCTGTGATTGCCATATAGCAAGCACGTGAACACTAATCAATGAATAATTTTAAAATCGTTCAGTAATTAATCTATATGCCGCTCCGGCACGGTCGCCCCTACGGACAATCCGGCCAGAACCAGATCCATCACACCCGCCAGTTCGCGCTTCAGTTTCGGCAAGGTCAGGTGCGAGAACATCTGGGGGAAGCGGAACTTCATCATCGAGGCCTGGATCATCTCGGCCACCTCTTCCTTGCGGTCGAGTGGACGGAATTCCCCCGCTTCAATGCCGTTTTCGAGGATCTGGACGAGGTAGACGCGCTCCTGCGCCAGCTGTTCATTCATGAACAAGGGCCGCTCATCGGCCAGCGTCTCGGCCAGCTCGACAAGCTTGTCCTTCTCTTCCAGCGCCTCATAGGTGCGTTCCATGCTGAATTCGAAGAATTGGCGCAGACGGTCTGCAGCCGTATTCGGTTTCCGGCATATGCCCGCATAGGTCTCGTAGAGTTCCGAGTTGAACTTCCGGCCAATGGCCTCTGCAATGTCGAGCTTGGAGGCAAAGAAGCGGTAGATATTGCCGGCGGACATGTTGCAGTCCTTGGCGATCTCCGACATCGTGGTCTTGGAGTAGCCGTAGTGAACGATGCGTTCCATTGCGGCTTCCAGAATCTGCTGGCGGGTGTCTATTATATCATTCATGACGCCACCTTACTCCCTGTTACTGAAGGATCAACGATTCATTCAGCCCGTGGGTTCCTCTTTTTGGGAGTATGGGCACGTAGGTGGCAGTGTGGCATAGGAACGGAAGACACAGACCTGACCCGGAGCCGCCGCACATGCCTCTTTTCTGCTTTCACAATCTCGACAATGAAACCGATGGGGCCGAATTGCGCGCCGCCACGCGGCCCGCCCATCTCGAATGGGCGGCAGGACTGGGAGACCGGCTGCGCATGGCCGGACCGCTCCTGTCGGAAGACGGCGCCATGATCGGCTCCCTGTTCCTGGTTGAAGCAGAAGACCTCGCTTCGGCGCAGGCGCTCGCCTCGGAGGACCCCTATGCCAAGGCCGGCGTATTCGCGCGCGTCGACGTCCGCGAGACGAAATGGCTGATCGGAGAAGGCAAGCGGGCATGAGACAGTTCGTCCTCGGAAATCTGAACTATTCCAGCTGGTCGATCCGGCCATTGCTCGTGGCGCGGCGGGTGAATTTGCCCGTCGAGGAAGTGATCGTGCCGCTCGACTTTCCGGACACGTCAGCCAAGCTGAAGGAGATCAGCCCGACGGCGAAGGTGCCGCTGTTGATCTGGGACGATGTCACGATCTGGGAAAGCCTGGCGATTACCGAATGGATTGCGGATTGGGCCCCGGCCGGAGACGTCTGGCCGGAAGACGCAGGCAAGCGCGCCATTGCGCGCGCCGTGACGAGCGAGATGCATGCGGGTTTCCCCGCGCTACGAAAGGCTTGCCCGATGGACATTCGCGGCCGCGAACCCGCGCCGGAGATGACCGAAGCGCTTGAGACTGACATTGCCCGTATCCAGACAATGTGGAACCAGATGCGCGCCGAGCATGGCGAGGACGGCCCGTTCCTGTTCGGCAAATGGAGCGCGGCGGACGCATTCCATACGCCGGTGGTCACGCGCTTTCGCACCTATGGCCTGCCGCTGAGCGGTGCGGCCGCAGAGTATTCTGCCGCCATTCTGGAAGACCCGCTCTTTCTCGAATTGGAGAAACAGGCTGAGGCCGAGCCGTGGTGGATCAAATATACGGCTGACGGGCGCTCAAGCGGCTATCTCAAGCC
>DHZF01000132.1:0-360 GCA_002414505.1 Hyphomonas sp. UBA5111 | reverse complement strand
GCTATCTCAAGCCGGAAGGCTGAGCAGATCATAGTCGAGATCATGCCGGAACAAGGTCCGGACATGATCCGTATAGATATCCATCGCCTCGCCGGTGAACAGTTCCGATAGTGGCGTTTTGCGATTCTGCAGAACGTTCGGCTCCGCATCCGGATCAATCTTTTGCGCCATGGCGTCCTTGGTGCCAGCAGCAAGCGCTACCTCAATGGCCACGGGCGTCAGGCCGAGGGACCAATGGTCTGACACAGCTTGCAGCACGGCGCGGGGGTCTTTTTGCGTTTGCTCATACTGGACGACATGGATCGTGTCATCATGACGGGCGCGAATGTCGCCCCAACGGTTCCAGAAGCGGGCGAGCCA
>DHZF01000050.1:34913-35072 GCA_002414505.1 Hyphomonas sp. UBA5111 | reverse complement strand
TCGATCAGCCAGACATTGATGAACTTAAGGGAGAAGTGCAGCGGCATGGCCAGCCAGAACAGGCCCGGTGCAATTTCCCTGATTTCACCGGGAGCGGGTGCCGATTGTCCGTGAGGATAATCAAGGCGCGGCCGTTTCGGCTTGCTGATTTCTGTACCA
>DHZF01000050.1:0-34738 GCA_002414505.1 Hyphomonas sp. UBA5111 | reverse complement strand
TCCTCAACCAGAGCGATTGGAGCTGCCGTACCATCGACCCGGATAACGTCTTCCGGCGGGACCAGCGCGGCCAGCTGGCTGTCGAGCAACGAGACCGGCATGAAATGGTCGGCGCGCGAGGAAATCCGCCGCGCAAGCTCGTCTTTTGGCACGTCCAGCAGGACAAACAGGCAAGTTCGGCCGCTCCGCTCGCGCAGGCCTGTCTGGACAAAGGGCGTGAGCGCCGAACAGGCCAGGACCACCCGGTCCTCCGGCATGGCGGTCATGGTCTCGCCCATGCTGCGCACCCAGTCGGCGCGATCTGCATCTGTCAGGGGTGTGCCGGAGGCCATCTTCTCCTTATTGGCGGCGGAATGGTGGACATCCGCTTCCACGAAAGGCCAGCCTTCGGCCTTGGAGAGGGCTTCGGCGATGGAGGATTTCCCGCTGCCCGCGACGCCCATGATGATGACAAGATCCCTCATTTGATGGGCGTGCGCTTGCGGGGTTTCAGCTTGGTGCGCTTGAATTTCTCGCCCTTTAGCGGGGAGACCGTTTTCTCTCCGGATGGCGCACCGGGTTTTCCTCCAGCCCGTGCATCCGGGCGATCAGGCCGACGGGGCGGTTTGCCGGACCGATCAGGGCGTTCAGAACGTGCCGGACGGTCGAGGCGGTCGCTACGCTCGGGCCGCGCTGGGCGATCCGGTCTGTCCGGCCTCGGCTTGCGCGGACGCGGCGCATCGGCCTTCAACAGGGCCTCGCGCTCGCGGCCGCTGATCGGGCGCCATTTGCCTTCCGGCAGGCCCGCCAGTTCCAGCGGCCCAACGCGCACCCGCATCAGATCGACCACACGCAGATCGACCAGTTGGCACATGCGCCGGATCTGACGGTTGCGCCCCTCATTGAGGATGAATTTCAGCTCCTGCTGCTTCACCTGCTCAACGATGGCAGGCTTCAGCTGACGGCCATCGAGTTCAAGGCCGTGGCGCAATTTGTCGAGGCGTTCCGGCGTGACGTCGCCCTTCACCTTGACGAGGTATTCCTTGTCGAGCTGGCTTTCCGGGCCGATCACCGCCTTCGCCAGCACGCCGTCTTCCGACAGGATCAGCAGGCCTCGGGAATCCTTGTCGAGCCGGCCGAGCGGCGCGAGCTTGTTATAGCGGCCCGGAATGGCGTGGCTCTTTCCGGACAGGCTCTCCGCCGTGATCAAACGCACAGCGGGGATTTCATCATCCTCTGGTGTGCCGGAAACAATGCCAACCGGCTTGTGAAACAGAATGGAAAGCTGGTTGTCGAGCCGCCGCGCCGCCTTCTGCGCGAGGTCCAGCGTCTGACCTGTCTCAATCTTCTGGCCCGAGATCGCCTTTTCGCCGTCGACCTTCACCAGCCCCTGCTCAATCAGGGAATCCGCTTCGCGGCGTGAGCACACGCCTTCCAGCGCCAGCCATTTGTTGATCCGCAAGGGCTCGTCGCCGGAATAGGTTTTGGTCCAAGCCATGGCGTGTCGTGCCTCCTGATGTACTGCGGCCCGTCATATCGGCGCGGGCCGCTCCTCGCAACATTCAGTCGACATTGTGGGCCCCGCCTGATCGCAGCGCTATGCCGGCGGCAGGGCCCGGCTCAGGTCAGGACGAATTGCCCAAAGCGACAGCATCGGCTCCGGCAGGCTCAAAAAACGGGGTCGTCGGATCGGTGACGGCACGCCAGATTGCCTCCGCCACATCAATCGACTTGGTAAGTTCCGACGTATCCTTCTCCCAGCCTTCCATCGTGCTCTGAGCCAGCTCCTGATAGACTTCAGGGAAACCGTTCATGCGCCCCATCGCATTATCAGCGAAGCGAGTTTCCGGCGCGCGACCGGGCAGAACTACGTTGACGCGCACATTGAACGGCCGGAGTTCGATTGCGACGGACTCGCTGAAGGCGTTCACGGCCGCCTTGCTGGCTGTATATACTGACAGCAAGGGCAACGACATCCACGTCACAGTGGAGGTCACATTCACGATCACACCCGCCTTCCGTTCGCGAAACTGCGGCAACACCGCCTGCATCATTGTCATGGTTCCGAACGTATTCGTTTCAAAGATGTCGCGAATGGTTTCTATCGGACTGCCTTCGAGCGCGTTCAGCCAGCCGATTCCTGCATTGTTGACCAACACATCGATCGGGCCTGCCACCTTGACCACTTGCGCAATGCTTTCTGAATCCGTCACATCGAGCGGCAGAACACGCAACCTGTCATCAGTCGGAAGAATATCTTCGCGAGGCGTTCGCATGGTGGCAATGACGTTCCAACCATGCTCATGGAAGTAACGAGCCGTTTCAAGGCCAAATCCGGACGAGCAACCGGTAATGAGGATGGTATTCATGGGAACTCCTGTTTGGTGAGCGAATAACCGAATTGAAGATATAGCCAGCAGCGTCGGACGAGCTATAATCAGAAGTCGGTATCTCGTTCGCAGGAGTCCGGAATTGACCGACCCTCTGGCTGAAATTGTCTCCCTGCTCCAACCGACTACCCCCTATTCGAAAATGATCGAAGCGGCGGGGCGGTGGCGCGTCCGCCGCACGGAGTATGGGCGTCCTTTCTATTGCGTCGTCCTTAGCGGCTCATGCTGGCTTGAAGCCAGAGACCACGCCCCCGTCATGCTTGAAGCGGGCGACTTCGTGCTCATTCCATCGGTGCATGAATTTTCAATGATGAGCGCCGATCCGCCACCCGCTCACCAGCCATATTCCAAACCGGTGCAGCTTGGGGAAGCGCATGTCCGGCTAGGCGCCCAGAGCGGGCGGGCTGATGTGCGACTTCTTTTAGGATATTGCATTCTCGCCTCACCTGACGCCGGTCTCTTATTGTCGCTCCTGCCCCGCCGCGTTCATCTACGCGCAGATGATCGGCTCGCCAGCCTGGTCTGGCTTGTTGGGGACGAAGCACGCAAGACCCGGCCCGCCCGAGACGTCATCCTGTCCCACCTGTTGGAAGTCATGTTCATCGAAGCCCTCCGTTCAACGACGGTCCAGACTGAGTCACCCAGCTTCCTGCGGGGACTAGCTGACGAGCGCCTCGCGGCGGCCATTCGCCGAATACATGAAGACCCCGCCCGGTCGTGGACGATCGCGGAACTGGCAAAAGAGGCCGCGCTCTCACGCTCCATTTTCTTCGACCGGTTCAATCGGGCTGTCGGCATCTCCCCCATGGGATATCTGCTCTCTTGGCGCATGGCACTGGCAAAAAAGATGCTACGCGAAAACGATGGCACCATCGCCGAGATTGCCCGGCGTGTCGGATACGGATCGGCAAGCGCGTTCAGCGTGGCATTTACCCGCCATGTGGGCCTGCCACCCTCACAATTCGCCGAACAGGAAGTTCCTGCCTGAACAAGGCCACACGCCGAAACGTAGGGCCAGATCAGCATGCTCCGCTCGACATTCCAGGCCATTTCCGGCATAGGCGTGCGCCCCGCACGGAGATGATTGAAGAATGACGGAAAGCCGCGCCGCCGCGCCCCTGCTCGCCTTTGGCCTGCTTGTCCTCGGGACCATTCTCGGTCTTGCCGGGACAGATTTGGTCCTGCCTGCCGTTCCTTCCTTGCCGGACACCCTCGGGGGCTCGCAGGCGATGGCCCAGATGGTGCTTGCCGCCTTTGTGACGGGCGGGTGTATCGGCCTTCTCATGTTCGGAGAACTTGGCGCACGGATAGACCAACGCAACCTGCTGGTTCTGTCCCTCGCGGCTTATGCATTGGTGTCCCTTGCCTGCATGGCGGCGCCGTCCCTGCCCGCCCTGGTGGGCCTGCGGTTTGCGCAAGGCCTGACCAGTTCTGCCGCAGCTGTTTTCGCGCCGGGCATGATCCGGGCGATGTTCTCCGAGGAGAAAGCCGTCGGCGCGCTCGGCTTCATGGCCAGCATTGAATCCCTGATCCCTGCCCTCGCCCCCGTGCTGGGCGTCTGGCTGCTGGTGGCCTTCGGCTGGAAAAGCTCGTTCCTTGTTCTCGGCGCGCTGAGCCTCGGCGTCGCGGCGCTGGTCACCCTGCTTCGCCACCGGATGCCTGCGCCGCCTTCGACGCGCGCGCCGGGCAGCTATCTGCGCCACCTCATCACCCCGACCTTCCTGCGCTACGCGCTGAGCCAGGCCTTCACGCTGGGCGGGCTGCTGATCTTCGTGTTCGGCGCCCCCGCCATGATCACCAAGGGTCTGGGCGGCGATCTCGGCGACTTCATCATCATGCAGGTGACCGGGATCGCCTTCTTCATTGCCGGCTCGAATTTCGCCGGCAAGCTGGCCGCCCGTCTCGGGCCGGAAGTCATGATCCTGTTTGGTTCTGTCCTGTCCGCTGCGGGCCTGCTCGGCATTCTTGGATACGCATTGGCGGGCGGGACCCACCCGCTTGCCCTCGCTGCGCTATTCGTGCCGGTCAACCTTGGCCTCGGCTTTCGCGGCCCGCCCGGCTTCTATCGCGCCGTAGTCGCCGCACGCGGGGACGATGCGCGCGGATCGGCGCTCGTGCTCGTGGCCATCCTGACCACGACCGCCGCAGGCACAGCCGTCGCGGCTCCGTTCGTCACGCTGGGCATGGCTCCGCTCGCCGCGATTGCAGCGGCCGTCTCCTGCGCCTCTGTCCTCTGCCTGATCGCCTTGCCGAAACTCAGCGCCTGAGCGGATTTCAGGCGATGCCGAACAGGGCTTCGCTATTGTCGAGGAAAGGCGTGCCGCCTGCGGTGATGCCGGAAACCCGGCCCGGCGCGGTTGCCAGAACCGTCTCGGCGAAGAAACCCGCCAGCGCCAGTTGGCGGGCGCGGAACCCACTCTCCTCACCGCGCGCCGCGACCGCCGCTCGCGTCAGGAAATGTCCGCCGATCACGTCACCCGCCAGAGCGAGATAGGCCGTCGCCCCGGCGAGCGCCTTGTCCTGATTGCGTTCCTTCATGGCGGTCAGCATCCAGTCGCTGGCCTCGCGCAGGGCTTCAGCACCAGCGCGCAGGCGGTCCGCAATCTGGACGAGTTGCGGATCATTGGTCGCCCGCGCATTCGCGGCCGTCGCTTCCACTTCGCCCAGCATGACGCGCATCGACTCGCCATTCGTGCCGGTAAGCTTGCGCCCGACCAGATCGATCGCCTGAATACCATTCGTGCCCTCATAGATCGGCGCGATGCGGGAGTCGCGATAGAGCTGGCCTGCCAGCGTCTCGCCCATGAAGCCCATGCCGCCATGTATCTGCACGCCCAGACTTGCCACGTCGACGCCCATGTCCGTGCACCACGCCTTAGCAATCGGTGTCAGCAGGTCTTCGCGCATCTTGGCAGACGCGCGTGTCTCTTCGTCCGGTGAAGCTTCTGCGAGGTCGGCCGCGACCCCGCAGGCATAACAGATCGACCGCGCTGCCGCGACGCGGGCGCGCATGGTCGTCAGGGTACGGCGCACATCTGCATGATGCAGGATCGGGGCGGGGCCATCGACGCCTTCCGCCTTGCCCTGCTTGCGCTCCTGCGCATAATCGAGCGCGGTCTGGTAGGCCGCCTCGCCCACGGCGACGCCTTCAAGGCCGACATTCAGGCGCGCGGAATTCATCATGGTGAACATACAGGCCAGGCCTTTGTTCTCCTGCCCGATCAGCCAGCCCGTGGCGCCATCATATTCCATCACGCAGGTCGGCGAGGCATGGATGCCCATCTTCTTTTCGAGGCCGATGCATTTGACGGCATTGCGCTCACCAAGGCTGCCGTCGGCATTTACGATCTGTTTCGGCACGAGAAACAGGGAGATGCCGCGCGATCCGGCCGGCGCATCCGGAAGGCGCGCGAGGACGAGGTGAATGATATTTTCGGCGATGTCGTGGTCGCCCCATGTGATGAATATCTTCTGCCCACTGATCGCATAACTGCCGTCTTCCTTCGGCACGGCCTTGGTCTTCAGCGCGCCTACATCCGATCCGGCCTGTGGCTCGGTCAGATTCATCGTGCCGGTCCAGGTGCCGGAAACGAGATTGGGCAAATAAGTCTGCTTCTGCTCGTCCGTGCCGTGGGCCAGCAGCGCTTCCACTGCGCCAAAGCTGAGCATCGGGCAGAGACCGAACGACATGTTCGCGGCATGGAACATCTCCATCACCGCCAGAGCGAGCGCCTTGGGCAAGCCCTGGCCGCCCCATTCCGCTGGCGCGGACAGCCCCATCCAGCCCCCCTCGCGGAACTGGGCATAGGCCTCGGCAAAGCCCGGCGCAGCCTTCACGCCGTCTTCGGTGAGTTGGGCGCCATGGGCGTCGCCAGACGTATTGAGCGGGGCCAGCACGTCCCGCGCCAGCTTGTTGGCTTCTTCCAGGATTGGCGCAATCAGATCCGGATCGTAATTGCCGAAGGGCTCCAGCCCCTCCAGCCGGGACAGGCCCGCAACTGACTGGAGCGCGAACGCCATATCGTTGAGCGGCGCGTCATAGGCCATGTATTTCTCCTAGAATCCGAATAGGTTATATCTCGACAAGCGTTTAGCGTGGGGATGGTGCCCCGCCAACTGCGCCCTATAATCACTGTGACCGTTCTAGCAGATGTCCAGGAGACCAGACCATGCGCAAATCCCTTCTATCCATTTCCATCCTCGCCCTCGCCGCCTGCGGCGCCGCCGAGACCACCGCCCCGGCTGCTGAAGCCGAGACGCCAGCGACCGAGACCGCTGAAACCGCAGCCGCGCCGGCAGAAGACGCCGCTCCGGCACCGGAAATGGGCCCGGCTGGCACGTATGTGCTCGATCCGACGCATGCGTCGCTGGTCTGGACCGTCAACCATTTCGGCCTGTCCAACTATACCGCCCGCTTCACCAAGATGGATGCCACACTGGAATTCAATCCGGACGATGCCTCCGCCACATCCCTGACCGTCACGGTCGACCCGACTTCGGTCGAAACGGACTACCCGGCTGACTTCAAGGCGACCCATGCCGATTCCCCGTACGACACGTTTGACGAGGAAATCGCGCAGGATCCGACCTATTTCAACGCCGGCGAGTATCCTGAAATCACCTTCACCTCGACCGAGATCACCCAGACCGGCCCGGCCACCGGCACCGTCACAGGCGATCTGACCTTCCTGGGCGTGACCAAGCCTGTCACGCTGGACGTGACCTATAATGGTACCGCGACCTTCCCCTGGGCCCCGGAACAGCCGAAGATCGGCTTCTCGGCCACGGGTTCATTCAATCGTTCCGAATTCGGCCTGTCGAATATGGTGCCAAATCTCGGTGATGAGATCCACCTCATGATCGAAGCGGAATTCGCAAAAACCGCCGAATAGTACAGGAAGATCGATCCTCATGAAGGCTGAAACGTCTCGGTACACGATCGTCGCCATCACCCTTCACTGGGTGATGGCGGGCCTTCTTCTCTTCATGATCTGGCTCGGCTGGAACATGGATGAGAACGAAGTCCGGTTTCAGCTTCACAAATCGATCGGGATCCTGATCCTGTTCCTGACTTTGGTTCGGGTGATCTGGCGGGCCATGAACCCGCCGCCGCCTTTGCCTGACGACATGCCGGCTTATGAAAAGCTGGCCTCTCATCTCGTGCACATGGCGTTTTACGGCCTTATGGTCATCCTGCCGCTGGCAGGGTGGTTGCTCGTGTCGACCTCGAAATTCAAGGTGCCGACCGTCCTGTTCGGCTCGGTCAGCTGGCCACACCTGCCCACGCCCGGTTTCCTGCGCTCGGACATCGGGCATGTCGTCCTCGAGAACATCCACTCCAAGGGCGCCTGGGTGCTGATCGTCCTGCTCGGCCTGCATGTCGCCGGGGCGGTGAAGCATGAATTTGCCGCCGAAGACGGCGTCCTGAAAAAGATGCTGCCGGGCCTGTTCGGCAAATCCGCAGCGCCCAAATCCTCGCGCGGTTATGTGCGCGCCTTTGGCACCGCCATTATCGCATTCGCCTTGATCGCACTGATCCCGATTGCCGGCTCCGGCCCGGCCAGCGGCGCCGCACCGCAAGAGGGCGAGCCAGTCGTCCCGGCTGACGAGACGATCGAAGCGAACTGGGACGTGAACTATGACGCGTCCGAGATCCGCTTCACCGGCATCTATGACAAGGCCGATTTTACCGGAACGTTCGAGGACTGGTCGGCGGATGTGGAATTCCACCCGGAGGATCTGGCCAGCTCGCATGTCCTTGTGACTGTCCGGACGGCGACGGCTGATGCGGGCAAGAAGCTTTATAATGACAGCCTCAAGGGCCAGGAATGGTTCGACACGAACACCTTCCCGGAAGCCCGCATCCGGCTCACCAATTTCCGCGAGACAGAAACCGGCTATACGGCCGACGCCTCGATTTCGCTCAAAACCGAACTGGTGACGGTGCCGCTCGACTTCACGCTGGATATCGACGGCGACACCGCCATGCTGAACGGCACGGCGGTCATGAACCGCAAGGCGTTCGATCTCGGGCAGGATTCAGACCCGGCAGGAAATTGGGTCGGCGAGGATGTCACCGTGACGGTCACCGGCACCGCGACGCGCAAATAGATGTGCCAGCGGCTTCCGGGGCTGGCGCGCCAGTGCTAAGCCCGCCGCATGACTGCGATTGCGCCCATCAACCCCGGCACGCTCCAGCTCGCTGCCAGCTTTCTGCGCAAGGGCGGGCTCGTCGCCATGCCGACAGAGACCGTCTATGGTCTGGCCTGTGACGCGTCGAACCCGGATGCCGTGGCGCGGCTCTACGCCGCCAAGGGTCGCCCTCAATTCAATCCGCTGATTGCGCATGTGGCTTCCTTCGAGATGGCGCAGGCCGAAGCGGTATTCTCCGAGGCTGCGCTGGCGCTCGCCCGGAACTTCTGGCCCGGCCCGCTGACACTGGTCCTGCCCGTCGCGCAAACCGGAACAGTCTGTGACCTTGCGCGCTCTGGCCTCGACACGATTGCGATCCGCATGCCGGCCCATCCGGGCGCACGCAGCCTGATCGCGGGCTTTGGCCGCCCGGTCGTCGCGCCCTCGGCCAACCGGTCCGGCCATATCAGTCCGACCCTAGCAGACCATGTGAAAGCCGATCTCGATGGCAAGGTCGATCTGATCCTTGATGGCGGCCCGTGCACGCAAGGGATTGAATCCACGATTGTCTCCTTTGTCGGAGACCGCCCCGTCCTGTTGCGGGCCGGAGCCGTCGAAACTTCCGCCCTCGAAGCATTCCTGGGCGAGCCACTGACCCGCGCAGCAGAGGAGGACGGCATCTCCGCACCGGGCCAGCTGAAAAGCCATTACGCGCCCAATGCCCGCCTGCGGCTGAATGCTGACGCTCCCGAAGCCGGGGAAGCCTGGCTGGGATTCGGGCCGGATACGTTCGGGGGAACAAATTTGTCGCCGAGTGGTAATCTGGCAGAAGCTGCAGCCAATCTGTTCGCCATGCTGCGGAAGCTGGATACAGATTCCGACCGCATTGCCGTGGCGCACATTCCAGATGAAGGCCTCGGCGAAGCGATCAATGACCGTCTCGCCCGCGCCGCCCACAGGGAGTGACCTCATGCATCCGAACCGCATCTTTCACGAACACAATCCCGATCATCTGATCGAAACGGCCCGCGCGCATTCCTTCGCGATTGTAATCGGCACACGGAATGGCCAGTCGCATGTTGCCCATGCGCCGATCATGCTGGAACGACGTGGCGAGAGCGTGATCGTTCGCTTCCATCTTGCCAATGCCAATCCCGCCATGCAGGCCATCGAGGAGACCAAGCGAGCGCTGGTCGTCTTCACCGGGCCTCATGCCTATATCTCAGCGACATGGTATGAACAGGACGATCAGGTCGGAACCTGGAACTATATTTCGGTCGAAGCCGAAGGCCCCGTCATCGCGCTGGATCATGCCGGGACAGCGGCGCAACTGGACGATTTGTGCGGCCAGCTCGAAGCCGATCTGGCCCCAAAGCCCGCCTGGACACGCGACCAGATCGACGACCAGAAGTTTGATGGGATGCTGACCGCCATTACCGGATTCGAGATGACGGCGACGCGCTTCGAAGGCATTCGCAAGCTGAACCAGAACAAGCCGGTCGAGGCGCGCCGGCGCGTCATTGCTGCACTCGAAGACCAACCCGGCGGGTTCGCAATCGCACGTGAAATGGCTAAATTGGAACCATGACAGAGCTCAGCCCGGACTTTCTGACCGCCGCCAAGGATCTGCTCGGCCCGAAAGGGTGGAGCATGGAGACCGAAGACCTCGACAAGGTCTCGTCGCCTTGGCGGGGCACATACAAGGGCGAGACGCCGTTCCTCGCCAAGCCCGCAACGACCGAAGAGACCGCTGCGCTTGTGCGCCTCTGCAATGAACATAACGTCGCGATTACGCCGCAAGGCGGCAACACCGGCCTCGTCGATGCGGGCACGCCACATGGCGAAATCTGCGTCTCGATGCAGCGAATGAATGCCGTGCGCGCGCTCGACGCCTTCAACAATTCGCTCGTGATCGAGGCGGGCGCGCCGCTCGTCACGGCCCAGCAGGCTGCCGATGACGCCCAGCGCCTGTTCCCGCTGTCACTCGGCTCGGAAGGGACGGCCACCATTGGCGGGCTGATCTCCACCAATGCCGGCGGGGTCGCGGTGCTGCGCTATGGCATGATGCGCGACCTGATCCTCGGCCTCGAAGTCGTGCTGCCGAATGGCGAGATCTGGAATGGGCTGTCGGGTCTGCGCAAGAACAATACCGGCTATGATCTGAAACATCTGTTCGCGGGCGCCGAAGGCACGCTGGGCATCATCACGGCGGCAACGTTGAAGCTCTTCCCGAAAGTCCAGCGCGCCAGTGCCTGGGTGACGTGCGCGACAGCAGACGATGTCGTGAAACTGCTCGCCCTCCTCCGCGATCATGCGGGCGATACGGTGACGAGCTTCGAAATCATTCCGGCCAATGCCGTCACAATGGTGCAGGCCGATGCGCCCGACACGCGCGATCCTCTGCCCTCGGACCTGTCTTGGCGCGTGCTGATGGAAGTCTCCATGTCGCGCGCCGAACATGCCCGCGAGGTGCTGGAGGGCGCGCTCGCCGCTGCCTATGAAGGCAGCCTCCTTCAGGACGCCGTGATCGCGGAAAGCGTCGCGCAGGCCGACAGTTTCTGGCACATCCGCGAGACCATTCCCCTGTCAAAGCGCGCCTATGGCACCGCACTGAACCAGGACATTTCGGTCCCCGTCAGCCGCATCCCGGAATTCATCGACGCGTGCAACGCTGCCGTTCTGGAGCAGGTGCCGACGGCGGAATTCGTGATCTTCGGTCATGTCGGCGATGGCAACCTCCATTACTCCGTCTGCGAACCGGCGAACGCCGAGCACCCCGTGCTGCGCGGTCAGGATCAGGCGGTCTTCCGCATCATCTATGATCAGGTCATGAGCTTTGACGGATCCATCAGCGCCGAGCATGGAGTCGGCCGACTGAAGCGAGACGAACTGGAACGCATCCGTCCCAAAGCCGCGACCGAAACCATGCGCGCCATCAAGCGCGCCCTCGACCCGAACAGGATCATGAATCCCGGCCGCGTCATCAATTCCTGACCCGGTGACGTATTGCCTTCCCGGTGGATCGCTGTAGCGTTTGCGCACACAGGGGAGACACATCACATGCGGAACACTTTTATCGCCCTCGGCCTGCTCGCGCCGCTCATGGCTTGCGAGCCCACACCCCCAATCGTCGGCGGGCCGTGCAGCTATGAAACCTCAATCATCACGGCGACAGTGACAGAGGTCGATGAGGATGGCGCCCTGTTCGAAGGGCCCGAAGGCGAGTTTTGGGTCCCCGGCTCATATCTTGGCACCCTCCCGACAGTGGGCGACACGCTGACCCTGAAACGCGACCGCATCACCGAAGGCACCTGCACGCCCGAAATGTACGAAGTCGTCGACGCAGATATCAGCGACGAAGACTAGCACACGCCCTGGCAAGAGGAGACGCGCCCATGAAACCGCCCTCCAGTGTCGATGCCCTCTCGGAGTTCGGACGCGCGCGCCTGTCGAATTCCTTCTTCATGCGCGATTTCCTGTATTCGGATATCGCCGCACTTCACGGCTTCTCGAATATTCCCGAGGATCCGGATCTTGCCATCGCCGCTGGCACGAAGCTCTGTACCGAATTGCTTGAGCCCTTGCAGGACGTGTTCGGGCGCATCGCCATCCGGTCCGCCTACCGCTCTGCTGAAGTGAATGGCTTCGGCAACCGGATGCAACGGGAGAAGAAGAAGGGATACAATTGCGCCTCGAACGAGAGCAATTACGGCCATCATATCTGGGACCGGCGGGACGCGGACGGCAATATGGGCGCGACGGCCTGCATCGTTATCCCGGCCTTCTATGACGCCTTCCACGCAGAAGGGGACTGGCAGAAGCTGGCCTGGTGGATCCATGACCATCTGCCCTATTCGACACTCTACTTCTTTCCGAAGCTCTGGGCTGTGAACATTCAGTGGCGGGAAAATCCTGTGCGCCAGATCGACAGCTATACCGTGCCGCGCGGCCGGCTGACCGATCCGGGCAAGCCGAACTTCGGTGGGTCTCATGAAGCGGAGTGGGCACCCCTGCGGAACGTTTTCCCAAAGGCCTGAACCGGATCAGCGTGAAAGCGCTGCGGCAATTTCCGCATGCGACGCAAAGACGTCATGTGCGCCCGCTATCTTGAGCCGCGCGCCAAGTCCGGCATCGGCATGACCGCCGCCCGTGAAGCCCCACGCCTTCATTCCGGCGGCGCGCGCGGCTTTCACACCATTCACGCTATCCTCGATGACAAGGCATCCGCTGGGGCGAGCCCCAATTTGCTCTGCGGCATGCAGGAACAGATCCGGCGCCGGCTTGCCATTCGTCACTAGGTCGGACGAATAGATGTGCGGCGCAAAAGTATCGTGCAGGCCGGTCAGGTGAAGTTTGCGGACGAGCTTCGGCGCCTCTGAAGACGAGGCCACAGCCTGCGCACCAGCGAACGCCCCCGAAACTTCCAGCACGCCTTCAATGGCGCGCAAATCCGTTTCGAAACGCTGCCAGATTCGCGCCTGCAACTGGTCGGCAAAGTCATGCGGCAAGGGGCGGCCATTGGCGATGGCATCTTCTGCAAGCGCCGCATGGAAATCCCGATTGTGCAGGCCGACAAACCGCGAAACGAAAATCTCGAACGGATAGTCGAGCCCCCAGCCGGCAAGCATGTCGCGTTCGGTCGCGATGGAGATGGTCTCGGAGTCCACCAGCACGCCGTCGCAATCAAAGATCAGGGCGTCCATCGGGCCTAGCCGCGCCGCCCGAACAGGCGTTCGATATCGGCCAGTTTCAACTCAACATAAGTTGGCCGACCATGATTGCACTGGCCGGAATGCGGCGTCGCTTCCATCTGGCGCAGCAGCGCGTTCATCTCTTCGCCATTCAGACGACGTCCGGCCCGCACCGAGCCGCGGCACGCCATGTTCCCCATGACTTCCTCGAACCGCTCCTTGAGCGCGAGGCCCGCATCATATTCAGCGAAATCATCAGCAAGGTCACGCACCAGGCCCATCGCATCCATTTCGCCGAACAGGGCGGGGGTCGCCCGCACACAGATGGCCCCAGCCCCGAAGGGCTCGATCTCGAGCCCGAGTTCGGCAAGTTCATCTGCCCGCTCCAGAACGCGTGTGGCCTCGTCTTCCGATAATTCCACAACGTCCGGGATCAGCAGCGCCTGACGCTTCACGCCGCCCGCCGCCATCTGGCGTTTCATATCTTCATAGACGAGCCGCTCATGCGCGGCATGCTGGTCCACGATGACGATGCCGTCGGCTGTCTGGGCGACAACATAGGTCTCGTGCAATTGCGCCCGCGCAACACCGAGCGGAAAGTCGGCAGGCATGCCCTGCGCCGGGGGCGCCTCCGGTTCGACACGGGCTGAGGGCGCGCCGTCATGACGATAGTCCGGCGCAGGCGGCTCATGCAGCCCCGCCATCACATCGCCAGACGGTGGCAAGGGCTGGTCAAAGTCTATGCCGGAGGGTTGCCGGTAATAGGAGGAGGGGGAAGCCTGCCTCTCTGGCGCAGGGGGCAATGACCAGAGATTGGCCGAGGTCACTTCCTCGATCCGGACCTTGCCGAGCGCAGAATTCGCCACCGTCGTCGAGGCGCGGTGCCCGGCGGCAGCCAGCGCATGCCGCAGCGCGCCAATCATCAACCCTCTTACATTCCCGGCATCACGGAAGCGCACTTCGGTCTTCGCCGGATGCACGTTCACATCGACATATTCCGGATCAAGGTCGACAAACAGGGCCGCCAGCGGGTGGCGGTCGCGCGCCAGGAAATCCTGATAGGCGGCGCGGATTACGCCGTTCAGCATACGGTCCTTCACGGGCCGGCCATTGACGAACAGGAATTGCATCTGGGCGTTGCCGCGATTGAGCGTCGGCAGGCCAGCAAACCCGGCAAGCCGCACGCCTTCGCGCTCGGCGTCAATCTCCAGCGCGTTCTCACGGAAATCCCGCCCCATGATCGCGCCCAGCCGCGCAAGCTGACCGGAGGCACCTTCGGCTTCGGCCGCATAACGCAAGGAGTTGCGGCCATTATTCTCCAGCGAGAAAGCCACATGTGGATTGGCCATGGCGAGGCGCTTGACCGTGTCAGTCACGGCCATGCTTTCGGCGCGCTCGCCCTTCATGAATTTCAGCCGGGCGGGGGTGGCATAGAAAAGGTCGCGCACTTCGATCCGTGTGCCCGTCTCGCCGCGCCCGGTAAAAGCGGCCGGGCGGGGGCCTTCCATCCGGCCCGCCTCGACAAACACTTCCGCCGCATCCTCGCCCGCCGCTCGGGATGAGATGCTGCAACGGCTGACCGAGGCAATCGAGGGCAGCGCTTCGCCCCGGAAGCCCATTGTATGGATGTTCAGCAGGTCCACCCGGCCGCCGGCATCCGGCACGAGTTTCGAGGTGGCATGCCGTTCCAGCGCAACCAGCAGGTCATCGGCAGACATGCCGCAGCCATCATCCTCGATGATGATCCGTTTCAGGCCGCCCGCTTCGATGGAAATGGTCACGCGGCGCGCCCCGGCGTCCAGCGCGTTCTCGACCAATTCCTTCACGGCGGCAGCCGGGCGCTCAACCACCTCGCCTGCCGCGATCCGGTTCACGACATCGGGCGGCAGTTTGCGAATTTCGGGGCGGGATCGGACGGAATCAGCCATTCGGTCACAATAACGCGCCCTACCCGCTTTGTCCCCGCCTGCCCGCACGTTTCAACAGGCCTAGGCACGGACGCAGCGGCCCCACATGGGCGCGGCGTCCTGTTGACGCAGGCCGGTTGCCTTCCGTCTGGTTACCCCACACAGTGCGCCCGAGACATTCCGGAGCCTTGTAATTCCATGAAGATGACTTCTTCCCTCGCTATCGCCGCTGTCATGGTACTTGCCGCTTGTGGCAAGTCCGAAGCGCCCGCCCCCGAAACCCCGCCCGCTGCGACGCCTGCGGCAGAAGCCCCGGCTGAAACTGCGGCAACGCCCGCCGCGGCGCCGAATGAGGCTGTCGAAGCCGCTGCCGACGCGGTATCGCCTTTCGCAGCCCTGCCGGCCCCCTACAATACGGCCGACTATGCGCGCGGCCGCCGTACCTGGAAACTCTGCCAGTCCTGCCACATCACGGCTGAAGGCGGCGGCAATCTGGTTGGCCCGAACCTGCACGGCCTGTTCGGCCGCGAGGCCGGCACGCTGGAGGGCTTTGCCTATTCGCCAGCGCTGCAGGAAGCCGACTTTATCTGGACACCGGACAAGGTCGATCACTGGCTGGAAAATCCGCGCACCTTCCTGCCGGGTAACCGCATGACGTTTGCAGGCGTCCGCAAGCCGGACGACCGAATTGCCGTGGTTGCGTATCTGATGAGCGAAACCGGCTATGAGGCGGAAGACGTTCCGGCAGAATAGGCCCGCGCCCTAGCGCCGGAGAATGAGCGCGAGCAGCACGGCATGCTCGTCAAACTCTCCGGCGAATTCCTCGCGGTAGCCGACGGCCAGATCTGCCCAGTCGAAATGATAGCCCAGCTTGGTCTCATACTTGTTTGAGTCCGCCGTTTCATTGCCGCGCTCGATCCAGAGTTGCTGGCTGATGAAGAAATTCTGCCAGATATCGACGCCATAGCCGAACTCCGCGCGCTGGCGAACGCAGCCATCCTCATGCCGGATCGCCACCGCATCGGCGAAAACATAGAAATTGCGTCCGCCCCGCAGGCCCGACAGGCCGCCACTGAGGCGCGCTTCGGCGCCCCAGCCATCACAGCCAAACACGCCGGCCAGCGAACTGCCATGCACCAGGCCGCCTTCAACCCCCACGGCCCAGCCCTTGTGGGAGACGAGTTGCCGCCGCAGCGTGGCGCGCCAGAATTCCTTGTCGAACTGGCTGCCGATTTCATAGGCCACAGCCTCGGACTTGGCAGTGACGGTCCAGTCCGGCGCGACCCCATACTCTCCATAGAGTTCGACCCGGTTGCCCCGTACGCCTTCCAGTTCTTCCTCGGTGATCTTGGCCTCGGCATACCAGCCCCCGGGCGCCTGCGCCCAGGGCCCCGCCGAGGCCGGACCGGCCACAGCCAATCCCCATGCAAATATCCCCAATCCCCTCATTGCCGGAAAACCTAGAGAAGAAATCTGGGGTTGAAAACCCATTTCTCTCCCGCGTGCAGGCCAGCCTGCGAAGTGCACCACATGAAAAAGCCCCCGCCAGTGGACGAGGGCTTTTGCCATATCGAAGATATGCGGCGCGCTTAGAGGCGGAACCGGATCTGGTCGGACCAGAAGCGCTCCAGGCGCGAAATGGTCTTGTTCAGTTGCGACAGGTCATCCGGACGAACGCTGGCAGTTGGCTCAAGAGCGCCAGCCTGCTTCTCGAACAGGGCCTCGACCCGTTTGCGAACCTTCAGGCCCCGCTCGGTCAGGCTGAGCGTCACGGTGCGCTTGTCATCTTCGGAACGGGTCTGGATCAGATAGCCGCCTTCCTGGAGTTTCTTGACGTTATAGGAGAGGCTGGTGCCGGCAAAGGCGCCACGGGCCCGCAGAACAGATGCCGGGGCTTCGCCTTCGCCAATCTCGTAAAGAAGGAGCGCCTGAACGCCTGTCAGCGACCGCTCGCCACCGCGCTCCAGATCGTCCTTCACAACATCATGAAGACGACGGTGCGCCTGCTCAAGCAAAGACAAAGACTTCAGGAAAGACTCGCCCAACGAATTGTTCGCAGTATCCTGCGTTTCTGCAATCATCATATTCACCACCACTCAACTATTCACTCAACTTTTGTTGTAGTTTGAGTAGAAATACACGAGCATTCCTAATGAATTGATAAGCATGCCCTTTTCCCAAGAGAAGAGAGTTAATATTCGCGCGAATACATTAACCGTTACTACTCCGCAATGAGTTGGAGGTCCGCAATCCCGGTAAACCTGCCAGTTCAGCAGGTTCAGGAGATGCGGGGCACGCAATTCAGACGCGCGCATGGCCAGGCGCGCCCCAGAGCGGCCCAAAAACCGTTTTCAAAGTGTAAGCAGGCGATCTACGGAGACTCTGGGCGAAGTATTCAGATGCCAGCGGAAGATATCTGCAGATAGTCGCGAGATCGGATACTTCAGTCTCCGAAATTCAACTCGTCATCCCCCAATGTATCGAAATACCTGGCGACGTCAGCTTCGCTGACACCTTCCAAAGTGGCAGGACTCCATTTGGGATCATTGTCCTTGTCTATGATGACGGCGCGCACACCTTCGAGGAAGTCATGGCTCTGCACCTTGCGCCAGCCGATACGGTATTCCATCCGCATATTGTCCTCGAAACTGTCGAGCTTCGCCCCTTCGCGCACCTGGCGCAGGGCTACCTTCACCGTCTCCGGAGACTTGGTGCGGATCGTGGCGGCCTGCGCTGCGGCCCACTCATCGCCCGATGCCTCCAGCGCGGCGACGATCTCTTCGGCGGTGTCTTTTGCAAAGCAGGCATCGATGATGTCGCGATGCGCCTCAAAGCTGCCCGCAGGCACGGGATGGGTCATGCCGCGCAATATCTCGTTCAGCATCTCGGCCGCACCAACCGAAAAATCCGCACTCTCTACCTGCTTCTTCAAATTCGGGACGAGTTCCGAGGGCAGGAAATGTGTCGCCACCCTCGCCGCCGCCACGTCCACGCCCTTCAACCGCGCGCCGGTCAGCGCGAGCCATGTGCCGAGATAGCCGGACAGGCGCGGCAGGAACCAGCCGCCCCCGACATCCGGGAACAAGCCAATGCCCGTCTCAGGCATGGCGAACAGGGTCCGCTCGGTGGCGATACGGTGAGAGCCATGCACCGACAGCCCCACGCCGCCGCCCATGGTCACCCCGTCCATGATCGCCAGCACCGGCTTGGGGAAAGTCTTCAACGCCGCATTCATGCGATATTCGACATTGAAGAAGGCCCGCGCCTCCTGCGCATCACCCGCGCCGCTGTCTGCCAGCATGCGAATGTCGCCGCCCGCGCAGAAGCCGCGCGTCTCTTCTTCATGGTCGATCATGATGAGGTGGACAGTCGGATCCCCTGCCCAGCGCTCCAGCGCCGCCAGGATGGTCTCGCACATTAGTGCGTTCAGCGCGTGCAGTGCCTTTGGCCGTGTCAGCGTGATGCGTCCCACGCCCCGGTGGACCTGGACCGATACCTCATTCGACATGTTCTATCCCTTTGTCTCCAGCGTCGTGCGCCGGTCATTTTCTGTTTTGCATACCCCTACAGGTGGCGCGCCGCCGATCAAGCCCGGCGCGCCGTCAGGAACCTGTGTCCTCCATTTCCCGCGAAGGGGCCAAGCCCCACACCGCCCCTCTAGCGCGGCAGGAGTGTCGTGTCGCAATGCCAGCAGGCTTCTGCACTGTCGGCACCGATCGGACTGCCCGGCGGAATCTCCACGTCTGGCGCCGATGGCACGCGCGGCGGGGATGGCCGGTCGAGATGGGCGGTGATCCGCCGGGACAGTTCGTCCCGCACGGCCACATCAACCGGGTCGGCGCGCCGCGAGCGGGACACGATCCGGCGCGACAGGGCGCTGAGATAGGCATTGGTCTGCGTCACCGTCTCCGGCGTGACCTCTGTATTGGCGGCAAGATCGATCAGGGTCGACACGTAGCGCATCTGTTCCCGGCGCAGGATGCCGGCCTGACGCGGCGTCTCCGCCTCGCCGAACAGGGCGTCTTCCACCTCACGCAGAACATCGCCATAGCTGAGCGCATTCCGGTTGCGGCGCTCGGTCTCGATCAGGCGTGCGACGCGCTCCGGGTGGAGCAAGGCAGCCAGTGTCTGCGAGGCGGCGGTATCGGCGGCCGTGAGCAAGTCGAACATCGCCCCGGTCTCGCCAGCGAAATACTCGGCACCTGCCCCGGCCCCTCGGAAAGTCACCAGAGGCGGCGTCAACAGGTCGAGCGTCCGGTCCGGCAGATCGAGCGCCTCCGGGTCCAGCGTCGCCACCAGGGCGCTGAGCGCGCCGCGCTGCTGGTCGACCGGGACAGGCGAACCGCCGACATTCGCATCGCCCGCTTCGGCATAATGGAAGTCATAGCCGCCAATCATCTTGGCCGCCGCGCTCACCTGATAGCGATGATAGAGATAGACCGGCACGATCACCGCGCGCAGGCGCGAGGTCGGCTCGCCGGTCTGCAGGGCGTCGAGGCCAAAGCGATCAAGCGCCACCTTCCGCACCCGCATGACATCCAGCAAGGCCGCGACCGGATCGGCGCCATTGTCCCAGACGCTGGAATAAGGATGCGCCGTGCCAACGCCCCGCCCTTGCGGATCGTCCACGAAGCGGAGTCCACTGGCCCAGGCCGATTCCAGCAATTCATCGCCGGCCACGTCTTCATCTGTGCCGTCCGGATATTGCCGATATAGCCACATGGCGGAGACCTTGTCCCATTCGCCAATGCCGGTGTCATAGGCAGCGGAAAAATCGAGATTGCCATCCTGTCCGACCCAGACGAGCGGGGCGGGATAATCCATCACCGAGGCCCGGTCGTTTGAAGAGGCCGCGAAATTGTGGGCAAAGCCCAGCGTGTGGCCGACTTCATGCGCGGCCAGCTGGCGAATGCGTGACAGGGCGATCTGAACCGGATCATCCGCCGCGCCTGTCCCAGTCTTCGACGCGCCCGCCAGCCCCTCGAAGATCATCCGGTCCTGACGCACGCGCTGGCTGCCGAGAATGACATTGGCTTTCAGCATTTCGCCCGTACGCGGATCGGTCAGCCCGCCGCCATAGGACCAGCCCCGCGTCTGGCGGTGCACCCATTGAATCACATTGTAGCGCACGTCCAGCGGATGCGCGCCATCGGGCAGGACTTCGACGCGATAGGAGTCCGGAAACCCTGCCGCCGCAAAGGCCTCGGCCCACCAAGACGCACCTTCGATCAGGGCGTCCCGAATTTCCGCCGGCGCGCCGGAATCCACATAGAAGACAATCGGCTCTTTCGCCGGGCTGCTCGCCGCGGACGGGTCCTGTTTCTCAAGCCGGAAGCGACGCGCGAAGGCCTGCCCCACCTGCCCGCTCAGCGGCGCCGAGAAATCATAGAAGCCGACATCAATCGCGCCGCTGCGGGGGTCGAATTTGCGCGGCGTATATCCCTCATCCGGCAAGCGCACGAGCGAGATATGCTGGACCAGCGTCACCGAGCGCGCATCCGCCGCCGTGGCCGAGACTTCGGATTTTGGCTCATCGCTCATCAGCGTCAGGAAGGCATCGAACTCGACATTGTCCGGAAAGGCGAGCGCCGCCGCCACGTCCGGCATGGAGAGATCATCTGACAATTTGTAGACGCCGCCCTTAGGATGTTCTTTCAGCGCTGCCCGCACGCCGAGTGCATCGCGCGTCAGATAGCTCGACATGTCCACGAGCAACTCGCCGTCTGGCCCCGTGCCAAGGATTTCGCCGGACCAGATAAAGCTGCGCGCAAAGGAATCCCTCACGGCCTTGCGCTCCAGCGGATTGTCGGCGCTGGCGCGATAGGTCCAATTCTCGATTTCCGCCACCATCTTGTCGCCCACTTTGCGGAAGGCGACAATCTCGCCACCATTGGCAAGGCCGCGATCAAGGCCAATCGGATTGGAGCCAAGACCCGCCGTCAGTCCGGTCGCCTGGATCACGCGGAGGGCAACGCCTTCCTCGTCCGGCGCAGGCAGTGCCACGAGAATGCGGCCACCGTCGGCATCAAGATAGAGATCGACAAACCCGTCCTTGTGGGTGAGCGTCCCGGTCTCCTCGGCCCAATCCCCAGACTGCGCCCAGGCCAGTGGCAGGACAAACGCCGCCACCAACGTCAAAACCAGACTCTTCATTCCCCGCACAGGCACACCTCTTCCGATCAGCTGAAACTCAGCCGCACGGTGCCGCAGATCGGATTGCGGTTCAAATGGTTTCCGGGGGCAAATGCTCTACGCCCGCAGGCATGGCGCATTATCCGTCACAGGTCTGCGTGCTGCGCATGATGCCGACCTCTTTGACCTTGCCGCTTTTGTTGTCCACTTCGAAATAGATGTCGCTATAATCGTATACAGTGACATCGTTTTCCGTGACAACGCATTTCGGCTTGCCATAGGCCCCGCGCGCAAGGATCTGTTCGGCGCCGCTGCCGACCCCGATTTCGGTGCGATAACGCGGATCGCGGGCAATGATCCAGTAGACCGTGTCGTCAGCCGCCACGACGAGACCGTCATAGGAATAAGTGGTGGCCCGCGTGCCGGGGATCGGCGTGGTTATCCGGGGGGCGCCCCTGGCCGCGAACAGTTCGAACAATGTCATGCCGAGTTCGACATCGCCGACCCGGTCGCCCCGGACAATGAGATTGTCATTCAGGTCAGGCGGGCTACTGGCGCACGCCCCCATGACAATGAGCGCAAAACCTATCGACAGCTTACGGACCGTTTTCATCACGGGCCCTCCTATTGACCAGAACTCTACAAGAGCCTTAGCTCACAGCATACACGGCCACATGTCGAGGCGCGGACAGCAAAAAGCTGTCCCTATACGCTCAAAACAGGCATAATTATCCGTAATGTTCGGAAATCAGGCAGATTTTACGAGGCCACCTCTACAGCCCCGGCGCCGCCTAATCCTTCAGCATGTCCCGCGAGATGATCACGCGCATGATCTCGTTCGTGCCTTCGAGGATCTGGTGCACCCGGAGATCGCGCACGATCCGCTCCACGCCATAGTCCGCGAGATAGCCGTATCCGCCATGGATCTGCAGCGCGTCATTCGCCACCTTGAACGCCGTGTCCGTGACGAACCGTTTCGCCATGGCGCACCAGCGGGTCGCATCGGGCGTCTTTCCGTCCAGCCGACCGGCAGCCTCATACAGCATGACCCGCGCGGCCTGCAGCTCGGTTTCCATATCGGCCAGCTTGAACGCGGTGTTCTGGAAGGTCGCAATCGCCTTGCCGAACTGTTCGCGCTCCTTGGCATAGGCCACCGCCTTGTCGAGCGCGAGCTGCGCGCCGCCAAGGGCACACGCCGCAATGTTCAGGCGTCCGCCATCCAGCCCCGCCATCGCAAAGCGGAAGCCGTGGCCTTCCTCGCCGATCCGGTTCGCCGCCGGCACACGCACGCCGTCCAGGATCACCTGCCGCGTCGGCTGGCTCTTCCAGCCCATCTTGCGTTCATTCGCCCCAAAGCTAAGGCCCGGCGTATCCTTTTCGATGATGAAGGCGGAAACGCCCTTGGCACCATCATCGGAGGTGCGCGCCATCAGCACATAGACGTCAGACGTGCCCGCGCCGGAGATGAATTGTTTCGTGCCGGTGATGACATAGTCATCGCCCTCCTTCACCGCCCGCGTCTTCAGGCTGGCCGCATCCGAGCCCGCGCCCGGCTCGGTCAGGCAGTAGGACGCAATCAAATCCATCGAGGTCAGGCGCGGCAGCCAGGCTTGGCGCTGGGCGTCCGACCCGAACGTGTCGATCATCCAGCTCGCCATGTTATGGATGGAAATGAACGCCGCTGTGGAGACGTCGCCATAGGAAAGCTGTTCAAAGATCAGGGCCGCATCGGTCCGCGTCAGCGCGGTGCCACCGACATCCTCGCGGACATAAATACCTGCAAAGCCCAGCTCGGCAGCCTGTTTGATCACATCGACGGGGAAATGGCTGTCGCGGTCCCATGCTTCCGAATGTGGCAGCAATTGCGCCTCGGCAAACTTGCGGGCCATGTCCCGGATCATCAATTGTTCGTCGGAAAACAAAGCACTCATTGTTAATTTCCCGTTTTTTCGCGTAAGAGGTTGGGATGGGAATCGATTGGGCAGCGCGCAATGTCAATGCAACAAGCCACCTCACCTTACGGAATTGAGGGTGCGGACGCATCTGAAGTCGGCTTGCTGGCCGAGGTGGATCGCGCCGCCAGCGCGCTGTTTGCGCCCACCGGGCTCCTGTCCGACGAGGCCCTGAAAGATCATGTTCCGGTCGATATCCTGGCCAGCGCAGCAGAGAATGGCGACCTGTTCACCGCCCGGCTGAACTCTGGCACAGCAATTGGTTTCGCGCTGGTCTCCCTGCGCGGCGGCACACTCTATCTGGACCAGATCAGCGTCCACCCGGACCACGGCCAGCGCGGCATCGGCGCAGACCTGCTGACCCGCGTCATTGACGAGGCCAAGCGCCGGAAGCTGCGGCGCGTGACCCTCTCCACCTTCCGCGACCTGCCCTGGAATGGGCCCTTCTACGCCAAGCATGGCTTCCGCGAGATCAAGCGCGGCGACATGGCCGACTGGATGCTGGAGCTTGAACGCATCCAGGCCGAGGAACTGGACGTTTCGAAGCGCTGCTTCATGGTGCGTAAAATTGGCTGGTTGTAGCCATCCCGGTTTTGGACCAATGAGGCTCACATGACCCAATTCCCCCAAGCCTTCCCTGCCATCCGCATGCGCCGCCTGCGCCAGGCCCCCTGGATCCGCTCTCTTGTCGGCGAAAACGTGCTGACACCCGCTGATTTGATCTGGGCCATCTTCGTGCATGATGGCGACGACCGCATGCCGGTCGGCAGCCTGCCCGGCATCGATCGGCTGAGCGTCAAAGACGCCGCCAAGGCCGCGATCCGCGCCCGCGAGTTGGGCATCCCGGCCATCGCGCTGTTTCCTTACATTGGCGCCGACGGAAAGGACGAGACGGGTTCCGGCGCGCTCGACCCGGACGGCCTCGTGCCGCGCGCCCTCAAAGCCATGAAGGATGCGGCCCCGGAAGTCGGCCTGATCACCGATGTTGCGCTCGACGCCTATACCAGCCACGGCCATGACGGCCTGCTCGACGAAGACGGCACCATCCCGAATGATGCGACGACGGAAAAACTGGTCCAGCAGGCGCTGGTCCATGTCGGCGCGGGCGCGGATGTCGTCGCCCCGTCGGACATGATGGATGGCCGCATCGGCGCAATCCGCACCGCCTTCGAGGACGAGGGCTTCACCAACCAGATGATCCTCGCCTATGCCGCCAAATATGCCAGCGGCTTCTACGGCCCCTATCGCGACGCCATCGGCTCGGCCGCCTCGCTCAAGGGCGACAAGAAAACCTATCAGCAGGACCCGGCCAATTCAGACGAGGCCCTGCGCGAGGTCGCGCTCGACCTTGCCGAGGGCGCCGACATGGTCATGGTCAAGCCCGGCCTTCCGTATCTGGACATTGTCCAGCGCGTCAGCTCCACCTTCGGCGTGCCCACCATCGCCTACCAGGTCTCCGGCGAATACGCCCAGATCAAGGCCGCCGCCCAGAATGGATGGATCGACGGCGACCGCGTTATGATGGAAAGCCTGATGTGCTTCAAACGCGCCGGCGCCAGCGGCGTGATCACCTATTTTGCAGAAGAGGCGGCGGAGGTATTGGGCGGTTGAGGTTCCGTGCGGTTAGCTTCACGCCACCTCAAAACCCAAATGCCTTACGGAATTCCGCCTCATGGCGCTTCCACGTCGCCTGAGTATTCAGGGTACAAGCCGATTTTAGCGTGAGGTTATCTTCTCCATCGTAAACACCCATGAATACCAAGGGTGGGGGCGATGAAGCTTGCTGAAAGACGTTCTTTTTCGTCACGATTTTAAGTGCATCATACATGGCTGAGTGCACAATTCTTTCGTACCCTCCAAACCACGGTTGAAACTGATCCAACAATGAACGTTCTGCTTTCGAAGTGCGACTCATTAAGTCATCCAGAATCTGGTTTGCTTCTTCGAATACGGATTGGTCGCCAATCAGCTCATAATCACCCCAATCGCCCCAATACCACTTAAGAAATGCGGCCGCACGGCTCTCGCGGATTGTGTATCGATTCTGATGAAACAACCGTTCGAAGTGCTCTATTGAGCATGCCGACGCGCCGATTGCACTTGCGTCAGAATAAGTTGTTAGAACAAAAGCATAAAACGTATCGTCGTGGTGCTCGAGCAAAACACTTTTCCACAGACGTTCGATACCACTGACTATGGCGTATTTCAGTTCGGACCTCACAGAATATTTGCTCTTATGCATCTTACCCCGACAGCCCCTCCAGATACCCCATCAGCATCTGTAGCGTCAGCTCTCGCGCGCGTTCCGGGGGTTTGCCGATCAGGCGGCCGAGGGTCGGGCCGAACAGGCCGACGCCGACGGCCAGCGTCACGCTGAGCAGGATGATGTCCTCGGCCACATCTGCCGGCACGCCGGCATTGCCCATCTTCTTCTGCGCGACTTCCTGAACCACTTCGCGCACCACGGTCAGCCGGCTCGTCTCGTCGGTCAGTTCCAGCCAGGCGGCGAGCCGCGCGGCGCCGCGGGTCTCGAATGCATCGAACAGCGTCTTCAGCCCGGCCGTCCGCACTTCCAGGGGCGCATCGGCCGGAATCTCAACCGACAGGATATTCTCGACTAGGTCCGCGATCATCCGCTCCATGAGCGCCTGCTGGACCGCGTCGATGGACCCGAAATGGTGCAAAACCGTCGCATTCGCCACGCCCGCCCGTTTGGCGACATCGGCCAGCCGCAGCGATTGCGGCCCCTGTTCCACCAGCAGGTCTTCCGCCGCCGACAAGATATTGGCGCGCGACTCTTCCGGCGTGCGACGGATTCGGGGAGAATTCTTGTGTTTCGTTATTGACATTTTTGTCAGTAACCTCAATTGTGACTTCGAGACAATTGCTGATATTGTTCCTAAAGGCACTAAACATAATGACAAGCAAACGCACACCCGACGGCATCACAATTCTGCCGCGCGATCTCCATTTTGACATGGCCGCCGCAGATAATGGCCCCTGGCTCGATGGAGACCCCGTCGCCACCGCCATTTTCAACGCCATGTCGCTCACTTTCCCGGAAGGCGAGCGCATGTTCATGGATGCCGTGAAGGCCTATCGCAGCGAAGTGTCCGGCAAGCTCGCCGCAGACGTGAAGGATTTCATCACGCAGGAGGCCATCCATTCGCGCGAGCATCATCTGCTGAACAACAAGATCGACCGCGAGAAATACCCGGTCGCGGAGATTGAAGCCGCGATCATGGAGAAGATCACATTCGGACGCTCCGGTGGACCGTTCCGTATGCTGCTGGCCACGATCTGCCTTGAGCATTTCACCGCGATGATGGCCGATCTCATGTTCGGCTTCGACGTGGACGGCGTCCCGATCTTCAGCAAGACCGATCCCGCGCTGGAGCGCCTCTGGCGCTGGCACGCGATGGAAGAGACCGAGCACAAGGCGGTTGCCTATGACGTCTTCCTGGAGGCCACGAAAGACTGGCCCGCCATCAAGCGCTATTTCCGGCGCAGCCTGTCCATGCTGCTGATCACCAAACACTTCACCGCCAATATCGCGACCTATGCCGCCATGTTGCTGGAAGCCGATGGCTATAGCCGCAAGGATGCCGACCGCGCCGTGAAGGAATTTCTCTGGAAGAAGCCGGCCCTGTTCGGCAAGGGCTGGAAGACCTGGCTGTCCTGGTTCAAGCCCGGCTTCCACCCGTGGGACCATGACAATCGCCACGCCATGGATGACTGGAAAGCCGAGTTTACGCCGGTCGCGGCCGAATAGGCCTGGCCCGTATTTGACCTGAAAAAGGGGCGTCCTGGCAGGGACGCCCTGATTTATCACTCTGTTTCGTCGACCCGGTAGAGCGTCTTCAATTCGGCGGACGGCGCAAAGCCCGGCTCAGCCGCCAGCGCCTGTTCGAGATAGTCATAGGCCTCTGCATACGCGCCGAGATCATGATGTGCGAGCGCGAGATTGTGGTAGAGGCGCGACTGCAATTCCGGCACGGCAATGTCCGCCGATGACAGTACCTGCACCGCCTTTTCAGGCTGCCCGCTATCGACATAGACCCCGCCGCAGCTGATGATCGTGCCCGGCACGGCCTGTCCGGAGGCCAGCGCCGCTTCGCAATCTGACGCCGCCTCTACGAGTTTCCCTGCCCGCCGGTAGAGGATGGCGCGATTGGTCAGCACCGCCACCCGAACCTCTTCATCCGTCTCAGGATCTTCCAGCGCTTCGCTGCAGGCCCGAAGACCGTCGCGGGATGCCTCGCCTGCGCGTTGCGCCGCCTCTGCACAGGCTTCAGCCGGGGGCGGCGTAAAATACAGTTTACGGATATACATGCCCGCTGGATCTGCGGCTGCAGGCGTACTGGCAAGAGCAATAGCGGCAACCAGCCCCGCAAGCCCTCTGTTCATGATGTTTGACCATTTCATTGTGACACGCTCCTCAACTGGCGTTTCAATGCTTCATAGGTAGGGGATTGCGCTGCCGTGCAGAATTGGCAATAATGCCATTATATGGTCGATTTTCGCCAATCTGGGAGCCCCCCATGACGGACCGGAACATCCCTGCGCGCCACCGCATTGTCGCTCTGGCCTATGAAGGCCTCTGGCCGCTTGAATTCGGCATCGCGGCTGAAATCTTCGGCTGGCCCCGGCCGGAAGTGGAGAAGGAATGGTACGAGTTCCGGGTGGCCTGTCCGAACCGTTCCACCCAGGCGATTGGCGGCTACGCCATCACGTCCCCTTATGGAATCGAGAGCCTCTATGAGGCGGATACAATCATCATTCCCGGCTGGCAGAACATCATCGTCCCCCCGCCGCAAGAGATATTGGACGCAGTTCAGGCCGCCCATGCGAACGGCACGCGCTTGCTTTCCTTCTGCACCGGCGCCTTTGTCTTTGCCCATGCTGGCCTGCTGGATGGCCAACAGGCCACCACGCATTGGCGCCATCTTCCCCAGCTGAAAGAGCTGTTTCCCGAGATCGAGGTCGTCGATGACGTGCTCTATGTCGATGACGGCAACATCGTCACCTCAGCCGGCAGCAGTGCGGCGATCGATGCCAGCCTTCATGTCATTCGCAAGGATCATGGGTCCGGCGTAGCCAACAAGGTTGCGCGCAGCCTCGTCGCCCCGCCACACCGCGATGGCGGGCAATCCCAATATATCGAGGCGCCGGTACAGGAACGGCCCGGCAAGTCGGTCGCCGCCGTGCTGGACTGGGCGCGCGAAATGCTGGACCAGCCACTGACCATTGCGTGCTTCGCCCGTCAGGCCGGCATGAGCGAGCGGACCTTCCTGCGCCGCTTTCGGGAAGGCACCGGTACCACGCCCCTGAAATGGCTCCGGCGCGAGCGGGTCTTCCGGGCCATGCAGCTGCTGGAATCAACCCCGCTCGACATCACCGATGTGGCGCTGCAAAGCGGGTTCGCCTCGGTCGAGACCTTCCGCACCGCCTTCCGCCAGATCGCCTACACCTCGCCGCACGCCTATCGCAAACGGTTCGAGGCCATCGACGCCTGAACGAGGGTCTTGCCCTGCCACGTGAGGCTTGGAATGAAGGGGGATGACCAAACTCCTGATCATCTATCATTCCCGCACCGGCGGCACGCGCCAGATGGCGGAGGCCGCAGCGAAGGCGGCGGGCGGGGAAACCGAAACCGTTCTCAAACGCGCCGAAGACACTGGCCCGGACGACCTGCGCGCCGCGAAGGGCTATCTCTTCGCCGCACCTGAAAACCTCGCTGCGCTGTCGGGCACCATGAAGGAATTCTTCGACCGCTGCTACTATCCCGTCCTTGGCAAGATCGAGGGCCGCCCCTACGGCCTGATGATCTGCGCCGGCTCGGATGGCGAGAATGCGGCGCGTCAGGCAGCCCGCATTGCCACAGGCTGGCGGCTCAAACAGGTCCAGTCCCCGCTGATCATCTGCACGCATGCGCAAACGGAAACAGAGATCCTCGCAGAAAAGACGATCCCGGAAAACGATCTCGCCAAATGCCGCGACCTTGGCGCCGCTCTCGGCGCAGGCATCGAGATGGGTGTGTTCTGACTCTCTCTGCTCGTCCGTGTTCCCGGCGAACGCCGGAACCTCCCGCGACGGCTCCACACTTTGGCCCAAGAAACTCCGGCCTGCGCCGGAGACACGGACTGATCTTCCCCGCTATCCCCCATGCCAGCCGCACAACCTGTTGAAATCATTGATCTCCAAAAAACCTTATCCCACCCCCTCCGTGCCCGGCTTATAATGCAAATCATGACAGACCCGCGTCACGCCCGTTATTATGCCTTTGTCTGGCCGCTCTTCTGGCCCTGGCTCTGGCTGAATCTGCGCCGGCTCGAAGCCTGGCAGCGGGAGACCGGGCGCACTGTGCTGCTGCGCATCGACCGATTCGGAAATCTCTCCATCGACGCGATGGCGGACGCCCCTGATCCGCACCGCTACCGCTATACGGCACCCGCGATCCCGGCATGGGAGCGCCCATCGCGCTGGAGCGCCCTACCCGCCACGCTCGCCACGGGCTTTATCCCGCTCGCAAGATGCTGTGCGGCGCCGGTGACACAGGCGAAAGCCGCGACCGTCTCAGGATTCGCCCCTGTCGCTCCCGACACATCCTGATACGGATGGTCTGCCCGAATTCAGACCCACCCAACCGGAAGGCTGCTGCCTCGCCGGCCCTTCCTGCTGCCTGAAACGAAAAACGGCGGACACCCCTCGGAGTATCCGCCGTTTCTAATTTGGAATCTGCCAGGAGCTAGGCTGCTTCGCCAATTTTCACCAGTTCGATGTTGAAGGTCAGGTCTTCGCCTGCCAGCGGGTGGTTGGCATCCAGCGTGACTGAACTCTCTTCAACAGCGGCCACGGTCACCGGCACAACTTGGCCGTCCTGTGTCTGCATCTGCAGGCGCGTGCCGACTTCCAGCGGGATTTCTGCAGGAATGTCGTTGCGCGGCACATCCTGGCGCATGGCCGGGTTCATCTGGCCGTAAGCATCGTCGCAGGCAACATTGACGGTTTTCTTGTCGCCAACGGTCATGCCCGGAATGGCAGAGTCGAGGCCTGGAATGATCTGGCCGGATCCGACCTGAAAGGACAGCGGCTCGCGGCCTTCGGAACTGTCGAATGTGGTGCCGTCATTCAGCGTGCCAGTATAATGAATGTGTACGGTATCGCCCGTTTTCACTTGCGTCATGGTCTCTCTCCAATCGTCGCGGGTGGAATTTCAGAGGCCGTATCGCGCGCACGGGTACTCTGTCGAATTAACGCCATACCTAGGGATTCTCAGGCAGATGTAAACCCGCAGAGCAGCAAATGGCCCGGCACGGTGCCGGGCTATTGCATTGATCAGTATACGAAAACTGCTTTCACATTGACAAACTCTTTCATACCAAAGCCGCCATGTTCCCGGCCAAATCCGGAATCCTTCACGCCGCCGAACGGCATATTTGGTGCGGCAATGCCAAAACCATTGATCCTCACCATGCCGGTGTCGAAATGATTACAGGCCAGCTCAATCGCCCGGTCCTCATTGCGCGAGAAGATTCCGCCGCCGAGACCATATCGACTGTCATTGGCAATCCGCATCGCATCTTCGTCATCCTTGGCGCGGATAACCGATGCCACCGGACCGAACAATTCGTCATCATAGGCGGGCTGGCCCGGGGCCACGTCTGTCAGCACGGTCGAGGGATAATACGCGCCCTGCATGTCCGGAATATCACCGCCGCAGCGAATAGTTGCGCCCTTTTCGACGCTTTCCTTCACTTGGTCATGAAGCGTTTCGCGTAGATCAGAGCGGGCCATTGGCCCCAGATCACTGTCCTCGCTGAACGGGTCACCGATCTTGATGTCCGCCATTGCCTTCACGAACTTCTCAGTGAACTCGTCATAGACTTTCTCAGTTACAATGAAGCGCTTCGCGTTCACGCAAGTTTCGCCATTGTTGAACAGGCGCCCTTTCACGCATGTTTCGACAGCGAGATCCACATCGGCATCTTCCAGAACCAGATAGGCGTCGTTCGAACCAAGCTCCAGCACAGTCTTCTTCAGCGCCTTGCCGGCTTTCTCGCCCACCACTCGGCCCGCGCCGTCACTGCCGGTCAGTGTCACACCGCGCACCAGATCATTCTCGATCACGGCATCGGACTGGTCATGCGAGATCAGCAGAACGGTGAACAGATGCTTTGGCAGGCCAGCGGCTTCATAGATATCGCGCAGCAAAAGCCCGCTGCCGGTGCAGGTTTCGGCATGCTTCAACAGGACACCATTGCCTGCCATGAGGTTCGAGATGGAATAGCGGATCGCCTGATACAGGGGAAAATTCCAGGGCTGGATGCCGTACACGATGCCGATCGGGGAATACGTCACAATCCCTTTGCGGCCCGTCAGGATTTCGCGCTCCTCGCTGGCCAGTTCTTTCGGACCCTGTTCAGCAGTATAGTCGCAAATCCCGGCGCACAATTTCACCTCCTCTTGGCCGTCGCGATAGAGCTTACCCATCTCCTTGGTCATCAGTCCGGCATAGTCGTCGACATGCTTGCGCAGTTCGTCACCAATTGCCTTGATCACCTTAGCACGGTCTTCGAGACTGCGCTGGCGCCAATCCAGATAGGCCCCGTGACACTGCTCGATGGCCAATGCCATCTCGTCATCACTCATGCGGGGATAGGTCTTCAGCGTCTCGCCGGTGGCCGGGTTGATCGTCTTGAGGGGGTCGGTCATGTAGGGGAATCTCCAGTCTTGCTTGCACAAGCTCAACGACTCGCCCTAATGGCAGTTCCGATCACATTCCCGTTAGATACAGCCAAATTATTCCGGCCACGTATCGTAATTCTCTTTCATATAGGCGAGCCCGTCCTCGACGATCTCGCGCAGCACATCCATGTCGATATCGGCGAGCTTGTTGATGTAGAGACAGCTCTTGCCGATCTTGTGCTTTCCGAGCCGAGCGAGCTTGTCACTCAGGTCGCGATAGCCCGGCATGATGTACAGGACGAGATTGGCCTTGCGCGGCGAAAAGCCGGTAATCAGCATGTCGCCTTCGCGGCCACTGTCATATTTGTAGTGATAGCGGCCATATCCGATCAGGCTCGCCCCCCACATTTTCGGGGTGTAGCCGATGACCTCCTCGAACCAGCCGAGCAGCACTTCGCTATCCGCACGGCGGGTATCATGCTCCACTGCCGCGACAAATTCTGCCGGCGATACGTCAGTCGGCCTGGTCTTGTTCTCGGCTTTGGCCATGCGGTGTTGCTACCCGTTTACAGTTCGCTTGTCTGGTAGTTGTGGGCGGTGGATGCGAGCCCCAGTTTCACAAGCTCTTCCAGTGCGCCCAGGTCGACATCTTTCAGGGCCTTGATCCGAATGCATGATTTATGCCGCTCATGCTTGCCGACACGGGCGAGCACCTCTGCAAAGTCTTCATAGTCAGGGGACAGATAGACCGTCAGCCATCGCTTCCCCGGCTCGAACCCGGTCATCATGAATTCACTCTTGAAGCCGCCCTCAAGCTCATACTTGTAACGGCCATAACCAACTTTGCTCGTCCCCCAGATCGCCGCGGGCAGATCCGTCACGCGCGCGAACATCTCCAGCAGTCCCTGGCATTCGGCGCGGCGAACCGGATCACTCAAATTGGTGACGTAGCGTTCGACACGGGTTTGCGGGGTTTTGGCAATCGGTTTTGTGGTCGTCATGTATGTTTGCGAAGTCCTGTATTGTGAGCGGAAACTCATTTTAACACATCCAGCGCAAAACCTCAAAATTTCATCGCACTAACCCACTGAGACGGCTGCCCCAAGATCGAGCCAGAGGATCAGGGCCGTGGCGGCCGCCAGCAACAGCACGGACAGCACGGCATTGATCCAGACCGCCCGGTCGGCATTCTTCTGGTCGATCCAGGCACGCGGCCTTATCTTCCGTAACCGGAACACGATCAGGGCCGCCAGAACCAGGGCCACCACGTTGAGCGACAAGAGCAGGCCGGCCCGCATGGCAAGGGTCCAGTACCCCGAGCCCACAAATAGGCCGAGCGCCGCCCCCGGCGGCAGCAAGGCTGCGGCGACCATCACCCCCACCAGCGCCGAGGCCTGCGCCCGCGTCAGCGACAAGGCCGCCGCGCCGCCAGCCGCCATGGCCAGCGCCAGACCGTCCAGACGCACTTCGGCGCGCGACATCAATTCGCGGCTTTCAAGATCGATCTGCAGGAAGAAGGACAGGATCCATGCGCTGACCAGAGCAATCCCGATCCCGGACGCCAGCGTCACCGAGGCCCGCTTCAGCAGCTTGAAATCGCCCAGCGCCGCGCCCATGGAGAAGCCGAGCACCGGCCCCAGCAGCGGCGCGATCACCATCGCGCCGATAACGGCGGCAATCCCGTCCGAATTCAGGCCGATCGCCGCCACGATGGTCGACAGCACAACCATGATGATGAAGTCGCGGTCGAGCCGCGCGCCGGTCGAGACGTCGGAATAGATTTCCTCGCGCGTGGCCTGGGCCTGTTTCTCGGCCTTCTGGTCGGTCGCTTCCTCGATGTTCGGCGCGGTCGCCTCCACCGGCAACACGGTGATGCGATAATCATTGCAGGTTTCCAGCGCCGTCTGGATATTGTCCATCAGGGCCTGACCGCTGCCTTCACGCATGAAGACCGAGATCAGCTTGCGATCCTTGCCCTCTGTATCCTGAACATAATAATCGATCGGGTCAGCCGCCTTGACGGCCCGGATGACCAGGTCAAACCGCTCGTCATCCGGCAGGTGAACTTCCAGCAGGCGCATCCCGGCCTAGTCCCGCTTCAGACGGGCGATCAGGCTGGACGTATCCCAGCGTTCGCCACCCATCGCCTGCACGTCGGCATAATACTGGTCCACTGTCGCCGTCAGCGGCAGGCTGGCGCCATTCTCGCGCGCGGCCTCCAGCGTGATGCGGAGATCCTTGCGCATCCAGTCGACGGCAAAGCCGTGATCGAACTTGCCCTCGACCATTGTTTTCCAGCGATTTTCCATCTGCCAGCTCTGGGCCGCGCCGCCACTGATCGCCGCGATCACCTTCTCGGCGTCGAGCCCGGCCTTCTCGGCAAAGTGCAGGCCTTCCGACAGGCCCTGAACGATGCCGGCGATACAGATCTGGTTGACCGATTTGGCGAGCTGTCCCGCGCCGCTCTCGCCGATCAGGGTCATGTTCTTGCCATAGGCCGCCATGACGGGCTCAGCCGATTTGAACGCCTTTTCCTCGCCGCCACACATGATGGTCAGCTTGCCATTGACCGCGCCGGCCTCGCCGCCGCTGATCGGCGCATCCAGAAAGCGCGCGCCCTTCACGCGGCAACGCTCATCCAGCTCCCGCGCCAGTCCGGCCGACGCCGTCGTGTGATCGACCACGATCATGCCCGCGCCAAGGCTCGGCTCCAGCTGATCGAACACTTCGCGGACATCCGGATCGTCGCCGAGGCACAGGAACACATATTCGGCGCCGAAAGCCGCTGCCGCCGGGTCCTTTGCGACCTCGCCCTTGTGCTGGGCGGTCCAATCCAGGCTCTTGGCCTCTGTCCGGTTCCAGACAGT
>DHZF01000098.1:3384-21183 GCA_002414505.1 Hyphomonas sp. UBA5111 | reverse complement strand
GCGGCCCAGGTCTGGAACCACACCTTCTACTGGCACTGCATGAAACCGGGCGGCGGCGGCAAACCGCACGGTAAAGTGGCCGACCTGATTGATCGCGATCTGGGCGGCTACGACCAGTTCGTGAAGGATTTCAAAGCGGCTGGCGGCAGTCAGTTCGGCTCCGGCTGGGCCTGGCTGGTCTACAAGGGCGGCAAGCTGCACATCACCAAGACCCCGAACGCGGAAACGCCGGTCACCGACATCGACGCTACGCCTGTCCTGACCATGGATGTCTGGGAACACGCCTACTATCTCGATTACCAGAACAGCCGTCCAAACTATATGGACGCTTTCATCGACAATCTCATCAACTGGGATTTCGTGAACCAGAATCTCGCTGACGCGGGCGCCTGATTTGGGGTAAGGTCCCCTCGTCATATGGACGAGGGGACCGCCCATGTTTTGCACACATTGCGGACAGAAGCTGGGAGCTGGCCACCGCTTCTGCGCCAATTGCGGCACAGCTGTTACAGACAGCGCGCACTCCGCCTCACCGCCATCCCTCCCTCCACAGATCGTTGACCCCAGCATAGACTGGCGAAACTCGATGAATGTGGGCGAGATTATCAATCACCCGGACGTCCGCGCGCGCGTGGTACGCGTCACCGGTGCCACGCCGCAGGGCATGACCGCCGAACAATTCTTCAAATATGCCGAACCGGTCATGGCCGCAGCCGGCGCGGGTGGGCTGCCGCTCGCCGCCATGAAGGATATCGCCATCCCGATGTATGCCAGGCTGGGCCTCAAGACGGACCGCGAACTGTCGCAAGGCTTCCGCAACACGTTCGGCGAGACCCTGGCCGCCGTGGTTTGCTCGCTGGCCAGCCGCAGCCAGCCGATAGTCGATATTTCCGAGGCAGGCGATGGCTGCATCCTCAACTCCAAAATGGCGTCTTCGGTCTGGTCCTGGGAAGGCAACATGATCATCACGCTGGAATCGCGCGACGAGGGTACGCTGCTGACAGGCACAATTACCGTTCCCGGACAGGCCTTCGATTGGGGCCGGTCCAAGCGTGTGCTGCAGAATCTGATCGACGACGTCCAGCGCTATCGCGTCTGACCCGCGCCCTTGGGCGAAAGCTGGGGACGGCCCCTTCCATTTATCCACAATTTGGCTTATGTGCAGCGCAACACGACGCTCCGGGCATGGAATTCGCCCGGCCCGCCAAAAGCGCACTGAGGCGCTGAACGCGGGAAATTGCGGCTCTCAAGGCCGCCGGGTTAAATCAGAAACCATTCCAGGAACCATAAAATTGACTGACGTAACATTTGCAGACCTCGGCCTTGGGCCGAACGTACTTAAGGCTGTGGAAGAGGCGGGATATACAACGCCCACGCCGATCCAGGCGGAAGCCATCCCCCATATTCTTGCTGGCGGCGACGTCACGGGCATTGCCCAGACCGGCACCGGAAAGACGGCGGCTTTCGTGCTGCCGATGATCCACCGCCTGGCGCGCGGACGGGCTCGGGCCCGCATGCCCCGTTGCCTGATCCTCTGCCCGACGCGCGAATTGGCCGCACAGGTGGCCGAAAACTTCGAGAAATATGGCAAGCACCTGAAACTCACCATGGCCCTGCTCATTGGCGGCGTCAGCTTCAAGGAACAGGAAGGCCTGCTCCAGCGCGGCGTCGACGTGCTAATCGCGACCCCCGGACGCCTGATGGACCAGTTCGAACGTGGCAAGCTACTGCTGATGGGGGTGGACTACCTCATTATCGACGAAGCCGACCGCATGCTCGACATGGGCTTCATTCCTGACATCGAGAAGATCGTCTCCAAGATTCCAGCCAAGCGGCAGACTCTGCTGTTCTCGGCAACCTTCCCGACCGACATTCAGAGGCTTGCGAAAACCTTCCAGCGTGACCCGGTCAAGATCGAAGTTGCCCGCCCGACGGACGCAGCCAAGACGATCACGCAGCACGTGGTCCACATTCCGACCAATGACGCCAAGGCCAAGCGCACCGCGCTGCGCCGCGTGATCGAATCCCGCGACGTGAAAAACGGCATCGTCTTCTGTAACCGGAAGGTCGAAGTCGATATCGTCGCGGCCTCGCTGCAAAAGCATGGCCACGACGCTGCCGCCATCCATGGCGACCTGCCGCAGGCGTTCCGCACCCAGGTGCTGCAGCGTTTCCGTGACGGCGACCTGAAGCTGCTCGTTGCATCGGATGTCGCCGCACGCGGGCTCGACATTCCGGACGTCGGGCATGTCTTCAACTATTCGCCGCCGCCCAAAGACGAGGATTACGTTCACCGGATCGGGCGGACCGGCCGCGCCGGACGCACGGGCGAAAGCTTCACGGTTGTGTCGCCGTCTGACGAAAAATCCTGGGGCTTCGTCCTCAAGATGATCCAGCAGGATGTCGAGGACTATATGCCCGAGGGCCTGCTCGAGGAACTCGGAGACCTGCCACCGGACGAAAGTCGCAGCCGCGGCCGTTCCCGGTCGGGCAGTCGTGACGACAAATCACGCGGCGGTCGCTCGCGTAGCCGTCGGCGTGACGAGAACACCGACAAGCTGGAAGAGGCGACACCAGCCGAGTCCAAGCCCAAGTCCGAACCTAAAGCCAAGGCTGAAGAGCCCAAGGCAAAGGCTGAGCCGAAATCCGATGTCAAAACGGACGACCGTCCGAACGAAAAGCCAAAGCGCGAGCGTGCAGCAAAGCCGAAACGCGACCGCGAGCGGGACCGCAAGCGCAAGGACGACGATCCCATTCTCGATCCGGCCCCTGAAAAGGTCAAAGGCTTCGGCAACGATATTCCGGCCTTCCTGAAGCGCTAGTCCGAACAGGCTGCAAAAGAAAAAGCCCGCCAGCATTGCCGGCGGGCTTTCTTGTATTCTCACTCTAGCGCTTAGCGCTTGATACGGCCTTTCACCTGGCCGCGGAACTTGTCGCCATAGGGTGGGCGCATCATGGCGAGCAATTCGCTGCCCGTTTGTGTGTATACGGCTTTCTTGTGGCTGAACTCCATGAAGCCGTCGCGTCCATGATAGCTGCCCATGCCGGAGGGGCCGACGCCCCCAAAAGGCAGGTCTTCCTGCGCGACATGGAAGATCACGTCATTCACGGTCACGCCACCGGACGTCGTATTGTTCAGGACATAATCCTTCTCGGTCGCGTCCTCGCCGAAATAGTACAGGCCGAGCGGACGGTCATGCGAATTGATATAAGCCACGGCATCCTTAGTCTCGCCATAGGATTTGATCGGCAGGATCGGCCCGAAGATTTCGTCCTGCATCACTTTCAGATCATCACCCGGATTGACGATGATGTGAGGCGGGATCTTGTGGTGAGGTTGCTGGGAGAAATTCTCTCCTGTCGGATTGATCTCGTGGACTTCGGCGCCCTTGTCGCGGGCTTCCTCGATATAGCTCATGATCCGGTCATAATGGCGCTGGTTCACGACCGAGGTGTAATCCTCATTATCCTTCAGACCGGATGGATACATTTTCTCGACGGCCTTGGTGGCGGCGCTGACAAATTCCGCCGTCTTTTCCTGAGGCACGAAGGCATAGTCCGGCGCCAGGCAGATTTGACCCGCATTCAGCGTCTTGCCCGCCATGATCCGGCTGGCAGCCTTTTCCATGTTTGCGGACCGGCCGAGTACGACCGGGCTCTTGCCGCCGAGCTCCAGCGTCAGGGGCACCAGATTGTCCGCTGCCGCCCGCATGACATGATGGGCGATGGACGTCGCGCCCGTGAAGATCATGTGATCGAAGGCGAGCTTCGAGAATTCAGCGCCGACATCCGGACCACCGGTGATAACCGCGACTTCTTCCTCGTCATAATACTGAGCAAACAGCTGCTTCATCAGGTCCGACGTCGCCTCGGTGAATTCGGATGGCTTGATCATTGCGCGGTTGCCGGCGGCAAATACGCCCGCAAGCGGCGCGAAAGTCAGGTTCACGGGGAAGTTCCACGGGCTGATCACGCCGATCACGCCTTTTGGCTGGAACTGGAGCTCGGCGCGCGAACCGAGCAGGCCGAGCGGGAATTCGGTCTTGCGCCTTTCCGGCCGCATCCATTTGGCGACATGCTTCTTCGAGAATTTCAGTGCGCCAATCGAACCGGCAATGTCGGTCAGGGCGGACTGGTCCACGGAGCGGTGTCCGAAATCCTCGCGCATCGCTTCGCTCAGGGCATCTCCATGCGTGACCAGCAGGTCGATCGACTTGTCCAGCCATTCGATCCGCTTGGCGAGCGATGGAATGCCATCGCGAATATGCGCGGCTTTCTGGCGGCTCAGAATGGAACTCATGCCGGATCCGGCAGCGCTATCAAGGGCCATGTGTCTCTTCCTCTGGGTCGTTTCCTCGCCGAAGTGTAGCGCGCATTGATCTCTGAACAAAATAAAAAACATTTCCGTTGGGTCAGGCGTTCACGCGGGGCGGACGACACAATAGGGTGGCAAAAAACACCCATCGGGAGCGAATTGCATGGCCTACACAAAGATTTCCTACGAGCTGAAAGGCGATATCGCCATCATCAGCTTCAATGACCCGTCCACGCTGAACGCCTGCGGCGTCGATACTGCCCAGGAATTGCTGCACGCCTTTGAAGTCGCCGCCGATGAAGCGCGCTGCACCATCCTGACCGGCGCGGGCCGCGGCTTCTGTTCCGGTGCCAATCTCGGCCCCGGCGGGCTCAGCGTGAAGCTCAGCCATGAAGGCTCCAAGCCCGATGCCGGCCGCGCCCTGACCACGCATTACAATCCGCTTATGCAGGCCATCCGGGAACATCCGCACCCGGTCATTACCGCTGTCAACGGACCTGCCGCCGGTGTCGGCTGTTCGCTGGCCCTGGTTGGCGACATCGTCGTGTGCGCGAAGAGCGCCTACTTCCTGCAGGCTTTCCGCCGCATTGGCCTTCTGCCGGATGGCGGATCAACCTGGCTGCTGGCCCGCACCATCGGCCGCGTACGCGCCATGGAAATGGCGCTGTTCGGCGACAAGGTTCCGGCCGAAAAAGCCATGGAATGGGGCATGATCAACCGCATCGTTGAAGACGACCAGCTCATGCCGACCGCCCTGGAAATGGCGGAAAAGCTGGCCAGCGGCCCAACCATCGCATTGTCACTTGCCCGCGAACTGATCTGGAAAGCCTGCGAATCCGATTTCGACGAAGCGATCTATGACGAACGGCTGGCCCAGCGCACTGCGGGGCGCACGGATGATTTCAAGGAAGGCGTCAGCGCGTTCCTTCAGAAAAGGCCCGCTGAATTCAAGGGGAAATGATTCGAAGGGGCCCCTTCAGAGTTTTGGTCTCTTTTAACAATTGCGAAACCGCTTTGTCATATCCCTGTCGGAATTGGACGGGGACACTTCAATGATAACAGAATACCGATTGATTCACTTCAATTGCGCGCGCCCATTGGGCGCCTTCAATATGGAGAATGAATTCGTTCGGGTATTCATGGCGATCCTGCCGCGCATCTTTTCGGATGCGGATTCGTTTGAAGGACTCCACTGGCACACGCATGGAATCCGGCGCCCCAATGGGGACTGGTACGGCATGCAGCATGCCTTTCCCTATCCCAAGGATTTGGCGGCTCCAGACGTTTGCACCATGGCCGGCTGGAAGTCCGTCGAGACGCTGAGAGAGTTCTCCTATAGCGGCCATACACACCCCGCAGGCATGCGGCGTCTGGCCAACCAGCTTGACCGGACCGACGGGGCGAGCTTTGTCTTGTGGTGGGCGCCACGCGGGGAACACTTCACGATGCAGGACGGATGGGACAAACTGCAATCTCTACGTCAGAACGGGCCGACGAAGGATGCCTTCTCGCTCGACCATCTGATCGCCAAGCCGGTGGCCGCATAATGCTGACGCGCCGCCTCGCCCTCGCCCTCCTGACCTCGGTCACACTCGCCGCCTGCGCCTCATCGCCGCCGCCGGACGCGCGCCAGATCTATCTCGTGCGCCACGCTGAAAAAGCCACCGGCGACAATCCGCCCCTGACGCTGATAGGCCGCGCCCGCGCAGAGATCCTCGCAAACGAACTGAAAGATGCCGGTCTCACGGCGATCTACTCAACCGAGACCCGGCGCACACGTGAAACGGCGGCACCGATTGCCAGGGCGACGGGCCTCACCGTGTTGCCCTACGATGCAAGCAATCTGGAAACCTTCGCCAACATGCTCCGCGCGACGCCCGGAAACATCCTCGTGGTCGGCCATTCCAATACCACGCCGCAGCTCGTCAAAGAGCTTGGCGGCAAACCCGGTGCGCCAATTGTCGAAGCGACGGAGTATGACCGGCTCTACGTTCTGACCGCAAATGGCCGGAGATTCCGGACCGAAATCCGCCGCTTCGGCGAGTAGGCCGCGTCAGGTCGGAAGCCCGAGGCGGTAGACACCCTTGAACACGTCCGGATCCTCGACCGGCTTGCCTTTCCGATAGATCAGCACAGTGCCGGCCTTGTGAAGGCGGATGGCCTCGGCGCGAACATCCTTCAGCACGCGCTGGAAGTTCGCCTCACTTACCGCCCTGGCGGCCTGTTCGGCACTGATCGTCTTGCCCGGCCCGCAGGCTGCGGTCAGGTCCAGGATGGCCTGCCGCACAGGATTGGCTTTCTTTTCGCTCACCAGTCCACCGCCGCATAAACGAGTTGCTGCAGTTGCGGCCGGATCGGATAGGTGCCCGACGGGATCATTTGCGTCGCCTGGATGGCAATCATCTCCTCTTCCGGATCAATCCAGAAGAAGGTCGAGGCGAGGCCGCCCCAGCTGAAATTGCCCAGGCTGGACGGCTGCATCGACGCGACCGTATCGGTCAGTACCGACCCGCCAAGCCCGAAGCCATTGCCTTCCATACGCGCCTCGGAGAAGGTCTTGTCGCCCATCTCCTTGATCGTCTTGCCACCCGGCAGATGGTTCTGGCGCATGAACTCCCATGTTTTCGGGCTGATGATGCGGGCCCCATCCAGCGTACCACCGCGCATCAGCATCAGGCAGAAGCGGTGATAGTCGCGTACGGTAGAGGCGAGCCCGCCGCCGGCATTCAACAGTTTGGGCCGCTTGCTGTAGAGCTTGGAATCCTTGCCGGCCGCATCGGACATGGTGACCTCACCGGTCAGCGGATGCTTGTTGTAGCAGGCCATCAGCCGATCGATCTTGTTTTCCGGCACCCAGAAATCCGTGTCTTCCATGCCCAACGGACCAAAGATACGTTCCCGGAAGAATTCATCCAGAGGCTGGCCGGCCACAAGTTCGACCACCGCGCCCAGAACGTCGATCGAGTGCCCATAGCCCCAGCGGGTGCCCGGCGAGAAGGCAAGCGGCAGTTTAGCAATCCGCTGGCTCATTTCCAGCAGGGTTTCCGGCGTCGTGGAAATCTTGTGCTTGCGATAGATCGCGTCCGGCTCGTCCTGCATCAGGAAGCCATAGGTGATCCCGGATGTGTGCGTGAACAGATCCAGCAGCGTGATCGGCCTGTCCGGCGCGCGCGTCGTATAGTCCTCGCGATTGCCGCTATCGAACACTTGTACGTTTTCGAATTCCGGAATGTAGCGCGCGAGCTCATGGTCGAGACGCAACCGGCCTTCTTCGAACAGCATCATCGCCGCCAGCGACGTGACCGGCTTGGTCATGGAATAGATCCGGAAGATCGTATGCGGACCGATTGGTTCGCCTTCACCCAGATGCGTCGTGCCGGAATAGTCTTCCAGCGCCACTTCGCCGCCGCGCGACACCAGCGTCGCGACACAGGGCAGCTTGCCGGTGTCGAGATAGTTTTCCTTGAAGTACTGCGGAATGGCCACCAGCCGTTCTGCATTCAAGCCCACATCATGCGGGTCGGTCAGATCGTGTTCGAACATGGTTTAAAGTCTCCCCGCTTTCGCCGCCTTGGCCAATTCGCGTGCAATGATGATCTGCTGAATCTGGCTGGTGCCTTCATACAGGCGGAAGATACGCACATCGCGATAGAACCGCTCAATGCCATAGTCGGACACATAGCCTGCGCCGCCAAACACCTGCACCGCGCGATCGGCCACCCGGCCACAGGCCTCGGTGGCGAACAGTTTCGTCGAAGAGGCAAGCAGGGTGACGTCCTCGCCCGCATCGCGCCGGCGCGCCGCGTCCATGATCATGCATTCGGCCGCATAGGTCTCGGCCTGGCTGTCGGCGATCATCGCCTGGATCATCTGGTGATTCATGATGGCCGTGCCGAATTGCTTCCGCTCCAGCGCGTAATTCACCATCTCCCGGATCAGGCGTTTCGACACGCCCGTGGCCACGGCAGAGATATGCAGGCGGCCCTTGTCGAGCACGCTCATCGCCACCTTGAAGCCTTCGCCTTCCTTGCCGATGATGTTCCCGGCTGGCACGCGGGCATCCTCGAAGATCACGTCACAAATGTGCGCGCCCTGCTGGCCCATCTTCTTTTCCGGCACGCCGACCGACACACCCGGTGTATCGCGTTCCACGACAAAGGCTGACACGCCCTTTGGGCCCGGCGTATCCACATCGGTCCGCGCCATGACCGTGAACAGGTCCGCCTTGTTGGCATTGGTAATGTAGCGTTTGGTGCCGTTCAGCACATAATGGTCGCCGTCACGGATTGCCTTTGTGGTCAGGCTGCCCGCATCGGAGCCCGCTTCCGGCTCGGTGAGCGCAAAGCTCGCGATCAAATCGCCTGACGCGATGCCCGGCAGCCATTTTTCCTTCTGCGCATCCGTTCCGAACAGGACGAGCGCCTGGCTGCCAATGCCGATATTCGTGCCAGCGACACTGCGGAAGGCCGGAGAGGTTTCGCCCAGCTCCATCGCCACCAGCGCCTCGGTCTCCATGTCCAGGGCGAGGCCGCCATATTCTTCCGGCACGGCAATGCCGAACAGGCCGAGATTCTTCATCTCATCGACCACATCCTGCGGAACTTCGTCCTCGTCGCCGACCTGCGCTTCGATCGGCACGCATTTCTCGGTCACGAAGCGGCGCACCTGTTCAATCAGCGCCGCGCGGATCTCGGCATCGAATGCCATAGTTTTTCCTCCGGTGATGTTCTTTCCCGCGCAATCTATGCCCCAACGGCACGCTTGTCGAAGGGTGACTGTGCGGTATCGTGCCGGAAAAACAGCAGGGAGGCGGAATGACCGCACAAACCGTACAAACCGGGGAGTTTGCCGGATGGCAGACATGGCCCGACGAGCCATTCGAACACGACGCCGCCGGTCCGTTCTATTTCAAGACTGACGACCAGGGCCCGGTCGCTGCCTTTCGCGCCGAACACAAGCACATGAATGCCGGCGGCGTCATGCATGGTGGTTGCCTGATGGCCTTTGCCGATTTCTCGCTGTTTGCCATCGCGCATGACGGCATGGAGGGCGAATATGGTGTTACGGTCGCTTTCACCTCCGAATTCCTGGATGGCGCGCTGGAAGGCGAATTCATCGAGGCGCGCGGCGACGTGCTCCGCAAGGGCCGGTCCATCACCTTTGTGCGCGGCATCGTCACGGCCAATGGCCGCCCGGTCCTCAATTTCTCCGGTACGATCAAGAAACGAAAGAAACGCTCATGAGCCATCCGCCCTATCAGGATCTCTCCCGCTCCATCGAGGGCAAGACCGCCCTCATCACCGGCGCCGCCAGCGGCATGGGCCGCGCGACTGCGCACCTCTTTGCCCGTCAGGGCGCGAACGTCGCCGTGACAGACCTCAAGCAGGAAAATGTCGATGTCGTCGTGCAGGAAATCCGCGACGCAGGATTCTCCAACGTGCAGGGTTGGGCGCTGGATGTCGGCGACAAGGACGCGATCAAGCGCGTCGTGGACGAGACTGCCGCGCATTTCGGCGGGCTCGAAATCCTCATCAACAATGCCGGCTTCGCAAGAATGGCGGACGTTGCCGAGGAAAGCTATGAAGAGGCGTGGGCCGCCAGCATCAATGTCATGCTGACCTCCCACCAGCGCGCCATCCGCGCCGCGCTGCCCTATATGCGCAAGGCCGGGTTCGGCCGCATCGTGAATATTGCGTCCACGGAAGGCCTTGGGGCCACGCCAGGCAATTCGCCCTATGTCGCTGCCAAGCATGGCGTGATTGGCCTGACCCGCGGTCTCGCGGTCGACCTCGGCCGTGAAGGCATCACCGTCAACGCCATCTGTCCCGGCCCGATCCATACTGGCATCACGGCCGGCATCCAGGACGAGCACAAGGAAATCTACGCCAAGCGCCGCGTGCCTTTGCGCCGCTACGGCATCCCGGAAGAAGTCGCCAACATGACGCTATCCCTCGTCCTGCCGGCCGCCAGCTTCCTGACCGGCGTACACATCCCGGTTGATGGCGGGATGAACATCAAGAACGCCTAGCCGGGCAGGCTAGCCCGCGAAGCCGCGCGCCTTCATGGCCTCATACCAGCGGCCGAGATGCTCATGCTCTTTATGCGGGGACCATTTCATCACCCGGCAAAACCCGCAGGTGATGAACAGGGTGATGTCCGCAATCGAGAACCGGTCGGCCGCGAGGAATTCGTGGTCGGCGAGATGTGCATTGAACCGTTCCGCCATGCGCCGGGCGTTCTTCTCGCCCTTGGCAGCGGCCTCGGCGCTCTGCGGGACTTCCAGCGGGGCCATCATCTCATGCGCATTGCGGAACCAGGTCGCGAACTGCACCATGAACATCAACTCGACCCGGCGATCCCACATCTCGATCAGGGCCTTTTCCTTCGCGTCCGTTCCCATGAGGTTCGGCTCCGGGAAGACATTCTCGAAATAGGTACAAATCGCCCGGCTTTCGGTGATCTTGGTCCCGTCATCCAGCACCAGCGCCGGCACCTGCGCAAACGGAGACACTTCGCGATATTCCTTCGTCCGGTGCTCCTGTTTCATGATGGAGACTTCTTCCAGCTCCACCGCATCCAGCTTGCCCTTGGCGCGGAGAAAAAAGACGACCCGGTCCGGGTTGGGGGCCTTCGGGCTATGATAGAGTTTCATCGGTTTCCTCCTAGAATGTTTTTCTCATACCCAGCGTCGCATTCAGAGGCTCGCCGGGGAAGTAGCGTTCATTGCCAAAGGCGAGATCCGCCCGGTCGGCATATTTTTCGTCTGTCAGATTCCGCACGATCAGGAACAGCTCGGCCGTTTCGCTGAGGGCCCACGCGCCCCGCGCGCCCAGCACAGTATGTCCGGGATAGGTCGTCGTGTTCGCCGGATCGACAAAATATTCGCCCACATGATCGACATTCAGCGACAGCTTGATCGCGTCCGTCGCTTGCCAGTCCAGCGAGACATTGGCCAGCCATTCCGGCGCCGTGTCGATCTCGTTGCCATCGCGGATCGTCTCGGTGCCGGAGCCCGTGATCCGGTCGAATGTATAGGTCTGGTCAGACCAGCTGGCCGAGCCTGACACGCTCAGAACAGGCGTCAGCTCCAGCGCGCCGGACGCTTCCACGCCCTTGTGCTCGGTTGATCCATCGGGAACGTTCAGCCCATCACTGTCACGGAAGAAGAAATTGTCCTTCTCCATCCAGTAGGCGGCGATGTCATAGACAAGCCGGCCTTCCAGCGCAGTGCCGCGCGCGCCAATCTCGACACTGTCGAGCGTTTCTTCTTCCACCTGCCCCGCCACTTGCAGGCTCTGCAGCCGGTAGAGGTCTGACGCCTGCGGCGCGCGCTCGCCGCGCGCATAGTTGGCATAGAGATCAAGGTTCTTGCTTACCGACCAGATCAGGCCGAGCTTCGGTGTCAGCAGGTCGAACGAATCCGTCCGGTCGGCGGGCACATTGAAGCGGCCATTGATGCCGGGGGGCAGATCAGTCGAATAGTCATACTCATGGCCTTCCGCGCGCAGGCCCGCCAGCAGGCGCACATCCTCACTCAGCGCAAAATCCAGCTCTCCCCAGACTGCGCCCATCAGCGTATCTACGGTGTAGTCATAATGCTTGCCTTGCGGGAAGCGCGAGTCTCCGGGGAAGAAGCCGAAGGGATCGGGCTGGATTTCCTTCAGCCAACCGCTTGCCACATCGACATCCGCGCCAATGCGCCATGTGAGACTGTCGGAAGCGTCCCGCTCAAACCGGGCCATCAGGCCGCCGCCGGTCGAGCCATTCTTTTCCACGCCGCCATTCGGCAGGAAGTGCTGCGCAAAGATCATCGATTGGGTATGCGCGTAAGGCGTCAGGGTCAGCGTGCCGCCGCTGAAGTCTCGAGACAGCCGCGCGCCTGCCCGCGCCGACCACGCATCGCGATAGGCTTCCGGGTTCGGATTGGATTTCGCGATATCCTCATCCTTGTAGGCATCCGGTCCCTGCGCAAAGCCCGCCGTTTCCTGGTTGAGGTTTGACGCGGTCAGCCATGTCGTGGTGTCCCACGCGCCCAGAATCCAGTCGCCGACCAGTGTCAGCTTCTGCTGGTCCACGCCCGTATTGTCGCGCCAGCCCGTATCTTTTTGTAACGACACCGCCGCCAGCCAATGCTCGCCCTCGTCCAGCGTCACATCACTGCGCCAGCGGCCGAGCGTGCCATAGCTGCCCACCGCTTCGCTGCCGCCGCCGACGTCCGGCAGGATCACATTGACAAGTCCGTGCACGGCGTTCGAGCCATATTTCGCACTGCCCGGACCGCGTACGACTTCGATCGCACTCGCCACTTCATGATGTGGCTCGAACAGGCTGTTGACGTTGCCGAAGGCCGGTGAGCGCACCGGCACACCATTTTCAAGAATAAGGAAGCTGCCCTGCCCGGCCCCGCCGGTCAGCACGGGTGAGCGGATTGCAACCAGATGCTCCTGACCGGAATTCATCTGGATGTTCATGCCGGGCAATTTGTTCAAGATTTCGGCGGGGTGGTCTGCTCGTGCATCAAACACTTCCTCCGCGTCGAGCCTCGCGACGCTGCCGGGCTGAGAATACCAACGATCCCCATATACACGCACAGGGTCATATGCGTGCATTCCGGAACAAAAGAGTACCAGGTCACCGCCCTCTGTTTCTCCGGCATATGGCGGCTCGATTTCGTCGCAAGCAGGGAGAGGCTCGACGTCCACCTCCGCCCAAGCTGGTAGCCCCGTCGCCAGCGCCATACCGCTGGCGGCCAGCAGTCCAATCCCAAATCGTCTCATTTTCATATCCCGCACTCGTGCCAATCTCAGCCCTAAAGTCTAGGCCTGACCGTGCGGGAAGCGAGCCGAAAGATCAGCCGCCCACGCCCGCGAACAGCTGGTACGGCAAGGCCCCGACCACGGCGCCCGACAGGCACGTCGCCAGCGTCCCGGCCAGCAGCGTCCGCCAGGCCAGCGCCAGGAAATCATCCCGCCGCGCAGGCTCCACAATCGTCAGGCCGCCAATCAGGATGCCCATTGAGCCAAAGTTCGCGAAGCCGCAAATGGCGTGCGCGGTGATGATGCGCGTGCGCGGGTCCATCGCGTCCTGAGGCACTTCAGCGAGCTGCAGGAAGGCCACGAATTCGGTCAGCACCGTCTTCACGCCCATCAGCGAGCCCGATTGCGCTGCCTCGCCCATCGGCACGCCAATCATGTACATCAGCGGCGCGAAGATCCAGCCAAGGATACGTTCGATGGAGAGCGGTGCCCCCGCCACATCCGGGAATGCGCCGAGCCCTGCATTGACCAGCCAGAGCAGCGCCAGCGCCGCAATCAGCATGGTCGCAATGTTCAGCACGATCTTCAGCCCGTCAGAGGCGCCTGTGGAAAATGCATCCATCGTGGAAGAATAGCTGAAATCAGGTTCCTTCATCCGCTCGGTCGCGGGCGTTGTTTCCGGGATCAGGCAGAGCGCCACAGCCACTGCCGCCGGGGCCGCCATGATTGAGGCCGTCAGCAGCTGCGCCAGCGGATTGTCCATCTTGCCTTCAAGGAACGCCCCGTACACCACGAGCACGCTGCCCGCGATGGTCGCAAAGCCTGCCGTCATCATGATCAGCAGCTCTGAGCGTGTCATACCCTTGATATACGGCCGGATCAGCACCGGCGCTTCCGTCATGCCCATGAATACATTGGCGGACACGGCCAGAGACGTCGCCCCGCCAAGGCCCATCGCGCGCTGGAAGATATAGGCAAACCCATTGGTCACCCATTGCAGGATGCGCCAGTGCCAGAGGATCGCCGACAAGGCGGCCACAACAATCACGATCGGCAGAATCTGGAAGAAGAACAGCGGCGGCGGAGACCCGCCCATCAGCTGGTCGGCCGCAACATTGTCCCCGACATAGCCAAACACGAAGCTCGTGCCGGCGCGCGTCGCATTCTGCAGGCCATCGACCACGTCATTGGCCTTGAACAGGATCGCCCGCACGAAGGGGATGCCAAACAGGATCAGCGCGAATACAAATTGCATGATCGTCGCGCCGATGATCAGCCGGAACGGAAACAGCTTCCGCTTCTCCGAAAGCACCCAGCACACGCCATAGATCAGCGCGATGCCGAGCAGCGCCCGCGCATTGTCCCAGCCCCATTCATACCCTGCGATGGAAAGCATTCGCCGCTCCCTTTCCCCAAACTGTCACATTCAGGCTTAGCGGCGCCTTGGCCGAAGGGGAAGTATTCATGTGCGCAACTGCGTGCAACTCCCCCCGCCTGCCCATCCTTCGACTTCGCTCAGGATGAGCGCTGCGACCTGGCAGCAGAGTGCGGACTCATCCTGAGCGAAGTCGAAGGATGGGCGAAGTCGAAGCACGCGGGCGGAAGACCAAGGCCAGACCCTCTCCCAACGTCCGGCTTGCACGGCGCCCACCCGGCTGCTCAAGTGACGCGCATGGAAACCCTCATCCCCATCGCGCAACAGATCGCGGACACGCTCAAGGCCCGCGGCGAGACCGTGGCCATTTCGGAATCCTCGGCCGGCGGCCTTATCTCGGCGGCGCTGCTCGCCGTGCCGGGCGCCTCGACCTATTATCGGGGGGGTGGCGTCATCTACACGCCCAAGGCGTTCAAACATCTGCTCGGCCTGACGCGCGAGGATATTGGCGACATGCGCTCCTCGACCGAGCCCTATGCCCGCCTGCTCGCCAACACCATTCGCGGCAAGCTCGCAGCCGATTGGGGCCTCTGCGAAACCGGCGCCTCCGGGCCGACTGGCAATGGCTATGGCGACGCCGCAGGCCACACCTGCATCGCCGTGGTCGGCCCTAACCGGTTCGAAATCTCCACCACTTTGGAGACCGGCCTCAGCGACCGCCCGGAAAACATGCGCCTCTTCGCGAAAGAGACGCTCGAAGTCTTCCTGGCGGCGCTGGGCTGATACCTAGCCCAGCTTGCAGACGCAGATCTTGTTGCCGTCCGGGTCGCGGAAATAGGCGCCGTAGAAGGTCGGCATGCGCTGGCCCGGCTCGCCTTCACAGGTGCCGCCCATCTCAAGCGCCTTCTTGTAGGCGCGGTCGACCGTCTCGGTGTCCTTGCAGCCAAGCGCTGGCATGACGCCGTTTCCGACCGTCGCCGCCTCACCATCATAAGGACCGCCAATCGCGATCATCGGCTGGCCCGGCCCGGTGCCGTAGAATTGCAGACGGTCATTGGCGAAGACGCGTTGCCCGCCCAGTTCCCCGATCACGGCGTCATAGAATTCGACGGCCTTGTCCTTATCGTTTGATCCCAGTGTTACATATGCCAGCATGATGATCCTCCCTGGATACTTTTCTTCGGCTGACCAAAACGCAATCACGGCGCGGCAATCCGCGCAAGAGGTGACGCTAGGAGCATGCTTGACGTTTACGTGAGCGTCTGTTGAGACACGGGGCAGAACAGTCAAGGAATGAGGAGTCCTCCCATGTCAGATATCCGTTTCGACGATCGCGTCGCCATTGTTACAGGTGCCGGCGGCGGTCTTGGCCGTTGCCACGCGCTGGAACTTGCCCGCCGCGGCGCCAAGGTCGTCATCAATGATCTCGGCGGCACGCTGGACGGCACGGGCGGCAATTCCGAAGCTGCCGAAGCGGTCGTCAAGGAAATCGAGGCCATGGGCGGCGAAGCCATCGCGAATGGCTCGTCCGTCTCCGACGAGGCCGGCGTCAAGAAGATGATCGACGACACGATGGCCAAATGGGGCCGGATCGACATCATCATCGCCAATGCCGGCATCCTGCGCGACAAATCCTTCTCCAAGATGACCCAGGCCGACATCGACCTCGTGATCGACGTTCACCTGCGCGGCACGTTCATGCCGGTGCACGCAGCCTGGAACATCATGAAGGAACAGAATTTCGGCCGCGTGGTCGTCACCACCTCCTCGACCGGCCTCTACGGCAATTTCGGTCAGGCAAACTACGGCGCCGCCAAGCTCGGCGTGGTCGGCATGATGAACACGCTAAAGATCGAAGGCGCGAAGAACAACATCAAAATCAACGCTGTCTGCCCGATCGCCGCGACCCGCATGACCGAAGGCCTGATGCCGGACGAAGTCCTCGCCCAGCTGAAGCCGGAATATGTCACGCCCGGCGTGATGAACCTCGTCAAGGATGACGCCCCGACCGGCATGATCCTGTCGGCTGGCGCAGGCGCCTTCTCGATGGCCCGCATCGTCGAGACCGAAGGTGTCTTCGTTGGCCAGGGCGAAGGCCTGTCGGCTGAAGCTGTTGCTGCCAAATGGGACCAGATCACAGACGTCTCCACCACCAAGCCAGCCTTCCAGTCTGGCGGCGAGCACGGCCAGAATATCTTCGCGGCTGTCGCAGCCGGCATGAAAGGCTAGGCTCCGGCTTGCCAAATACGCGATTGGGGCGCAGGTATCTCCTGTAAAAAAGGGAGATCACCATGCGCCTCATCGCTCTTGTTCTGTCTGTCACTTTTCTGGCCAGCTGCGCTTGGCTCCAGTCGCCCCCGGCAGACCTTCCCCCTGTTGAAGCCGACACACCGCCGCCCCCTCAGGCGCAGCAGCCGATCGGCCCGATCATGGCTGGCGTGGGCGAGACCTGTGGTGGCATCGCCGCCATCCAGTGCGAGGACGGCCTGTTCTGCAAGATGGAAGATGGCGCCTGCCGCAATATTGCGGACGCGGCCGGCACCTGTGAAGAGGTCCGCCCGATGTGTACCAAGCAATATGAGCCGGTCTGCGGCTGCGACGGCAAGACCTATGGCAATACATGCGAAGCCCACGCCGCGATGACGAGCGTCGCCAGCGAAGGCCCCTGCATGTTGGAAACGTCGGCGGAGTAACGCCTCCGCTTATTCCTGCATCGCCTTGAGATACATGGAATTTACCGGCTTCGAAAAGACACTCTCGACCATTGGAATGAAGAATTCCAGCGGCTCGCTCTGATAGTCCGGGTCGAATGCGGCCTGGTCGTAGAGATGGCAGAACTGCGCGCAATACTCATAGTGCGGACTGTCCTTGAAATGCTCGCGCATGTTCCGGTCGAGGCCGAGATGGTGGAAGAAATAATAGCCCTGGAACGCGCCATGATTGGCCACCATCCAGAGATTGGCCTCTGACACGAACGGCTTCAGGATCGCCGCGGCGACGTCCGGATGGTTGTAGCTGCCGAGCGTATCACCGATATCATGGAGCAGCGCGCAGACGACATATTCCTCGTCGCGGCCATCGCGATGGGCGCGGGTCGCGGTCTGTAGCGAGTGCTCCAGCCGGTCGATCGGGAAGCCGCCATAGTCGCCGTCGAGCAGGCGCAGATGATCGAGCACCCGTTTCGCAAGGCCTTTGTTGAAGCTCTTGGAATGATCGACAATGATGTCCCAGTCTTCCTTGGTGCCTTCCAGCATTTCGCGAAACTTCGCGCGCTCGCCCATATCGTGTCCGTCGGCCATGTTGTTCTCTCCCGTTCTTTTGCCAGCAGACTACACCGATGACGCCCGCGTCAC
>DHZF01000098.1:2957-3262 GCA_002414505.1 Hyphomonas sp. UBA5111 | reverse complement strand
TGAGGGCGCGTCCCGAGAGGCTTGCGGCACTGAATCCCAGAGGAATCCGAACGCGCTACGCGAACGTTCGGCCACCGGTTCGCGTCTGCCGCGAAGTTTGGCGGTTTTCTTCCGGAAGGCTGCGTAGCTCCAGCAGATTCTGCCTATTTCGTGTTAGTCTTAGAGGTATAAGTAATGAATTGGAAAAACTGCTGCGGTACATTTGTATTCAATAGATTTTCTCTTGGCGAACTCTCTACTGGCTCGCCTCGGCCTCCAGAACGGGACTAAAATGGAATGCATTCGACCTCGGTAGTCATTCCGAC
>DHZF01000098.1:0-2890 GCA_002414505.1 Hyphomonas sp. UBA5111 | reverse complement strand
TCGACCTCGGTAGTCATTCCGACCTACAATAGAGCGTCCCTGCTGGCTGATACCCTCAATTCCGTGCTCGCCCAGATCCGGCAGCCGGACGAGATCCTCCTGATTGATGACGGCTCGACCGACGACACGCCCGCGATAGCGGCGCGCTACCCACAGGTGCGCTATGTGCGCACCGAGAACCAGGGCAAATCAGCCGCGATCAACCACGCCATGACGCTGATGATCGGCACCCGGCTCTGGGTCGTTGATGATGACGATATTGTCTGCCCGGACGCGCTGGCAAAATTAACCGCCGCGCTGGAGGCCAACCCTACGGCCGGGTTCAGCTATGGACGCCACGACCGCTTCACCGATCCCGCAGATGGCGGCGCCCGCGTCTGGCAGGATACCGGCTATTGGCGTGACTGCCATCCCCGCGACTTCCTGATCGCCACGATGGAAGACATGTTCACCCATCAGTCGGGCATGCTGTTCGAAAAGACCCTGCTGGACGCAGTCGGTCCGTTCGATACCAGCCTGAGACGGTCAGTGGATTATGACTACATTCTCAGGGCATCCCGGATCAGTACAAGTGCGGCCTGCCGGTCTATCGTCTTCCACCAGCGCCAGCATGATGGCGACCGCGGCGCTGGCGCCAGCAAGTTTCCGGCATCGGAAATGGTCGGACGCTGGATCCAGCACGACCAGATCATCTTCCGGAACATCCATGAGTCCTGGCCCCTCGACGAATTCCTCCCTCGCGGCGAGATAGTGGATGGCCGGTCCAGCAGGCGTCAGGCGCTGATACAGCGCGGCGTCGTGATGGCCCGCAAGAAAATGTGGGATCACGCCCTGAAAGACTTCGCCCAGGCCGCAACCCTGATGAAGGGCAAACTGACCGAAACAGAACGCCAGATCGCCCAGCGCGGCACCCAGGCGAAATATGGTGTCCAGGAATTGCTGGATAACAGTCTGATCGGGCGCGGGCTGCGCGAAATTGCCGGCCTGTCGAGCGTGGGCGCCGAGTTGGTGGGCGAACTCGCGACCGGCTTCCGCTGGCGAATCCGGGATGAACTCACACAATACCACCCGCGCAAGGCCTCCCGCCTGCTCCAGCTCTATATCACGCTGACCTCATCGGCCTTCCACAATTCCCGCCCATCGGACTCGCCCTGGTATCCGGAAGATTTTCTCGTCACGTCGCATAAAACGCCCGGCAAATAGACGGCTCGGCCCGATGCGCAGAAGCGGGTTCAGAGCACTTCCTCGTAAAGCGCCAGCGCATCCTCATACGTGACCTCGCGCGGATTGTTTTTCATCAGGCGCTCATTCTTCACCGCATCCTCTGCCATCTTCGGCAGATCATTGTGATTGACGCCGACCTCGGTCAGCTTCAGCGGCGTCCCGCTCTTCGCGCACAATCCGACCATATGGTCGATGAAGGCGTTCGCATCCTCAGCCACACCCACGATGGGACCGAGGTCAGCATAATCCTTGGCGGCCACTTCCGCATTGAAGCGTAGGACCGGGGACAGCATCAGCGCATTCGACACGCCATGCGGCACATGGAACAGCGCGCCCAGCGGATACGCCATCGCATGGACCGCCGCGACCGGCGCATTGCTGAAGGCCTGGCCTGCGAGCGTCGCCCCGATGGACATGGCTTCGCGCGCCTCGATATCGTCCGGATGCTCGCAGGCCCGCAGCAGGTTTCCGGCGAGTAGCCGCAAGCCTTCCCGGGCCAGCGCGCCCGAGACCGGGTTGCGGAGCAGTTTGGATGTGTAGGCTTCAATCGCGTGCACCATCGCGTCAATCCCGGTGGCCGCTGTCACCCCGCGCGGTGCGGTCAGGGTCAGCATCGGATCGACAATGGCGAGGTCTGCAAACAATTGGTCGGAGACGACGCCGATCTTCTTCAGATCATCCGACGTCACAATGGAAATCGCCGTGACTTCAGATCCCGTCCCGGCCGTTGTCGGCAACAGGACCAGCGGTGGGCGCGTGCCCTTCACATTGCCGACCCCATAAATATCTTCGAGCGACTGGTCGGACTCCAGCAGGACGGCGATCAGCTTGGCCGTATCAAGGGACGATCCGCCCCCAAAGCCAATCACGCCATCGGCGCCATGCTCGCGGGCGGCTGCCACGGCGTCGCGGATCGTGGCGGCCGGCGGGTCGGCCACCACCTTGTCATAGACAAAGACCTCAAGGCCCTCTGCGCGCAGGCTCTCCAGCGCGCCCCCAACCAGGCTAGCCGCGATCACGCCCTCATCTGTCACGAAGACCGGACGTTTCATCCGGTCGCCGACCAGCTTGCCAAGCTGGCTGGCACTGCCCCGTTCAAACAGGATGTGCGGCGGTGTCTTGAAGCTGAATCCCATTGGTCTCTCTCCCGTCTGATGCGCAGGCTTACGCGCAACTGACCCGGACATCAAATGTCGCAAAATGCCCGGCGCAGGGCTTTGATGGGAAAGACCCCCGCTCCCAAATGCAAGAAACCCCGGACCAGCGGTCCGGGGCTCCTGAAACAATTGCGTGAAATGAGGAAAGCCTAGCCTTCCATCGACTCCATTTCGGCTTCGTGACGGGCACGATCCGCGGCGCCCTTGGCGCTCTCGTCACGGTCGACCAGTTCCAGAACGGCGATCGGTGCGTTGTCGCCATGGCGGAAGCCGGCTTTCAGCACGCGGGTGTAGCCGCCATTGCGGTCCTTGTAACGGTCGCCCATCACGTCGAACAGTTTGCGGACAGCCGCCTCGTCGCGGACCTTCGAAAGGGCCTGACGGCGGGCATTCAGATCGCCCTTCTTGGCGAGGGTCACCAGCTTGTCCATGAGCGGAGCCATTTCCTTCGCCTTTGGAAGGGTGGTCACGATCTGCTCATGCTCAATGAGGCTGGCAGCCATGTTCGC
>DHZF01000057.1:22323-22454 GCA_002414505.1 Hyphomonas sp. UBA5111 | reverse complement strand
TGGTTCTTTGCCCCGCCCATGGCTTGAACGCGCTTGCCGTGTGCTGTGCCAGTCGAATAGACATATTGTGCGATGTCGGAGGATCCGACGAAACTGACGGCTTTAACCTCCGGATGGGTCAGGATGGCATC
>DHZF01000057.1:0-22045 GCA_002414505.1 Hyphomonas sp. UBA5111 | reverse complement strand
GCCGGGAAGTTGAACGGCGTGATACCAGCCACCACGCCCAAAGGCTGGCGCATGGAATAGACGTCGATGCCAGGGCCTGCGCCCTCGGTATACTCGCCCTTCTGCAAATGCGGGATGCCGCAGGCGAACTCGACCACATCAATGCCGCGCTGCACGTCGCCGCGCGAATCCGCAACCACTTTGCCATGCTCGGCCGACAACAATTCAGCCAACTCATTGATATTGGCTTCCAGCAGGCGCTTGAATTCGAACATCACCCGCGCGCGGCGCTGGGGGTTCATCATGGACCAGGCCGGGAACGCCTCTGACGCATTCATGATGGCCTGTGAAACTTCATTACTGGTCGCCAGCGCGACGCGGGCCTGAACCTCGCCAGTGTTGGGATTGTAGATGTCGCCGAACCGGCCGGACGTGCCGGTGACAGACTTTCCGCCAATCAGATGATCAATTGTCCGCACCATTCCAATACCCTCTAGTATGATTGTTTTACTTTTTCTATCATTCGGCTCACCCTCCGGTAAACGGAACAAAATGCAGGTGACACCTGCATTAATGCAGGCAAGAGATGTTTATGAACTGGGACGATCTGAAAATCTTTCTCGATGTCACGCGGCAACCCAAGCTGGAGGGGGCAGCAGCTCACTTGCAGATGGATGCCACCACGATCAGCCGCCGCATCAAACGGCTGGAACAGGAACTCGGCGTGACCTTGTTTGAGCGCACACGGCGCGGACATGTCCTCACACCCGCGGGCGAGCGGCTGACCTCTCAGGCCGAGGCCATGGAATCCGTCTCTCTGGATATTCTGTCCGAAACAGCTTCCGAACGGAGTGCCGCCGGTCGTATTCGGCTGGGGGTAACCGAAGGACTTGGCTCGGCTGTGATCGCGCCTGCTCTGAAACACTTCAAGCATAGCCATCCGAAGATCGATATCGATCTCATTTCCCTGTCAGGCTTTGTCAGTGTGCCAAAACGGCAGGCCGACATGTCCATCCTGCTGACCCGCCCGGCGGCAGGTCGGCTCAAGGTCCGCAAACTGTCAGACTATTCTCTGCGTCTCTATGGAAGCCGAGATTATTTCGAAGAAAGCCCGTCCATCGCCTCGCGGTCCGACCTACAGGACCATACGCTGATCGGCTATGTGGATGATCTGATCTATTCGTCCCAGCTGCGCTATTTCGATGAACTCCTGCCTGGCCTCAGGCCCCATATCTGCAGTCCGAGTATTCTTTCCCAGCTTGAAATTGTCGCCTCGGGGGCCGGATTGGGCATATTGCCGGTCTTTATGGCCCAGAAACTCCCTGCCCTTGTACCCGTCCTGCCTGACGACATCCTTGTAACCCGGTCATTCTGGCTGGCTGTGCATCAGGACGTCGCGTCGCTGACCCGGAATCGATTGATGATCGAGTTTCTGGGTGATCTGATGAACCATCTTCCCTAGACGCATATTGGGGAGTGGCGATTGGTCATGGTCTCTCAATCGAGAACAATTTGCGAAACGCTTCGTCCCCGCTGCGCGAGAAAGACACAATACGGGTTTGCTCAACGCGCTTGACCCAGGACAATTCTTCGAAACGGATCAGGAAAGCCCGCCCCAGGCTTCCTGCCAGATGCGATCTGCGTTCGCTCCAGTCCAGACACTCACGACAGAGCGGCGCGCGTGCGCTGTGCAAGACATCAAGCTCGATGTCGAAATCCCGGGCGAAGGCCGCTCCAGCATCGGTCAAAATCAGGTCATCACCCTTGAGGACAAGATGCCTCTTGGCCATCAGGCTGTCGAACATCTGCGTGGCCAGCGCGCCGGCCAGATGATTGTAACAGACGCGTGCATGCCGCAATTGCGCATCCTTCGGACCGGTGCGCCTGCGCAAATGGCCGACTCCCGCCGCCAAGCCCATCACCCCTTCGAGTAACCGGGCCACGTCTTCATTGGCCAGAGCATAATATTTGTGCCGCCCCTGTTTGCGGGGGCGCAACAGACCGCCGGTATGGAGCTTGGACAGATGTGAGCTGGCTGTCTGAATCGTGACACCTGCCTCTTCGGCCAGTTCGCTGACGGTCAGCGCTTTACCACTCATCAACAGGGTCAGCATGTTCGCGCGGGCAGGATCGCCGATCAGGGTCGAAACATAAGCGATGTCGGGACCTTCACGCATAGTTCGACCTTTATCGAAGCATCAGACGGAGACAATCCTCTAGTGTGAACAAACCAGTTCTGGAAGGATTCTCTTATGCTGACTTGTATCATACGCTATCAAATCGATCCGACAAAGAAGTCCCAGTTCGAACAATATGCCCGCAATTGGGGACAAGCGATCCCCCGCTGCGGCGCAGATCTGATCGGGTATTACGCACCTCATGAAGGTTCGTCGACACTCGCCTATGGCATCTACAATGTTCTGGATCTTGCAGATTACGAGGCGTATCGCGCACGATTGGCCGCAGACCCCCTCGGAAGGGAGAATTACGAGTTCGCACAGAAAGAAAAATTCCTGCTCCGCGAAGACAGGACATTCCTGACATTGGCCTCCGCGCCGCACAATCTTGGTACCGCATCATGATCGCAGTGATTTTCGAGGCGGAACCGGCCGAAGGACATAAGGACGCGTATTTCGACCTCGCAGGCAAGATTCGGCCAATGCTGGACGAAATCGAAGGCTTCGTGTCCGTCGAGCGATTTCAAAGCCTTACCGACCCGCGCAAGATTTTGTCCTTGTCCTTTTTCGAGGACGAAACCGCTTTAGCGCGATGGCGTACACTCAGTGCGCATCGCGCCGTCCAGAAGCGGGGACGTGACGATATCTTCGACACTTATCGCCTGCGCATCGCAAGCGTGATCCGCGATTATGGCATGTTTGATCGTACTCAGGCTCCAACCGACAGTCGGGAGGCCCATACCGAGTGACTCAGTCTGAATGCTCACCCTTCGTCCGGTCATGCCTTGAGGAGGAGTTTGCAGCGGCGCGGGGGTACCAATCAGGCATACCGGCCCTCTTCATCCTATTTTGGTGTGTATTTGCAAAACCGCAGAGTGATTGTCACAGGCTGAAGACACCCCCCTCATTCAATAGACGACACTTATGGAAACAGCACCAAACTTGTCAGCGCCATCCTGAGCCTGAAACTGTTCGGTTCGGTGAACATAGGTGAAGGCGATCTGGGTCGATTTGATGTTGATGGCGATTCCGGTCTGTATGTCGCCGACCCAGCGGCGCCGGGCGGTTACCCTTGGGCCATTCTCGTCAAACGTGTTGCCGTCCAGAAATATGTTGCGCACGACATATCGGCCTTCCGCCCCCCAGAACAGGTAGCCGCCAAAATCATCATTCGGATTGAAGGTCCCGGCACCCCCGATGGAGGGCCGGATGCGCGGCGGGCCAAAATCAGAATCCAGGTCGAATCCCAGTCGCACCATTCCTCCCGCGGACGCATGGGTATGGACATTGCCGAGCGTAACGCCCCCGAAAACCGCGCTGTCGATCTCGAAGGGTCCAAGCCTCGACTTGCGAATACGCCGCAGACGCTCGGCAATGATTTCCACGCCGAGTTCATCATGGAGCTGGTAGTCCCAGCCATTGGGATTCTTTCCATCAATCAGTTCATGCCAATGGGTCTGCACGAAAGCCCCGCCAGCTGATGGTCCGACCACTCCGAGATTGAGTTGTAGCGAATGCTGATCAAGTCGGTTGTTTGCCAGCGCAACGGCGGTTGAAGACACGTACAGCCAGCCCGCATAAGGCCGGTCATTCGGATCGGGTATCGGCGCCTCGATATCCTTGGGTGTGAAGATTGCGTGGGAAAGTCCCAGGCCTGACCGTATCTGCACCTGATCGACATCAACGAAAGGCACCACATCCGCAGCCCATCGCAGCCACGGGCGCGCCTTGCTTGCAGGCGCAAACCGTTCGATACGCAGCCCATTCGTATAGTTGCGATCCGAGCCACCGAAGAGGTCATTTTCACTGACCAGGGAGATCACGGACCGATCCTGACTGTTGCGGGACTCCCGTTGCGTTTCGCCCTGGCGAGCCAAGTCTGCACCAAGCGCCTTCTCTTCCCTATACGCATCAGAATCCTGCGCAGCCGCGGTCTCCGACAAGATCATGCACAAGATGCTGACCAGGCCGATCGTCCAGTTCACTCGCATGGCTGCCCCCGTGATATAAAATTGGATTTGCATGCTAAACGTCGTATACGGATGTCTGTTGGTTTTGCATCACTCTGCCTGTTTCTGGTGACAGGCCTTTCGAATGAGTCATCACCCCAGATTTCCGGGTCCCGATTGCCCTTTTCCCGTAACGGTCCCGTTTTCAGGAAAGGTTTATCCATCCGTGAGCCGCCCCAGAATATCCTGCAGCCATGTCTCGACCTCGGACTTGTTCATATCCATCAATGTCTGAACCTGCATCGTCTTGCGCATCAGCCGAAAGCCGAGAAGAAACATCAGGATTTTTTCAGCTGCATCCACCGGACGGTCGCCTGTCAGACTGGCTGCCAGGGGCGTGATGAGCTTCGAAGACAGGAATTCCTCCAGGGCTTCCTTGGAGTCAGGACTGGAAAAGGAATTTATGACCAGGTCGACGGGATCAGAACCGGCGCCTGCATATACCGGGTCCGTCTGAACGGACAGCTGAACCAGCCAATGCGAAAATCCCTCCCCGGCGTCTTCCGGGGGCTGATATTGTTCAAATACGAAGGCCAGCACGTCCTGGAACAGGCTTTTTTTGGACCCGAACAAGCGGTGCACATAAGCCACATCGACCTCGGATTTGCGGGCGATCTCCCGAAGAGTGGCCCGTTCATACGACATCGCCCCAAATTGCTGCGCCGCAACATGCAGGATGCGGTCGCGTGTGCTGAAACTCTGGGCCGGAGGGGTATTTTCTAACAAATTCATGTTCCTGTATCTCGTCAACACTTGTTGACCAATTTGTACGCAAATGCAACATTTCGATCTGAAACGGCTAATAATCGTTCCAAGGGAGGGGGATGCATCTGCATTTGCCTGCTCTGGAATAGCTGTCAATCGAGGTGGTCGAGGGCATGGTGTATTCTCAAGGCGAGGTGATGACGCATGCCGGTCTCTGCGCCGATAGTCATGCCCGCATCATTGATGCGGGTCTCTCCATCAAGAGGACGGGGGGGCTGTTCTGCCTCGGCGCCGCTGAGCCGGCCCGTCAGCTCGCAACAGGGGTCTCAAGACCGGACCGGGCGGTCAGCCTTGCGACCCCTGAAAAGGCAGGGTCTGATCCGCTTGTGTCTGAAGCCACCCATCCGCAATGGCCGGGATTCCCCTCGGCGGAACTGGCAGTGCCTTGGAAAGAAACAGTCCGGACAATCGTATCGCCACAGCAATTACTCGCCTGCACCGGGCTGATTGTATCAGACGCGATGATCGCCCTGTCGGGGAGGTCTCCAGAATGACCCTGTCCCGACAGTCTCCTCTCGCAGGCGATCTCAGACCCGATGGGGCAGCAAGCCAGATGGTGCTGCGAGCCTGCCGACGAACCGGGCCTGGGATGGCATTAGCCGGCATGTGGTTGCTCCTGCTCATGGTCTCTGGCTGCGCAATCCTTCGCGATGTGCCCGAGCCGGTCGAACACCGGATTCCCGCTGCTCCGGTCCCGGCGACCTGGGAGGGAGACACCGCCGCCGGAACCGGCCCTGCGGAAGACATTCTGGATCTCGAATGGACGGCATTCTTCTCCGACAAAGACCTGCAATCCGTCATTGAAACGGCTCTGGACAATAATCGCGATCTTCGCCTGGCTGCGCTTCGGGTTTCAGAAGCGCGCGCCACATACGAAATCCAGTTGGCTGAAACGTTTCCGATTCTCGGTGCGACCGGCCAGGCCGCGCGCGCCCGTCTTCCCGGTGACCTGAACATCTCCGGACGGCCCGTTACCTCAAATCAGTTCGAGACCTATCTCGGACTCAGTAGCTGGGAGGTGGATTTCTGGGGACGTATCGAAAGCCTCAGTGACGCGGCCCTCCAATCCTATTTCGCAACGGAAGCGGGACAACGCGGCGCGCAGCTGGCCCTGATCGCGCAAACGGCCAAGGCATGGCTGACCCTCAGCGAACTGGATGCGCGCACAGAGATCGCGCGCAGAACGCTGGAGAGTCGCCGGGAGAGTTTCAGAATCTTCCGGCTTCGCAATGAAATGGGCTCGACATCGCGCCTGGACCTGACGCAGGTAGAAACCCTCTATGTCCAGGCTGAAATCCTGGTGACTCAGCTGGAACAGGCGCGCGCCCTTCAGGCGCACTATCTGGATCAAGTTTCCGGGGCGATCGTCTCCGACACGATCATCGGCACTGGCAGGCTGCATGAGATTGAATTTCCCGACCTGGTGCCGGGAATTCCGTCTGACATTCTTGTGAGGCGACCGGACATATTGGCCGCAGAGTTCCGCCTGAAGGCGGCCCAGGCCAATATTGACGCTGCCAGAGCCGCTTTCTTCCCGCGTATCGCCCTGACCGGAAATCTGGGGGTCGCCAGTACAGATCTCGAAGACCTGTTCCGGATTGCCGACAGCAACACCTGGAGCTTCGTGCCCTCGGTGTCAGTGCCCCTGTTTGAGGGAGGACGGCTGAGAAACAGGTATGATATTGCGGAGATCCGGCGAGATGCAGCTGTGGCAGCCTATGAAAAGGCGCTCCAGGAAGCCTTTCGGGACGTGGCCGACGCGCTGACCCTCCGGCGCGGCCTTGATCAGCAATTCCAGCTGATGGAGCAGGCCGTCACGATCCAGCAAGAGCGCACGCGGCTTGCCCGAATGAGATACGACAATGGTGCTGCCGCCTATCTGGAAGTGCTGGATTCCGAACGCGACCTGCTCTCGGCCGAACAACAATTGGCTCAGATTCACGGCGCCCAGCTGGCCAGCCATGTTGCGCTTTTTACAGCGCTGGGCGGGGGAACGGAAGTCCCTGAACTCGACACACCGGATCGATAGGAGCGCGTCATGTCAGACTTGAGTACACTTCTCAAAAAATGGTTCCCCCTGCTGGGTGTCGCAGGGATTGTGCTCCTGGCGGGGGTGTTGTGGCAAGGGACCCGGACCCCGGGTGACGCGGAAGGTTTCATCAGCGGGAATGGCCGGATTGAGGCGACTGAAATCAACATTGCGACGAAAATTGCAGGCCGTGTGCAGACCGTCAGTGTCCGGGAGGGGGACTTCGTGACGCAAGGCCAAATGCTTGCGCAGATGCAGGTCGACACGCTCCTCGCACAATTGGAGGAGGCCCGGGCCAGTCAGCAGCGCGCCGTGCAGGCCGTCGCGGTGGCCAAGGCGCAGGTCGCTCTCGCCCAGAGCAATGTTGAGGCCAGCCGGGCGGCAATTCGCCAGCGAGACGCGGAACTGCACGCGGCCAGACAGCGCCTGGCGCGGTCCGAAACACTTTCCAGCGAAGGCGCCGCGTCACAACAGGAACTTGATGATGATCGCGCGCGCGTGGCAAGCGCGCAGGCAGCCCTCGCTGCTGCACGGGCCCAGACCCAGGCCATGCAGGCATCTGTTGTCGCGGCGGACTCTCAGGTCCTGGGAGCCGAGGCCACCGTGACAGCCGCCAATGCCACCATTGCCCGCATATCGGCAGATATCAAAGATGCCCAACTGATTGCGCCACGGGATGGGCGGATTCAATTCCAGGTAGCTCAAGCCGGGGAAGTCATCGGCAATGGCGGCACCGTTTTCAACATGGTCGATTTGTCTGACGTATACATGACATTCTTTCTGCCGGAACAAGCTGCGGGCCGGGTCGGTTTCGGGACCGAAGTCAGGATCATTCTTGATGCAGCCCCGCAATATGTCATTCCGGCAACTGTTTCCTTCGTGGCCAGTTCTGCCCAATTCACGCCCAAGACCGTTGAAACCCAAAGCGAACGGCAGAAACTCATGTTTCGTGTACGGGCCAAGATATCTGAAGACTTGCTCCTTGAGCATCTGGAGCAGGTCAAGACAGGGTTGCCGGGCATGGCCTGGATCCGCCTCGATCCAGCAAGAGACTGGCCGGAGGATATGCAGGTGAACCTTGGAGACTGATCCATGCCTGCACCGTCTGCTTCTCCGCCTGTCGCCTCCCTCAGAGCCCTGACCTTGCGCTATGGCGATGTGTACGCCCTCGACAGGCTGGACCTTGATGTTCCAGCTGGCTGCATGGTCGGCCTGATTGGTCCCGACGGTGTCGGAAAATCCAGCCTGCTGTCCGTCATCGCGGGGGCGCGGGCTGTGCAGACCGGGGCCGCCCAGGTGCTGGGAGGCGACATTTCCAAACAATCCCATCGTGACCGCGTGTGTCCGAATATCGCCTATATGCCTCAGGGATTGGGCAAGAATCTCTATCCCACCCTGTCCGTGGAAGAAAATCTCCAGTTTTTCGGCCGGCTTTTCGGGCATGATGCTTCGGCGCGCCGCACACGAATTGATGATCTGACCACGGCAACCGGCCTTGCAGACTTTCTCGATCGCCCTGCGGGAAAACTGTCCGGGGGGATGAAGCAGAAGCTTGGCCTGTGCTGCTCACTGATTCATGATCCCGACCTCCTGATCCTGGATGAACCCACAACAGGGGTCGACCCGCTCGCACGGTCCCAGTTCTGGGACCTGATCGCGACCATACGGAACAAGCGCCCAGGCATGAGCGTCTTGGTTGCCACGGCCTATATGGATGAAGCGCAGAGCTTTGACTGGCTGGTGGCCATGGATGACGGCCACATCCTCGCCACCGGAACTCCACAGGAGATCCTGGCCAGCACGGGCCGCTCGTCTCTTGAGACGGCCTTCATCGCCCTGCTGCCCGAGGAAAAGATCGCGGAGTACAGGCCGGTCGAAATCTCGCCGCTCGACCTTGATGAAGAAGCCGACATAGCAATCGAAGCGCGTGATCTGACCATGAAATTCGGGGATTTCACGGCGGTTGATCATGTCAGCTTCCGTATTCGGCGCGGTGAGATTTTCGGATTTCTGGGCTCCAATGGCTGCGGCAAGACAACGACCATGAAACTGCTGACAGGGCTGCTTCCGGCAACGGAAGGCACAGCCTGGCTGTTTGGCAGCGAGATTGACCCCCATGACATCGAGACCCGCAAGCGGGTAGGTTACATGTCTCAGTCCTTTTCACTCTACAGTGAATTGAGCGTGAAGCAGAATCTCGTCCTTCACGCCCAATTGTTCCATGTTCCGTCCAACGAGATTTCCGGACGGGTCGACGAAATGATTGACCGGTTCGATCTGGCCGGCGCGCTGACCCAATTGCCCTCGGATCTGCCGCTTGGAATTCGCCAGCGCCTGTCGCTGGCCGTGGCAATGGTCCACAAGCCCGAGCTTCTGATCCTGGATGAGCCGACGTCGGGCGTGGACCCGGTTGCCCGGGACAAGTTCTGGCGGCTTCTGGTAGAACTGTCCCGCCGCGACAAGGTTACGGTCTTCGTATCTACCCATTTCATGAACGAGGCTGAGCGCTGTGACCGCATGTCCCTGATGCATGCCGGCAAGGTGCTGGACAGCGACACACCCGCAGCCTTGCTTGCCAGAAGCGGGGCCAGAACGCTTGAAGATGCATTTATCGGATATCTGAAAGCCGCAGTGGGGGAAGATGAAGCTGTCCCGGAGAGCCAGGCCGTCGCTCTTCCCGCCGAGGCGAAGGCCTCAGCTGAACCGCACAGGCTGTTCAGCCTACAACGCCTTCTGACCTATTCCTGGCGCGAAACGCTGGAATTACGAAGGGATCCGTTCCGGGCGAGCCTGGCTCTGTTCGGTTCACTCATTCTCATGATCGTGATCGGATATGGGATCAGCCTTGACGTCGAGAATTTAAGCTATGCGGTGCTTGACCGCGATCAGTCCACGATCAGCGAGAATTACGCGCTGAGTCTGTCAGGTTCGCGATATTTTCAGGAACACGCTCCGGTCGCAGACTATGCCGATCTCGACACGCGCATGCGAAGCGGCGAACTTTCGCTTGTCGTCGAAATCCCACCGGGATTCGGACGGGATCTGCTGCGAGGCGAAACACCGGAGATCGGCGCCTGGATTGATGGCGCGATGCCCACGCGTGCTGAGACCGTTAAAGGCTATGTCCAGGGCATTCACCAGCACTGGATTGCAGAGCAGATTACGCAACGGACCGGTCATGCGCCGACCGGCACTTTCGGCATAGAGACGCGGTTTCGGTATAATCCGGACGTACGCAGCATGCCAGCCATGGTGCCCGCCATTGTCCCCCTCCTGCTCATGCTTCTGCCAGCCATGCTGACGGCGCTCGGCATTGTACGCGAGAAGGAGCTCGGCTCGATCATCAACCTCTATGTTACGCCGGTGACCCGCGCAGAATTCATGCTGGGCAAGCAATTGCCTTATATTGTTCTGGCCATGATGAACTTTCTTTTGATGACGATCATGTCCCTGACGCTCTTTGCGGTCCCCATCACGGGGAGCTTTTTTGCGCTCATACTGGCCGCCTTCTTGTTTTCAATCATTGCGACTGGGATGGGGCTCCTGGCATCCACCGTAACCAACAGCCAGATCGCCGCCATGTTTTTCACCATGGTCGGCACGCTGATACCTGCAACGCAGTTTTCGGGTCTGATTGATCCTGTCTCTTCCCTGTCCGGATTAGGACGGTTTCTCGGGGAGATATTTCCGGCAACCTATATGTTTGCCATTAGTCGCGGTGTTTTTGCAAAGGCCCTGAGGCTGTCCGACCTCTATGCACTTTATGTTCCCTTGCTGATCGCCATTCCGGTGATCCTCGGCCTCGCCATAGTGTTGCTTCGAAAGCAGGAAACCTGACATGCGTCACCTGCAAAACATATATCGGCTCGGCATAAAGGAAATATGGAGTTTGTTGCGGGATCCGATGATGCTGGTCCTCATCATTTATGTGTTCACTGTCTCAGTCTATACGGCGGCCACCGCCATGCCGGAAACCTTGGCGAACGCCCCCATTGCGATTGTTGATGAAGACGAATCCCAGCTTTCCAGCCGTATCGTTTCGGCTTTCTATCCGCCCCAGTTCCAGGCTCCGGTGATGACGGTCCTGAGCGAGATGGATGCAGGCATGGATGAGGGGCGCTATACATTCGTCCTGAACATCCCGCCGGATTTCCAGCGCGATGTGCTCGCCGGCCGCGATACCGATATTCAACTAAATGTGGATGCAACCCGCATGAGCCAAGCCTTTACGGGCAGCGCCTATGTGCAGCAGATCGTGATGAGTGAGATCAACGAGTTCCTCGCCGGAAATCGGAAAGACTCTGTCCTGCCGGCGCACCTCACCCTTCGCGCGCGCTTCAATCCAACCCTGAGCAAGGTCTGGTTCGGAAGCCTGATGCAGATCATCAACATGATAGCGATGCTGACAATTGTTCTGACAGGAGCCGCTCTCATCCGCGAACGCGAACATGGCACGATTGAGCACCTGCTTGTCATGCCGGTCACTGCGACGGAAATCATGCTGTCGAAGATTTGGTCCATGGGATTGGTCGTTCTTCTGGCAACAACACTTTCACTGGTTCTGGTCGTACAGGGCCTGCTTCAGGTCCCGATCGAAGGCTCCATTCCACTGTTTCTTTCAGGCACGGTACTGTGTCTGTTCGCAACTACCTCCATGGGAATCTTCCTGGCCACCCTGGCGCGGAGCATGCCGCAATTCGGGCTCCTGCTCATTCTGACAATTATGCCCCTGCAGCTATTGTCCGGCGGTCTCACGCCGCGCGAGAGCATGCCTCAATTCGTGCAGGATATCATGTGGCTGGCGCCGACCACTCACTTTGTCGAACTCAGTCAGGCCATTCTCTATCGCGGCGCCGGACTGGAGGTGGTGTGGCAGCCTTTTCTTGCCCTGCTTGTCATCGGGACAGCCCTGTTCAGCCTGTCCCTGATGAGATTCCGGGCTTCCATCAGCGGCATGGCATAGGCAATCTCATGAGGTGATGTCTGACAATCGCGGACCTGCTTAAATAGTCCTTATTCGAAATATTAATCGAGGCCATGACATTTAGGCAATTCACGAGGAAAGTCTGCCCCTTGCCTCTTCCGCAATGCGGCGCACCCGCACCCCATCCCCAGAATCAGGACGCCAGGGAGATGAACCGGGTTCACCCCCCCCTCACTGCAGAAGCTGAGCGCGGATGGCCAGAAATTCTTGATCCGTCACATCCACCTCCTGTGCCAGAAATGCCATGACAGACCCATATTCAGCTTCGATATCACCCAGCGCACGCTCTATATAGACAGGGTCGGACCGCATGAGTGGCTCGAGCACTTCCTCTGGCAGGGTGGCGAGAAAGGCATAGGGGCTGTCCTCATGCCCGCTCGCCCCTGCATCGGTGATGAATTCAGCCATGTAGTCGACATAGGTGTCTGACAGGGCGTAATCGGCAACAACCGTCTCTCTGGGGACACCCAGTGCGGTCAGTAGCAGAGCCGCGCCAATACCCGTCCGGTCCTTGCCGGCTGAGCAATTGAAAGCAAGCGGAATGTCCCCGGCCGCAAGCCGGTCAAACATTTCGCGATAGGCCGGCACCTGCTCATGCGCGATCCGGCTATATCCATCGGCCATGGCCTTGCGGGCTGTTTCCGGTGTGACGTCCGGCTCATACAGCACCGAGAAAAATCCGGTTGCCCCTGTTCCTTCCGGGTCAGGGAAGCTCAGATACTCGATTTGCCCGGCGCGCCAGTCGGTTGGTTCATCGGACCGCTCGCCTGCCGTGCGCAAATCGCAGATGACCTTGATGCCAAGGCTCGACAAATAATCGTAATCGGCATCCGTCAGACCCTCCATGACACCGGATCGATAGATCCGGCCCCATTTTACCCTGTGCCCATCTTCCGTTTCATAGCCGCCAAGGTCGCGGAAATTGCGTCCGCCTTCGAGGGGGAGTAGCCGCACCGCAGCCAGCATCGTTTCGCCATTCTGAGGGGTGATGGTAAAGTAATGGCGCGCGTCCAGAGCATCGGCGGTCCAGGTAAATTCGGATTCGTGAAGAGCTTCGGCGATCACGTCACCTGCACGACCATCTGTCTGGGAAGACACTTCGACGCGGTAGGTCTGACCGGTAAAGTCTGGCCAGTCGATCGAATATGTCATGCTGGACCGGTCCAGCGTCACGCTGACATCGGCCGAGGCCTGGAGTTCCTCCGCAGCCGTCACGCCGCAACCGACCAGGGCACACAGGGACAGGCTCATAACGAATTTTTGAATATGCATTCTGAAGTCTCCCATTCTCATTATGCTAATAGTCAAGGCTGAGACCGATCATGTAAGCGCGGCCATAGGATTCGATCTGGTCGATCGTTTGGGGCGTGTCGATATAGCGACGGTCCTGAAAATCGGTGAGGTTGTTCGCCTCGAGGAAGACGACTGTGCTGGCACCGCCGAACGTGTAAGGCAATTCGTACTGAACCTTGGCATCCAGACGTTCTGTTTCATCCCAGTACTGATTGAGGTTCGGCCCGCTTTCGGTCGTCGACAGCCAGGCATCGCGCCATTGATAGCTCAACCGGGCAGACAGACCGTATTTCTCATAGAACAGGGAGGCATTGTAGATGAGGTCCGAGGTGCCCGGAATGGGTGCCGTGATGCCATTTGCGCCGATTTCCGGGGCGAAGAATTCGCTGTCGAGTAATGTCAGGTTGCCTGAAATCCCGAACCCGTCGAACGGCGAGGGAAGGAAATCGGCCGCTGAATAGATCAGATTGACCTCCATCCCCGATAACTCGCCATCCTTACCATTGAGGAAGGTATTATAGGGAACGGGATCCCCCGGCGCGAACACGCCCGGGGCAAGGGTGGAGCCATCGACCATCTCACCGCCGGGATAGATCACATGGTCGATGGACCGGTAGAAGGCGCCGAGCGACAGAATGCTGGCCGTATCGAAATACCATTCCAGCGAGGCGTCAAGGCCATAGGATTCTTCAGCCTTGAGATCCGGATTGCCGCCGGTGATGGACGGTGTTGTCGGATCCACACTCTGGGAGGCGCGCGCCTCCGTATAGGTCGGGCGGCTGATCCCGCTCGTCGCCGACAGGCGCAGCTTCCAGGCCTCACTGAGATCGAAGTTGACATGCAGGCTCGGCAACACATTGATATAGTCGTTGGAGGCGTCGATAGCCGTCGCCACACCATCGATTACCTGATTGCCAGCGGTCGAGAAATCCGTCGATTCCACCCGCACGCCATAGACCACATTGCCCCAACCGAATTGGCTCATTGCCATGGCATAGGCAGCCAGAATGTCTTCCTCAATGCTGACCGCATCGGCCGGCGAGGAAGCGGGTGTGGGCGAATAGTCAGGATCTGCTGCGCGATAGGCATCATAGAGCGCGCCCCGAAGGGCTTCGTTACGATAATAGACGGCGCCGACCGTATTGGTGAAATCGGCGTCCCAGAGCGCCTCTGTCGCGTAGGCGTTCGGGTCGACCGGAAGGCCGAGCGCAACAGTCTGGGCATTGTTGCCCACGGCCTCACGCATGTCATAGCTGAAGCCTGCCTTGAAAACCGTGCCGAAGCGGTCAAAGTCCCGCTCGAGATCGATCAGGCCCTTGGTGGATTCCGTTTTGAGCTCATTCTGGATATTGATGAACAGATCAAACGTTGGCGACAGGCTGTTGATGTCGACAGGCATGTTTGTACCTTCCGCATACGGCGTCAGGATGGGGTCGTTAATGTCACCGATATCATAGTCGGCCGAGATCGGTGTCAGGAATGCGGTCTGGATCAGCGGAACCCGGGTATAGTTTTCTGTTTCCGTATAGTTCAGTCGCGGCGTGACGACCCAGCCGCCAAGCGCGAGGTCGGTGCCGACCGTATTGGTGAACGTCGAGGTTTCATACCGCCCCTGTTCGAGCAGGCGTGTGACTTCGACCTCTTCAAGGCGCCCGGATGATCCCAGTGGAACAGGGGCGAAGTCAAAGTCGAACTGGTTACGCTCTTCCTCGTCGGCAAACTCGTAGAAAATTGAGGAGGCAAAGACACGCTCGATCGGTCCGTCTGCGGGACGGAATTCGGCCTTGGCCCCATAGGAGTCATTCTCGCGATACCCGCCATATTGGCGATAGTCGAGGTTCTGGAGGCTATCGAGCGTGCCGTCGCTATTCGTGTCGACGGGTTCGAATTCGCGATTGTCGACATTGCGGTCACGCTTGTCGAGCGTTGCAAAGCCGAGAAGGCCGAACCGGTCGTTCGACCAGGAGGTCCGCAGGGCATAGCGCTGGGTCTCGGCATCATTGAGATCGCGCTTGCCAGCCCCGACCGTGGCGGACAGGCCAAAGCCTTCTTTGTCAAAGGGGCTGAAAGTCTTGATGTTGATATAGCCGAGGACCGGCGCGCCGGGCGTGTCCGGCGTAACGGCCTTGTTGGCTTCGATCGAACTTGTGATGACGGCTGGAATGGAATCGAAGCGGGGAATTCGGCCATTGTCGGCGCCGAGCACATCAATTCCGTCGAACGCGATAGTCGTGTAACGAAACCGGCCACCGCGAAAATTGACAAACCGCGCCTCGCCCTGGTCGCCTTCCACGGCGAGGCCCGGAACGCGCGTGAGGGCAGCCGCCAAGGTCTGATCAGGGAAGCGCCCGATCGTGTCGGAGGCAATAATATCGACAACATTGTCCGCCTTGCGTTTGGCCTCGATCGCTGCCTGCTGACTGTCGCGAATGGGCGACGCCATCACGATGATGGTTTCCTGGCGCGCTTCATCAGTATTCTGCGCATGCGCGCAGACTGGAAGCAGCATGGCGCTGAGCCACAGGCCGGTGTTGAATGATCGTCTGGACATGCCTCAATCCCCTCTTGCCAACAAAGGGGCGAGTAGCAAGACTGTGCATCCGTACCAATTCAAGGTTTGATGAACAATTATTGTCCGTCTGATGACTTACCGCAACAGAACCGTCACGCTTATACCATTCAGATATAGCTGTCTATGTGTCAATTGAGGGACCCCATGACAGCAGACCTTGATCTGCCTGAAGATTTTCTGCAGACTGGCCTCTCCCGGGAATCCTGAAATGCTGTTCGTATGTACCAATTCAAGAAAGCCTTGCTAAGTGGCGAGGAGGATGTCCTCCTCCGCGAGGCTCTGGCATTGGTGGAAGCTCACGGGCCAAATGGTCTCAGCTTGCGCAGCCTTGCCCAGAAGGCGGGCATCAGCCCCTCGCTTCTGAACTACCGATATGGCTCGCGTAATGATCTGATCCGACGGGCATTCGAACACGGACACAAACTCGATCAGGCACACTGGGACGCCCGTGAGGGCACATTTGACCGCCTGTCTGCGACCCAAGAAGACCTGCCCTCCCTCGCCCTGGCGGTTGTAACCGACATGGTCACCCGGACACGGCAGACCAGCCTCGTATACTGGCTTTTTCTCACGGCCAGTGAACGCGAGCCTGACTTGTCACCTGCTGCGCCTGGCTGGACCAGGCTGGCGCAGGCGTTCTGGGCACGTCGGCTTGCCGAAGCTGGTCTGGACCCTGAACTTGCCGCGCCCTATGCGGCCGGCCTCAATGGGGCGGTACGGATCGGCCTCCTGGTCCCCGGCAATCTTCAGCTCATGACCTGGCTGAACGATGTGGTTCTAAGACTTAATCAGCGCGTCCTCCAAAAGGCGCCCAGTTCGCCCGGTGACAGCGCGGCACGGTGCGCCATAGAACAGATTGCGCTTTCCCGCCCGCGCCGCATGACACAGTCGCGAACGGACACACCATCCCGGATTGTCGAGGCCGCTTCGACGCTTATTCTGAGCCATGGCCCGGATGCGCTGACACACAGATTGATTGCCGAGGCGTCCGGCATATCACTTTCGTCCCTGACACATCATTTCGGGTCTCTGGCTGAAATTCAGCTTCATGCCTTCGAGCGCATCTACGACACGGCCAGACAGCAATCCGTTGCGGACATACCTTCAGGCACAAGCATCGAGCAACTCTGCCACGACGTGCTCCCCACCCTTTTCCGGAAGGCGCGCGCACGAGGCCGCGAAAATTTGGCGATGGACGAGATCATGATAGCATCATCCCGCAAGCCGGAAACAGCAGGGCTTGCTGGCGGATTGATGGCAATGACAGGACAGACGTCGACAAATCTGCTCCAGGCCTTCGCGTCAGAGTTTCCCACCCTTGACCGGCTTGATGGCCAGATATTCCGGTTCATCATGATCGGCTTGTCAGAACAGTCGAGAGAGTTCGCCGCGCAGGAACAGGATCTCTGGATGAGCCAGAAATGCGCGCATTTCCTCAGGACATGCCGGGGACAGGACTTGTGATTGTCCGCACCCACACACCCCTTGGAAAGGGAATCCTTGCCATTTGGCGGGCGCCCGCCGAACAAGGTCACGACTTCTATATCGCAGGGGCCCAGACAGATCTCATTTCACCCGGTCCCGTTCAGATGGCGTGAGCAGACCGTCTGAATTCCGGTCAAGCTTGTCAAAGACACGAGGCGGATTCTGTTCCCACTCTGCCGGGCTGATGAATCCATCATCATCCACATCGATCTTACCGAAAGCACGGCCACTGAATCGTTTCCCGCGCTCAGATAAAGCCAATTTGAATTCTGGCTCCGTGAGCGTACCGGAATCGTCGAGATCCAGTTTATGGAATACCGCTGAGCGGTGCGACAGGAATTCTTCCCGTGAGATGGTGCCGTCTGCATTTCTGTCGGCCTGATTGATAAAGGCACCGGCCTCCTGTGCGGCGCCCCCCTGGACACAGGCCGGCAGCAGGGACATGACGAGTGCACCGACGAAATGAGGGGCGTGTTTCATGAGAGATTTCCTTTGTCTGACAAGGGAGAGTCCGGTCCCGCAGACTGGCGGGCTGTGAGGGCGTCAAATGTCGCCTCATAGTGTGGATGAGTGGTCTTGAAGAGCCGGTCCCAGACCAAGGTGTAGAGACCATAATTGAAGCTGAAAGCCCGGTGATGCTGGTTGTGACCGGTCGCGGTGTTGAGAAATTTTCCAAACGCAGATGCCTGCAATCCGCTCGGATAGAGTTCATAGCCAAGATGCCCGATCACATTGATCGTGATCATTAGGGTGGAGACAATCAGAAAGGCCAGAGGATGCATGGGGACGACGGTCAGGATAAGGATGAAGCCCAGCGCCTCGATGACAGCTTCCAGGGGATGGAAGGCAAAGGCGGCCAACGGGGACGGATTGGTCGAAAGATGATGAATGCGGTGTACGCGCTCGAATATGCCCGGCTGGTGCATGAAACGATGGGCCCAGTAGAAATAGAAATCGTGCACAAGCAACGCAACCGGCACGGAAAGGGCAAACCACACCCAGCCATACTGATCCGGTACCTTGTAGATCGCGAAGAATCCCACCGTCTCATTCAGTCGAAAACCTGCCAGACCGACACTGGCAAACACGATAAAAGAGGAGAGCGAGTAGAGAAATTCGCGAGTCATCTGGGTCGATGTAAAGGGTATTTTCTGAATCTGCCGAAACCTGAGCGGTCGGCGGAACAGGGTGATTATCCCGAGCGCGCCCCCAGCGAATATCAGATAACGGCCAAGTGCGACAAGCGCGATCGCGAGGCCGACAAGGAGCGGGCCTGCCTCCGGCATGTGATCCCTCAGAACACTGGCAAACATGAACATGGTTCCTTGTCACAACAGAAGAAAAGGTCTGGCCAGACGCGCTGTCACTTTCGGCGGGCCCGGCCAGGGAGCGGGCCTAGTCTTCAACGACCACCCAGCGTGTTCGTGATCGGCTGTTTCCGTCCGGACCTGTGGCGGTCGTGGTTTTTGTGCCCTGCCCGTCACGCGCGACTGTCCGCGCGGCGGTCTGACCCTCCGGGCCATAGATTTCGGCGTCTTTCACATACCCGCCCGTCTCATCCCGATAGCGTGTGACAGTCCGTCCGGCTGTGGCTCCGTCCGAAGTGCTCACCGAACCGGTCCGGTTGCACACGCCATTGGCGCATGAAGCCGTCGTGCCGCTCGAAACGGTCCGGCCGGCATTCGTGGTCGTCGACCCATTGCGGTAGCGTGTGCCTGTTGTGGAATCATAACCAGCTTGACTGGAACGGGTGGCACCTTTGCCCTGACCGGTCTGGATCGAGCCATTCCGGGTCACGGAGCCATTGTCTATGCCGACCTGGCGTGTTGCGGTGGCCGTGCGCCCGTTTGAGTTGGAAACCGTCGCTTGGCGCGAGCGCTCAGCCTGGGCCGCCGGCACAAGCGCGATGACACTGACAAGGGTCAGAGAAGCGAGTATTGCGGGTCGTTTTGAGGTACGCATCATGGTGTTTATCTCCTTCGGATCTGGCCGGTCATTACGCGACCGGACGACATTTAGCGCAGTGAGGTAACGGCCGTTTTTCCGGCGCGTATCGTCGTGTAACAAATTGTAACGTCGGCCCGTCTGGAGTGGATTCTTCCGGGCAAGGCCTTAAGACTCGGCGTATGGATCACCATCCGCTGATACTGATTGTGGAAGATGACGACGAGATTCGTACGCTTGTCTGCGAATATCTGTCTTCCAACGGGTTTGACTGCCTCACCGCAGCCAGCGGCCCGGACATGGACCATGTGCTGGCCAGCACGGATCCGAGCCTGATCATCCTCGATCTCATGCTTCCTTATGGGGAAGACGGTCTTGCCATCTGTCGTCGGCTGCGGGCAGCTTCCTCTGTTCCGATCCTGATCCTGACAGCGCGAGGAGATGAAATCGATCGCATTGTCGGGATGGAGCTTGGCGCGGATGATTATATGGCCAAGCCTTTCAGCCCACGTGAATTGTTGGCGCGCATCCGCGCGATCCTGCGACGATCCTCATCGAGTGACCCGCGCAGGCCGAATGAAGTCCGCTGCGCTCATCTCATCATCAATTATGATCGTCGGGACGTCCGGACGCTGAAGGGCACCCCCATCGCCCTGTCCAGCGGTGAATTTACCCTCCTGACAGTCTTCCTCAGCCGGCCACAGCGTGTGCTGGACCGGGACCGGTTACTCGAACTGGTCAGCGGGCGCAGTCTTGGCGGCGTCTTCGACCGGTCTATCGATGTCCAGATCAGTCGGCTGCGCCGGAAAATCGAACAGGACCCCTCCAATCCGACACTGATCAAGACAATCCGGAACGGGGGCTACATTCTGGCTGAGCACGTGAACACATGATACGGTTCCCGGCCATCGGATCGGTGATCGCTGTCCGTGTGCTGGCAGTGATCGCCCTTGTGATCTTTCTCAGCCAGCTGGCGATCGTCATGGTCTTCTGGCACATGGCGCAGAGGCAAGCTGGAGCAGAATACCGCCTTCCCCTGCCCGCTCGGGTCGCCTCTATTGTGGAAATTGTCGAAGCCACAGCGCCAGAAGATCGCACAACACTCTTGCAGGCGATGAATGGACCGGACCTGGCTGTCCGGATCGTCCCGGAACTGACCGAAACTGAGCGCCTGGGCCGCCGGCGGATTCCGGTTTTTCGCCGGGCCGTGGAGGGATATTCAGAGATCCTCCAGGATCGTGAAGTTATCGGAATGATCGGTCTCGGCAATCATGACTTTACCGAGCTGCGCCAGAGCGATGAGGCCGTGGAGGCCGGATTCCCCATGCGCCTGCTGATCGACCTGAAGGCGGATGGCTGGCTCGTTATCGAGACGCCGGATCTGCTGGGCGTGCGCATTCGCCGGCTGCCATTCGGATTTGTGGCGGGCCTGTCGGGGACGATTGTCGTCGCACTGGCAGTATGGGCAATATGGCAGGAAGTACGTCCGGTCCGTGACATGGCGAAAGCGGCGCGCAGCTTTGCGCAGACCGGAAAGCCTTCGCTGGTGAAGCCAGCGGGAGGTAGCGACCTCAGGGCGCTAACCAGGTCTTTCAACAAGATGCAGACGCGTATCTCGGAATTGATCGCCAATCGCGCCCTGGTCATGTCGGCCATGACCCATGATGTGCGGACATATTTAACCCGCCTGCGCCTCAGGATCGAAGCATTGGAGCCGGCAAGCCGCGAAGCTGCCGAGCGCACCCTCTCTGACATACAGGAATTGCTGGATGATACCCTGGCTTTTGCCGAAGATGGCGCACCGCGGGTCGGACATGAATCCGTGAATCTTGCCCGGATGCTGGAAGACATAAGCGCCTCGGGCCAGTTTCCCGAAGACAGGATCCATCTTCAGGTCAGCTCCGGCCTGTTCACCGAAGGTCATCCCAGTCGCCTTCAGCGCGCCTTTGTCAATTTGATCGCCAATGCCATCAAATATGGTCAATCTGCTGATATATCTCTCGAACGATGCGCAAACAGTGCCTGTATCGTGATCTCTGACCGCGGTCCCGGCATCGCCCCAGCGGATCGCAAACACGTATTTGAACCCTTTTTCCGACGGGAGACCTCACGCAATCGAAAAACGGAAGGGGCAGGTCTCGGCCTGGCTATCGCACACACGATTATCACCAGCCACAAGGGATCCATCACCCTGCTTGACCGACCGGGGGGCGGTCTGCGTGTCGTGGTCAGACTGCCCGCAACTCAGACAGGCCATGCCCTGATCTGAACTTTCCGTCTGCATGAGGGCGCCCTTCGGCAAGGAAGACGCCCTTGTCGGCCCTAGACGGGAGAATTCAGGACAAAAACCTGACCTCACGCACAGGTCTGATGCTCGCTGAATTTGGGTGACCGGTCTGCCCTCACATCCCCGGCCTGCCCGGCAATACAATGTCTGAAGGCGCCCGCGCGCCCGATGTGTAGGCTTCGATCGTCAGCTCCCGGTCGATCGCCTCCCGAATTGCGGCCATGGCAGGATGGCGCAGACGTCTCTTGGCGAGGGCGTGGGAGGGTCGGTGGACGGCTTTCATGCCTTCCAGGATAAGTGAGAGTTCCGCATCAAGCGCTTCTGGCGCGACTATCCGGTCCAGCAGGCCTGCTTCCAGCGCAGCCTCCGGTGTGAACATCTCACCGAGGGCCACGGTGCGGCTGAGCCAGGCCGGATGCATCCGGCTGCGGGCCAATTCGACCGCAAAACCTGGCGGGGCGATGCCGATCGCCACTTCATTCAGTCCCATGCGATGGTTGCCCGCACTGGCAAGCCGCAAG
>DHZF01000139.1 GCA_002414505.1 Hyphomonas sp. UBA5111 | reverse complement strand
AGCGTGCGCTCGAACTGGCCGGTATTCTCGGCGTTCATGCGGAAATAGGTCGACAGCTCCATTGGGCAGCGCACGCCCTTCGGGACATAGACGAATGTCCCGTCTGAGAAGACCGCGCTGTTCAGTGTCGCAAAGAAATTGTCCGATTGGGGCACCACAGTCCCGAGATATTTCTTCACGAGGTCCGGGTATTCGTGAACCGCCTCGGAAATCGACATGAAGATCACGCCGGCCTTTTCGAGCTCCTTGCGGAAGGTCGTGGCGACGGAGACAGAATCAAAGACCGCATCGACGGCCACACGCGGCGTCTCGCGGGCGGTCGCAGCCGTTTCAGCCGCGCCTTCCACGCCGAGCAGGACTTCCGCCTCGCGCAATGGGATGCCGAGTTTCTCGTAAGTTTCGAGAATTTCCTTCGGAACGTCGTCGATCGACTCATATTTGGCACCCGTCTTGGGCGCGGCGTAATAATAATAGTCCTGATAATTGATGGTCGGATAATCGACCATCGCCCAGGTCGGCTCTTCCATGGTCAGCCAGCGCTTGTAAGCGGCCAGGCGCCATTCGAGCAGCCATTCCGGCTCGTTCTTCTTCGCCGAGATGAAGCGGATCGTGTCCTCGGACAGGCCCTTCGGTGCCATGTCCATTTCGATATCGGTGATGAAGCCTGCGGAATAGTGCTCGGATTCGAGCGCCTTTGCGGCGTCGACCGTACCCTGGTCAATGCTGTCCTTCACCTTCACTTCGGTGCAGTCCTCGTCATGATCTTCCATACCGCCGCAGCAATCCATTATGCGGTTTCCTTCAATACCGTGCGCCGGGCTGCGTCGAGCCAGGCGTCTGCCACGCCGGTAAAATCTTCCGGCGTACTGTTCCATCCAAAGCTGGTGCGGATTGCGGATTCCGCAAGGGCGTCAGATGCGCCCATCGCCAGCAATACGAGCGAACGTTTCACCTTGCCAGACGAACACGCAGACCCGGCAGAAATGCACACGCCCGCCAGATCCATCGCCATGACCTGTGTTTCTGCCGCAAAGCCCGGCTTGGCAAAGTTTGACGTGCCCGCCAACCGCTCTGCGCTCTTGCCCATGATCGTGACGCCAGCCTCCTGTTCGAGACGCGTTTCCATATCATCGCGATATTTAACTAGCATAGCATATTTCGGCAGATCTCTCACGGCAGCTTCCACCGCCGCACCAAATCCGGCTTGCGCTGCCACATTCTCTGTACCGGACCGCAGGCCACGCTCCTGCCCGCCACCATGCGTGACGGCCTTCAAAGGGGCCCCGGCCCGGTGCCAGAGGGCACCTGCGCCTTGTGGCCCGCCAATCTTGTGGGCCGACAGGCTGAGATAATCGACCCCCAGCAGGCCGACATTGACCGGGATCTTGCCGAGCCCCTGCACCGCATCGCAAATGGTCAGCCCGTCGGCCTCACGCACGATGCGGGCCGCTTCTGCCACGGGCTGGATCACGCCGGTCTCATTATTGGCGAGCATCAGGCAGAGCACCGGCGTGCTGAATTTGTCGTGATCCCAGTCCGCCAGTTGAGCCTGTAGCTGGTCCAGGTCCAGAGTCCCGTCTGGCGTCACATAGGCCGTCTGGACCCGGGCGCCGGAATGCGCCGCAGCCTTGGCGACGGCCTCATGCTCAATGGCTGAGACGAGGAAGGTGCAATTTCCATCCAGCGCCACGGCAACGCCATGGATTGCCAGATTGTCGGCTTCAGTCCCGCCGCCTGTCAGGATGATGTCTTCCGCCCGGCTTCCGATCGCGCCCCCAATCGCCAGGCGGGCCCGCTCCAGTACGCCGCGCGCCGCCCTTCCGGACGTGTGGACGGATGACGGATTGGTCGCGCCCATGTCCCATACATTCAGCATGGCCAAGCGGGCTTCCGGCCTCAAAGGCGAGGTTGCATTGTGATCTGCATATATCATGTGGGGGATATACTAACTTCCGGGCGTTTTTGCAGGTGTAGAAAAATTTGCTTTTCACAGCTCAAATGGCTTATGACCGCGCCCTTCCCCTGTGACCAGCGAGTATGACATGGCAGAACTCATCATTCCGGGCCCTCAGGGCCGTATCGAAGCGCGTTACACCGAGCCGCCGCTTCCCGGCGCGCCGATCGCGCTGATCCTCCATCCCCATCCCAAAGCGGGCGGAACGATGCAGGATCCAATCTCCATTCTCCTCTACCAGATGTTCGAGCGTCATGGTTTCGGTGTGCTGCGCTACAATTCGCGCGGCGTAGGCCGCAGCCAGGGTCAATACGATCAAGGCATTGGCGAACTGGAAGATGCGGCCTTCGTGCTCGATTACGTCGAAAATCTTGCCGAAAGCCCGCGCTTTGTCTGGTGTGCCGGTTACAGCTTCGGCGCATGGATCACGTTGCAGCTGCTGATGCGTCGTCCCGAGATCGATGGCTTCCTCGCCATCTCGCCCCCGGCGAACCATTATGATCTCTCTTTCCTCGCGCCCTGCCCGGCGTCCGGCCTGATCGTCTCCGGCGACACCGACTCGATCTCTTCGCCAGAAGATGTCGAGCGGGCCCTCACCAAAGTGCGCGTGCAAAAGGGCGAGCAGATCGACCGTACGACGATCAAAGGCGCCAACCATTTCTATCAGGACAAGCGCGACGAACTGATCGGCCTCTGCGAAGACTATCTCTTGCAGCGCCTCGCCGATGCAGAAGAAAAGCTCCGCCTCGAAGCCGAGGAAGACTAGGAAATCAGCTTCCCGCCCCGCATCGGGGCGGGAACGCCTGTTGTCGACGGCCAGCTGATCGGCAAGCCTCTCGCAGTTCGTGCTGCCAGGAAGGCAAACGCTTCCGCCTCGATCGAATCTCCGCGCCAGCCCACCGCTTCTGCTGCATGCACGTCGCACCCGGCCGCGCGTCTCAAAGCCTCCATCAGAACCGGATTGTGACGGCCGCCCCCGCACGCGATCATCCGAGCCGGGTATTCCGGCAGCTGGGATAGCCCTGCCGCAACCGCACGTGCCGTGAATTCGGTCAGGGTTGCGGCGCCATCTTCGATAGACAAGCCGCGCACCATGCTGGCATTGAAATCATATCGGTCCAGAGATTTGGGAGGGGGCTGGTCGAACCAGTCATGATCCATCAATTGGTCCAGAAGCCCCTCATGAACACGGCCCGCCGCAGCGAGGCGACCGCCAACATCATGCGTGCCAAGGCCGTGGCCTTCGACCCACTCGTCGATCGGACCATTGGCTGGCCCCGTGTCGAAGGCAATCAGGGCCCTGTCGCTCATCCGCGCCGTGATGTTGGCCACCCCGCCGAGATTGAGGACACAGGCCGCCTCGTCGCCTAGTCGCTCCAACAAGGCGGCATGATAGGCGGGTGCCAGCGGTGCGCCCTGCCCGCCCGCGGCCACATCATCGGTCCGGAAATCATAGGCGAGCGTCACCCCCAACGCCGCCTGCAAGGCGGGACCGTCAATCAGCTGCAGCGTTGCGCCGAGTTGGTCGCCTTTTGGCGCGCGATGCAACACGGTCTGCCCATGCACCCCGGCAAGGCGCGGCATCGGCCCAGCCCAGCCTTCCAGCAATCTCTCCCATGTCGCCAGATGCGTGTGGGTGACCGCCTCGCGCGCCTCGGTGAAGATCGTGGCCGGCTGAGGCCCGGTCCAGTTCCAGGCCCGCGCGGCATCGGTCGCACGCTGGAGCACGGCGCGCTCTTCAGGCAAATATTTGCGCTCCGCCGTGGGTCCGAACTCCAGCACTTGCTCGCCATCGGTCAGGATCAGCGCTGCGTCGACGGCGTCCAGCGACGTGCCCGACATGAAGCCAGCCACCCAATACGGTTCAGATTTTTCACTCACAGAGTTCAAGATATCAGTTTTCCATGTTACGCGCGGCAGCTTCACGGAGACACGAGAAGATGAGCGAATACAAGTCAGAATTCCTGAAAACCCTGTCAGAGCGCGGTTACCTGAAACAGGTCACCCATCCGGCAGAGGTGGACGCCTATTGCGCAAAGGGAATTCCCACAGGCTATATCGGCTTTGATGCGACGGCAGACAGCCTGCATGTCGGCTCGTTGCTCCAGATCATGATGCTGCGCCACCTCCAGAAGAGCGGCGGGAAGCCCATCGTCCTGATGGGCGGCGGCACAACCAAGGTGGGCGACCCGACCGACAAGGAAAAGTCGCGCCCCTTGCTGACCGACGAGCAGATTGCGGCCAATATGGAAGGCATCAAGAAGGCCTTCCAGCCTTTCCTGACCTTCGGCGACGGTCCGACCGATGCCATCATGGTCAATAATGACGACTGGCTCGGCAAGCTCGGCTACCTCGAGATGCTGCGCGAAGTGGGCGTGCACTTCACCATCAACACAATGGTGAAACAGGATACGGTCGCGCGTCGTCTCGCCGCCGAGCAGCCCTACACCTTCCTCGAATTCAATTATTTGCTGATGCAGTCCTACGACTTCCTCGAACTGTTCCGGCGTCATCACTGCCGCATGCAGATTGGGGGGTCTGACCAGTGGGGCAATATCGTTGGCGGCGTAGACCTCGTCCACAAGGCCGCAAGCGGCGACGCCTTCGGCATCACCGCCCACCTCATCACGACCGCATCCGGCGGCAAGATGGGCAAGACCGCCGATGGCGCCGTCTGGCTCAATGCCGATCGCAAGAGCCCCTACGAATACTGGCAGTTCTGGCGCAACACGGAAGACGCGGATGTCGGTCGCTTCCTGCGTCTGTTCACGGAGCTTCCTCTGGACGAAATCGCTCGTCTCGAAGCCCTTGAGGGCGCCGAGATCAACACCGCGAAAATCGTGCTGGCCAACGAGACGACCAAAATGTTGCATGGAGACGCCGCAGCCAGGGAATCCGAAGCTGCTGCAGCCGCTGTGTTCGCCGCAGGCGGGTCAGCGGATGCGTTGCCAACCGTAGAGGTCTCAGCCTCCGACCTTGAGGCAGGCATGCTGGTCGCTGCCGCGTTCACCGCTACAGGCCTGACCGAGTCGAATGGCGCGGCCCGCCGCCTGATCAAACAGGGCGCTGCGAAGGTGAACGACGTGTCTGTGTCCGACCAGAATGCGGCCCTGTCAGCGGATGACCTTGTTGATGGAACGATCAAGCTGTCCGCCGGCAAGAAGCGTCACGCTCTGGTCAAGATTATCTAGAATTCCTCTTCGGGAATGGGCGGCAGTTCTGACGGAATAGGCTCATCTTCGGATCGGGCCTGCGCCTCCGGAATATCCGTATCCGATGGGTTCTCGAAGATTCGGCGAATGACACCCGGCGCCAGCGCCGACAGCGGGTTCACGGACACGTTCGCTTTTTCCAGGCTGCCGCGCACGCTATAGGTGAGGGAGAATACACCTTCTCCGTCCCGGCCCACCACCAGATCCCCGATGATTGGAATTCCTCCGAGGGCGGAGTTCATGCCAAAGCTTGGCACCAGGACCCCATCGACATTGATCTCGCTATCTGCTCCCAAATAGCCATTCACCGTCAGGCCGAGCGCAGGGCCCTGCGCCTTGCCTCCGGTCACGACATACCGGTCTCCGGCCACCGTCAGCGGCACCTCGATTCGTGAGAACAGGACGCCATCGCCGCCAAGTGTATCGGCAAGACCGCGCAAGGAGGCCAGGGAGAGAATCTGTGTCAGGAAGGGCGCATTCCGCAATCGTCCATCACTGACCACGATGTTGAATTTCGACGGGTTGCCATCCCGGGCAAGCGTCCCCTCCAGATCCAGCCTTCCGCCCTCCAGGAAGTCGAGATCAAGGAAGGCGCTGGTAATGAAGCCGGCATCACTGCTAACCACCTTGATCTTCGTTCCCTCCGGAGATGAGCCGTCGAGATCAATATTGAAGGCAGAGCCGTCATCCGTCGTGCCGGTCGCGGAAAGCTTCTGCATGCCGTTCACGGTTGATCGCCACGTCACATCTGCATTCCGAACATACATACCCGCCCCGAGGGTCAGCGTGTCGACATCCGCCGTCACACTCAACGGGGTGCCATTGCTGTCATTTGCATCGCCCAAGGCGCCAATACCGGGCAACGCGCCGGAGAGGTCGAGATAGCTACCGGTCAAGGCGACTTCCAGATTACCATTCGGCCCTCGCGAAATCTCGCCGTTCACATCCGCCGTGTCGGCCAGGAAGGCGCGCCGCAGATCCGCAGACACCAGCCGGGAATCCCCGCCCAGCGTGAACTTTCCATCGAGATAGGCCTCCTCACTGGTGAACAGGACATCAGAGGAAAACCCTTCTTCCGCGCGCTCATAGTGGACAGTGACCTTGCCTTCCTTGCCGGCCGTCTTCACCCAGCCGATCTCGGACAGGTCGAGCCGGGCGGCGGTCAAATCCATTGCGACATTTGCTACCGAAACCTCTTCGCCCTCTACAGAGGCCTGCACCTCTGTTGGCACTTCTCCGGTGAGATAGGCCCGGCCCGGAAGACCGAACCGGTTGAGCACGTCGGGCGTGATGACCGCAGTCGCCGACAAGGCCGAGGGCGCCTCATCATCCTTGAATCCGTCGCGCCAGCTGAACTGAACGGGAGAAGGCCCGAGATCGCCGAACCCGGTGATCGTCATGCCATCCTGATTGACCTTGATCTCGGCCGTTGCATTGGTGAGGTCGATACCGAGCGCAGCCCGCTTCAGGCCGCCATTGGCAAGCGTGGCGATGGTCGTATGGCGCACCGCCTCGTCAGGGACATTGTCGAGCGCGGGGCGAAACAGCTCGAACGTCGCCTCCACGTCGCCAGTCAGGCGGTCTTCGTCGAACCCGAGTTGAAGCCGGGACTCGTTTAGTGTCTTGATGACATTGGCGGCAGGGCCATGTCCCTTGGCGAACACCCGGAAATCCTCGCCTTTCGGGTTGAAGGCTGGAAAATCGACCAGCGCCTCATCGACGTCCCAGCCCCCATAATCTCCGCGGTTGACCGTCACGCGGAAACTGTTCCCGGTCAGGCGCCCCTTGCCCACCGCATTTTGCGCCGCCGGCAAGTCGTCCAGAAATTTCACATCGGCCGAATTGATATCGAAGGTCAGGTTGAGGTCTTCATCGCGCAAATAGCCTTCAGCAAAGCTGTCGCGCTGGAGCGTCATTTGTGCGCGCAAATTCGACACGTCCGTATTGCTGATCCGCTTGTCGGTGAAAGATCGCGCTCCGGTCCCGAGCGACACCGGCCAGAAGGCGAGAACCGTTTCCTTGGTCACGGTCCCTTCTGTTTCGAGCTCGATCATGCCAAGGATCGGCGGCTCGTTATCCTGCCGGTCGGACGTCAACGACATATCGGTGGCAAATTTGAACAACGTGTCATTCGAAACGAATTCCACCTTTGCGTCTTTAAACCGGCGGTCCGGAAAATCTGCGTCCCCGTCTGCGCGGACATCACGCAAGGTGACGGGGGCGGCGAAGGCAGGTGTGAAATCCAGGGTCAATGCATTGCTGCGCAGCTTGAAAGGCCGGGGGCCTGCCCCTTTCAGGGCATTGGCGAGCGTGAGGTCCATCGCACCCGCGATGGGACCAAACCGCGTGGAAGTGCCGGAAATAAGGAGTTCGTCATTGGTCGCCGCATAGGTCATCTCGAGATCGAGATCGGACACCTTCATTCCATCTTCTCCGAAGGGCAGTTCACCCTCAGCAAGCATGGCCTTCACGCCGATTTCCTCGACCCCCGCAGCGCTGGACGTATTGAACTCAACCGTAATGTCGGCAGGGACGCCGGACAGGAATTCACTATCGGTCCCAAGCCTCGCAGCCAGGTCCGCCAGAGACCATTGGGCGACGGCCAGGGATGCCTGCATGCGGCTGCCGAGTTCGCTGGTATGAATGTCGATTGCCAGACCGGCGGGCAGGCCTGCGCCGACCCCGCTACCGGACAGCGACAGATCCAGCCCGTCCTCATTCACCAGTAACAGGCCCTTGGAATCCGTCAGCGTGAAAAGAGGCGCGCTGTCCGCTCCGAAGACCCGCATTTCGAATTCTTCGTAAGACAGACGCTCAAGGCTGATTTCACCCTGCTTTTCCCGAAGGGCGACCAGGACCTGCGGCAGCACGGCATTGATGCGTTCCAGCCATTCACTTGGATTTTGCGGCATCTCGCCAACCGGGATTTCGGGCAAGGGGTCACCCGCAATATACCAGAGGTTAGGCCCGGATTGTGTGACATTGATCCAGCCATCGACCAGATCCAGTCCCAGCACTTCGACGTCACCCATGACAAGGGCCGAACTCGACAGCACGATCCGCGCGCGATCGGACTCGGCGGCAACATTGCCCTCCTCATCCAGCAGCTTGATGTCATGACCGGTAATCAGGACGCGCTTGTCTTCCGAGGACCATTCGAGAAATACATCCTCGACCGTCACCGGCCGGCCATTGCGGGAATTGGTCAGTGCCTGTTCAATGTCGTCCCGGAACATTTCGAGTTCGATGGGTCCGCTGGACAAGCGGAAGACCAACAGCGCCGCCAGCACGAGAACGACAAGTATCAGCCCCCCGAGTATTTCGAGAATGACAAGTGAAGCTCTCTGGCGGACCAAATCGGGGACTCCGGAATTCTACGTCTAAAAATTGCGTTCCATGGCGATATATGCACACGAAGCTGACGGCACCATAGGAGGAATACATGGCGAAAGTACTGCAAGACGGTGAAAAGGCTCCTGATTTCTCAATGCCTTCCACTTCCGGACCGATCCAGTTGAAGGACTTTGCGGGTGGCTATCTTGTTCTCTATTTCTATCCGAAGGATGACACGCCGGGCTGCACGAACGAGGCCAAGGATTTCTCGGAGATGATTGAGGCATTCGCAGCGCGCAATGCAAAGATCGTCGGAGTCTCTCGGGATCCGCTTACAAAACACGAGAAATTCGCCGCGAAACATGACCTGAAAGTCATCCTCGGCAGCGATGAAACGGGCGAGGTCACCGAATCCTACGGCACTTGGGTCGAGAAAAACATGTATGGCAGGACCTATATGGGCATCGCCCGCCAGACCTTTCTGATCGGACCCGACGCTTCAATCATTAAATCTTGGAAAAAAGTCCGGGTGAAAGGTCATGCAGAGGACGTTTTAGGCCACCTTCCTGACCCTACAAAAGCGAATTAGGACAAGGTTTAAGGGGTAAGAAACGAATATTAACGAGCAATTTACCCTGATGCGCGAATATTTTCATGAATTATGCTCGCAAGGGGTTCCGTCCCTTAGTGATTCCGGTATTTATATCTCTAGGGTTTGGGAACTTACTGTAGGTGTTGTTGCAGTAGGCGGTGTGATTCCAGCGACGGGTGGCGTGAATGGCGAAATGGAGTGCGAACCTCAAAGCGACGTTCGATCGCGCATTTCCTGAGCGACAAATATATCATCGTAGCGGCGGCACAGTCCGTTACATATCCATTTCCCCATGGCAGCAGGCCATCTGTGCACTCGGCGCAACCGCCCTTGCCGGATGGACCATTTTTCTTACCGGCACATTTGCTCTCGGCGGCTCCACAGGTTCCCTGACCGGCAGCTCCGATGATCGCGAACTGGCCAAATATGAGCGCTGGGTCCAGGAACTGCGCGCCAAGGATGCGTTGTCGCGCTCCCTGCTCGAAGAACGCACAGACGCGTTCCAGCGCGAGACCGCAGAATGGGAAGACCGCCAGAAGGCGCTTGAGGAATTGTTCGAGCAGCTGAAGGGCGACGAAAACCTTGACGTTTCCGCCCTCAAGGGTGATGGCGCCGACCTCTTGGTCCAGGCCTCGATCGAGGAAGCTGATGACCGTCAGTCTCGGGACAGTTTCCGCATGACGGCTACCCTCGACACGAGTGGCAATCGCGTCAGCGTCAGGAATTTGAAATATAATCAGGAACGCATGCTGGACGAGGCTGAAGATCTCGCCATCGAACGCGCCGAACGCGCGCGTAGCGTCATCCAGCTGACCACGATCGGCAGTGATCGCATCATGGAAAGCGCCGAGATGGGCGGGCCGCTTGTTTCCATGGCCAATCTGACGGCCGGCGGCGAGACGCTCTCAGCCCAGGATGCCAGCTTCTATAACCGGCTGACCGAGACTCAGGCTCGCGTCGCCGAGATGCAATATTACGAACAGATTGTTGAAAGCCTGCCCCTTGGTGCCCCGGTCGGCGTGCCCTTCCGGTACACCAGCCCCTATGGCATCCGGGTAGATCCTTTCATCAAGAGACCGCGTTGGCACAATGGCATTGACGTTGCCGCTTACGGAGGGGCGCCGATCGTGGCGTCTGGTCCGGGCACTGTCAGTTTCGCAGGCGCACGGTCAGGGTATGGACGAGTTGTCGAAGTGGATCATGGGTACGGCTTCAAGTCGCGCTATGGTCACCTGCGCTCTATTACTGTATCAAAGGGCGATACGGTAAACGTTGGCGATCTCGTGGGGAAGATGGGCACGACCGGAAGAAGTACCGGATATCACCTTCACTTTGAGGTGTTTTTCAACGGTAAAGCATATGATCCAGTAAAGTTTTTGAAAGCAGGCCGTCATGTTCACGAAGAATAGCAAATCCAGTGACACCCCTACCCCAGCAGAACCCGTGAAAACGGCAACGGCGCAGGACGCCATCCGCGGCGCGTCTTCCAAGCCTGCCGCTCGCGCAGCCTCCATCATCTGCGCAGACATGAAGATCAACGGCTCCGTGACGTCCGAGGGCGCGCTGCAGATTGATGGCACTGTTGACGGCGACGTCGCCGCAACGGACATCACGATCGGCGCCAGCGGCCACATCACGGGCGAAGTGAAGGCCGAAGTCGTTCGCGTCAAAGGCCGCATCAAGGGCTCGATCCGCGCTCGCAAGGTTGAACTCGAAACCGGCGCGCACGTCAAAGGCGATATCGTTCACTCGTCGCTGCAGATCCAGTCGAACGCCGTCTTCGAGGGCCAGGTCAAGCATGCAGACGATCCACTGAAGGACACAGCTCCCAAAGCGGCTTCCGCAGCCAATGAGTCGAAGCCTGTCGCCTCCTCGGGTCCGTCCGCCTACGGTATCTCGACCTCCGCTTCCTGATCAATCAGGGCGCCATCTGAATCAAAAAGGCCGGCTCCTGAGGAGCCGGCCTTTTTCTTTGGCGTTTCAGGGGGGCGGCCGCTCAAGAGACAGCACGCCTCACAATGGCCGTCGTCATCTTCGCGCCTTCAACGATGACCGTGTCACCGGTGCGCACGATTTCGCCCTCGACCACCTCAGCCCGCCAGACCGTGTCGCCAATTCGGACCTGACCAGCACCTGAAATGAAATCACCCATGGCCATGCCACGCTGGCCGACCAGGCTGACCATGCGCTTGTTGAGGGTTGGGTGTTCTTCGTCCCGCCCGCGCAGACCGGAAAAGAACGTCCGTCCTGCCAGGACCAGGGCGAATGCCGCAATCCCGAACACGATGAGTTGCCCTTGCCATGTGGTGTAGGATTCTGGTCCCAGGTAAGCGAAGGCTGCAGTGAGCCACGCGGCGACCGCCAGCATCATCAGGTCGAATGTCCCGGTCAGCATCTCGATGCCGAACAGGACCAGCCCGAGCGCCAGCCAATGCCAGACAGTCAGTTCGGTAAAAATCTGTTCCATGGTTCAGGTCTCCCAAATGACGTTGAACGCGATGCCGGTTCCCGGGCACACGGACGGGTACAGGAAGGAATTAATACTCGGTGCGTGTCGGCGGTACGGCGCCGCCTTGCTGCGGGTTCAATTGCGCCTCTTTCGCCGCGCCGGTCAGGCCCTTGATACCTTCAATGGCCCCCAAGATACTGGAGAACTCAGCGGGGATGATGACTGTCCGTTGCTGCGGGCTAGTCGCCAGCTTCTCGAACGCCTGGACATAGGCTTGGCCAAGGAAGTAGTTGATCGCATTAACGTCGCCCTTGGCAATCGCTTCACTGACCATCGCGGTCGCCTTCGCTTCAGCCTCGGCCTCGCGCTCACGGGCTTCAGCGTCCCGGAAGGCGGCTTCGCGTCGACCTTCCGCTTCCAGGATCTTGGCCTGCTTCTGGCCCTCGGCCTTGAGGATAGCCGACTGCTTGTCGCCCTCGGCGGTCAGGATTTCCGCCCGTTTCAGGCGCTCAGCCTTCATTTGGCGGTTCATGGCTTCGGTAATATCTGCAGGCGGGCTCAGATCGGCAATTTCTATCCGCGTGACTTTAACGCCCCACGGATTTGTCGCCGAATCGATGACGTGTAGCAGGCGCGCATTGATATCATCGCGGTTGGACAGGACTTCGTCGAGATCCATCGAGCCGACCACGGTACGGATATTGGTCAGGGCCAGATTTTGAATGGCGTTGTGGAGGTTGTTGACTTCATAGGCTGCCGACACCGCATCGATCACCTGAATGAACACGATGGCATCGCATGACACCATCGCATTGTCCTTGGTGATGACTTCCTGCTGTGGCACGTCCAGCACGGTTTCCATCATGTTCATCTTGCGACCGACCTTTTGCCAGATCGGCATGATGAAATGCAGGCCGGGCGTCAGGGTCTTGGTGTAGCGACCGAAATTCTCGACTGTCCAATTGTACCCCTGAGGCACTTGTTTGACCGTGGACACGATCAGAATGAGACCGACGATGGCAATCAGCACCGGCACCGACATTAAAAGGTCCATGGAATCCCTCTCCTTTGTAACCCACATTAATTTGGGGGAGAGTTTGCCGATATTCAATAAAAAACAAACAAAAATCGGCGTGCCCGAACCCCGAACACGCCGATAATCACTTGATTTGTTTAACAGTTACTACGCAGCGAGCCCTAAAGCTGGTTCAGCATGTAGTCGGCGCTGGAAACCTTGAACTCGCCGCCATCTTCGACGTTGAGCTCGGCAACCGCACCATCCTTGACGATCATGGAATAACGCTGCGAACGCTGGCCCATGCCGAAACCGCTGGCATCCATTTCCAAGCCGAGAGCTTTTGCAAATGCCCCATTGCCGTCAGCCAGCATGCGTACGGTCTCGTCCGCACCGGCATCCTTGGCCCAGGCGCCCATGACGAAGACATCGTTCACCGACGTGCAGACGATTTCGTCCACGCCCTTGGATTTCAGATCTCCGGACTTGTCGACGAATCCTGGCAGATGGCGCGCGGAACAGGTCGGCGTATAGGCGCCCGGCACGGCAAACAGCGCGATGGTCTTGCCGCCGAAAACCTGCTCGGTTGTGCGTGGCTGCGGGCCGTCTGCCGTCATTTCCATGAAAGTGGCGTCCGGAAGCTTGTCTCCGACTTTGATGCTCATCAGCTGGTCTCCTTGATGCTGTACTGCCCAGATAGGACGGCAAGGCGCTGACCACAAGCGCACCCTCCCTTGCCAAAGATCAACAATTCGCCCAGCATCAGCGGCGAAAGGGTATTCGGATGGACGCCGACCTGACAGGGAAACTTCTTATCGCCCTTCCCGGCATTGGTGACCCGCGTTTTGCGCGTTCCATCATCCTCGTGTGTGCCCACTCTCCGGAATTCGCGATGGGCATCGTTCTCAACAAGCCGATGGACGGCCTCACCCTGCCCCAATTGCTGTACCAGCTCGACGTGCCGGTTGAGATCGACGTCCCGGAAGACCTCGTACTGGATGGCGGCCCGGTCAGCAGCGACCGCGGATTCGTTCTTCACACAGATGATGTGGTAAGCGAAGGCGCCACCTTGGAAATCGACGGCACATTCTGCATGACCGCAACGCGCGACATGCTGCACTCCATGGGATCAACGCACGCCCCACGCCGGTCGGTTCTCGCCCTCGGTTATTCAGGCTGGGGCGCCGGGCAGCTGGAATACGAATTGGCTGAAAATGCCTGGCTGATTGGCGAGCCTGATGCAGATCTCGTCTTCGGAGAGAGCCATGAGGCAAAATGGGAAGCCGCACTCGGCCATCTGGGCATCGACAGCGGCCGGCTTCAGATTCGCCCCGGAACGGCCTGATCAGGCGGTCAGGAAGGCCAGCGCGGCTGCTTCTTCCATCGGGCGGGCAAACGCAAAGCCTTGCGCATAATCGAAGCCGAGACTCCGCAGTTTTGTGGCGTCATCCTTGTGCTCCACGCCTTCTGCTGTCGTGGTCATGTCGAGCCGCGCAGCCAGCAAGGTCAGGGTTCCCAGAATCGTGTCGGTCCGGTGCTGCCCGAGACGGCGGGTCAGGCCGTGATCCACTTTCAGGCTGTCGGCCGGAAAGTCTGCAAGCCACGCGAACGAGGAATGGCCCGTGCCGAAATCATCAAGCACCAGTCCGGCGCCGACGGCCTTGAGGGCCATGACCGCTGCAAGGGCATGACTCTCGTCTCGTAGAGCGGCCTGCTCGGTCAGTTCGATCCGCAAGGCTTTCTCAGGCAGGTCATACCCTTGCATCAATGCTTCCACGAGCGCGGGCAGCGTGCTGCGTGCCAGGTCCCGTGCCGTCAAATTCACATGCATGAACAAATCAGACCGGCCGGACAATTCGCGCATCTTGGACAGCGTCTCAGCCGAGCGGATCAACATGTTGGAGGCAAGCGCCTCATCCTCATAGCGGCTGGGCGGATTGCGCAGTTCGCCGTCATCCCAGCGCGCAAGGGCCTCGAAGCCGGCGATACGCCCGCTGCCGAGAGAAATGATCGGCTGGAACACCGGATAGAGATCCGGACCCGGCTGCAGGTCTGACGGATCAATGTCGGCAAATTCGTTTCCTGCCAACAACATGCCGTGCGCGTCTTCCTCGCCGACGAACGCGCCGACAAGATGTATATCGGCGCCACTCGACAGTCTCAGATCGCACCGGACCGGCCCTTCGGATGTACTGAACGCCTGAGCCAATCGACCCCGGCTCAACCCTTCGAACATCTGCTCAATGGCATCAATTGACCACTGGCCCGCCAGATCGGAAAGATCGCCCCCCTTCGGAGCTTCGATCAGGAGATGCCGGCTGACGGCATTCCAGTGCCAACTACCTTGAGGCTGGGTCGACTGATCGGACATCATCTTGAGGAGCCTATCGTCAAGTATCAGACCTGACGAGGGCGAAAAGGACATGGTCGCGGCGGACGCCCGCGATCTCAAGATATTTTTCAGCATGTCCCTCTTCCCGAAAGCCGTTTGTTTCCAAGACTTTGCGGGAACGCAGGTTTGATGCCAGTATGCCAGCTTCGATGCGATGGAGCTGTAATTCTCGAAACGCCCAGTCGCAAACCGCCCCGACGCCCTCTTGCATGAAGCCGTGGCCTTGCTGGTCGTGGCCCAGCCAGTAACCCAGACTTGCACTGTTGGCAGGCCATGAGCGCACATTGGTGAGCGACACGCCGCCCACAAGTTTTCCATCCTTCACCCGGCGAATAAGGAAGACATAGGCCCGGCCGGATTTCCAGCCGGCCTTCCAGGCCTGCAGCCTTCGCGTCCAATCCGCGCGGGAGTTTGCATCCCGTGGCCAGGTGGGCTCCCAGGGCTGAAGATGCTTGCGGCTGCGCTTGCGCAGGGCGGACCAATCCTCGAAGTCCTTCTTCCGCGCCGGCTCGATGACCAGGCGCTGGGTGACGATCGCCGTATCCTTGCGGTGAACCGGCATGACCTATTCGGCCAGTTGCTCAACACGCGCCCGGACCGCGCCGAGGGTGGGCTCGGCACGTTCGAACACTTCCGCATTCGTCATCACGCCGGTGGCAAAGTCCGGCAGCCGTGCCTCACGGCCGGTCGCTTCGAGAACGGTCTCCGGGAACTTGGCGGGCGACGCGGTGGCCAGAACGACGGTCGCCACATCCGGCGCAGGCGATAGGCGAGCTACCCGCGTGCCAACCGCCGTGTGCGGGCAGATCAACCAGCCGGTCTCGGCCTCGAACTGGCGCATCTCTTCCATGGTGTCCGCATTGCTGACGCTCTGCACACGAATCCCGGAACAGCCCATGCGGCCCTTCGCCGTCTCCGGCAGGTCTGCCTCTCCGGCCTGCTTGAATCGGTCATAGACACCGCGCACCGCGTCACTGTCACGATCAGACAGTTCGAACAGGATGCGTTCGAAATTGGACGGGATCGAAATGTCCATGGCCGGACTGGGCGTGGCCACGGTCTGGCGCTTTGACATCACACCCGAATTGAACAGGTGCAGAAGGGAATCGTTTTCGTTCACCGCGCAGACGATATCCAGGCCGCCCGGCAACAGGCCGCAACGGGCTGCAACATATCCCGCCAGCGCGTCCCCCATATTTCCGCTCGGCACGATGAAGCGGATTTGCTGCCCGGCAAGCGCGGCCTGTGACGTCGCATAATAGACCATCTGCGCCGCGATCCGCGCCCAGTTGATGGAATTCACACCAGACAGGCTGACCCGGTCGGCGAAATCGCGATCCGCGAACAGGGATTTCACGATGGTCTGGCATTCGTCGAAATCGGTCTCAAGCGCGAGGTTCAAGACATTGTCCGCGCCGGTCGTGGTCATGAACAGGCGCTGGATGGGTGAGACACGTTCGAATGGGTGCAGGATCACGAGGTCGGCATGCTTCGCCCCCGCAAAAGCCGCAGCCGCCGCGCCGCCGGTATCACCAGACGTCGCGCACATGATCGTCATGCGGCGCCCGGTCTTGCCCAGCACATGATCGTAGAGCTGGCCAATCAGCTGCATCGCCACATCCTTGAAGGCCAGCGTCGGCCCATGATGAAGCTCCAGCAACCAGCATGCCGGGCCGGACTGGGTCAGCGGTGTGACAGAATGATGAGCAAAGGTCGCATAAGCCCGCTCACACAGGCCCAGCACTTCCTCATGTGTCAGCGTATCGCCTGCAAACGTGGAAATCACACGCGCCGCGACTTGCGCATAGGGTTCACCCGGCTTTGCGGGCTCAATCGACGGATAGGTTTCGGGAACATAGAGGCCGCCATCTGGCGCAAGGCCGGCGAGGCAAGCGCCCAGAAAATCTACGGGCTCTGACTGCCCCCGAGTGGAAATATACTTCATTCCCCGTCCCTTCTGCGAAACCGTAACCGGCCCTTTTGATAGTGGAAGGCGAGATACACACCCAGCAACGCCATGGCGAGCCCCCACCACGTAATCGCGTATCCGAAATGCCTCTGAGGCGGCAAATCATCATCCATGCGGAGTCGGGCAAACGGATTCGGCCCCGCCATCGCGCGGCCGTTTTCAACCAGCCGCAATGTCTGCGGCTCGAACGCTTCCGGTACCACGCGCGCCGACACATCCGCGGGCAACAGGTCTGCGAGGTCTGCAATACTATACGAATAGAAGACGCCGGCGGTCGGCTCATCCGGGCTTGCAAAGGCGCTCCGATTGCCGGGCGTCTTGTAGATGCCCTGCGCCGAGAAATTCAGGTTCGCACCGCACTCAGGGCCCTGACACGCTACTGGCGGTTCGACTTGGTAGAAGAGTTCGATGGTGGTGAAGATGACCCGCGCGCCGTCATCGATCGCAACCACGCGGCGCCAAGACGATGCGCCATCGGCATAGGCGTAGACCATGGCCTCGCTGCCGGGCACGACACGCCCCTCCAGCGTCACCCAATTTGGCTCTGTTTCATCCAGCGCCATCTTCGCGCTGAACCGCCCATACTGCCAGTTTCCCAGCATTACCAGGATCACGAGAGACACCAGGGTGAACAGGGTCAGAATGGGAAAAGGGCGAAAGCGCATAGAGTGTCCGAAAGGTCCTGAAAAAAGGCCCGCCAGGCAAGTGCGCCGGCGGGCCTGTTATCTTACGTGTCGATAGCGGATGCCAGTCTAACCGCCATATACCAGGAACGGCACGACATAGACGAAGGCGAACAGGAACAGCCAGACAACATCAACGAAGTGCCAGTACCAGGCCGCGAATTCAAAGCCGAGATGCTTGTCCGCGCTCATGCCGCCCAGCAACAGGCGGATCAGGCAGATCGCCAGGAAGATGGTACCGATCACGACGTGTGCGCCGTGGAAGCCGGTCGCCATGAAGAAGGCCGAACCGTAGAGCGTGCCGTCATAGGTGAAAGCCGCGTGGCTGTATTCGTAGGCCTGCAGCAGGGTGAACACCATGCCGAGAAGGACTGTAAAGACGAGGCCAAGCTTGGCGCCAGAGCGGTCATTGTGCTGCAGCGCATGGTGCGCCCAGGTCACGGTGGTACCGGACAGAAGCAGGATCAGCGTGTTGATCAGCGGCAGGTGGAACGGATCAAAGGTCTCAACTCCCACCGGCGGCCAGTCCGCAAAGCGGGAGAGCCCCTCGGCATAAAGCGCATTTGCCGAATCCCATGTCTCACCAACCCGCGCACTTTCAAAGATGGCAAATTCGAAGAAGCTCCAGAACCAGCCCACGAAGAACATGACTTCGGACGCAATGAACAGGATCATGCCGTAGCGCAGGCCGATCTGCACGACTGGCGTATGATCGCCAATCTGGCCTTCCTTGATGACTTCACGCCACCAGCCGAACATGACCCAGATGACCATTGCCAGACCAATGGCAAGCAGCCACCAAGTGCCAGCCTCAAGGCCGAACAGGCCTTTCATGAAAGTAACACCGCCCAGGGCGGTTACCAGCACCGACAGCGACCCCAGCAGCGGCCAGGGAGACGGATTTACGAGATGGAAATCGTGTTTGACTTCGTCGTGAGCCATGGCCCTTTTGACCCCTCTAAAAAATCACATGAATCAGATCGCTCTTTAGACCGCTCCGACCTGTATTTGCAACTGTATCAGCCTGCATTGGCTGAATTCGCCGCACCCTTCTGGGCGGCTTTTTTCTCACCGGAATAGCTGGAACTGTCAAAGAAGGTGTAGCTCAGCGTGATCGTCTCGAGTGATTTCGCGACCCGGTCATCCTGCATGTCTGCAGATACGAAATACACAATCGGGAGTTTCTTGGTCTCGCCCGGCGCAATGACGCGCTCTTCAAAGCAGAAACATTCGAGCTTGTTGAAATACGGGCCGGCATAGTGCGGTGTCACATTATAGCTCGCAATGACCCGGATTTCCTGATCGGACGGGTTCGAGACCTCATAGAAGGCCAGCCCATGCTGTCCGAGTTTCAGCGTTTGAGTCGTCTGAAGCGGGTGGAAGATCAGCGGCGTGTCGGCAACATTCGCATCAAAGCGTATCGTGACTTCCTGCTCGACCATCTTTTCGGGCGCCGCCGTTGCAATGCGCGTGGTGCCGCCAAAGCCAGTCACCTTACAGAAGGTGTCGTAGAGTGGATCCGCCGCGAAGCCGAGGCCCAGCATGGCTGTGAAAACTCCCAGCGAGATCAGCGCGACTTTCGTGTTCGAAAGCTTCATGGCTGGCCCTCTTCCGGTTGCGATTCGTCGGCCGGGGTCAGGTTTGGCGGGGGTGCAGCCTGATCCGGGGTCATGCCTTCCGGCAGTTCCTCGATCCGCTCACCCTTGTCATCGACCGAATAATAGAAGCCGCTCTGGCTCAGGTCAGACGAGGACAGGCGAATGAAGGTGATCACGCCGACCAGGATGACAAAGGCGGCGAGCACGATGCCCAGCCAGCGATTGCGACTGTTACGGGCGCGCACTTCAGCCTCATCCGGGATGTAGGCATCGGTAAACTGACCAGGGTATTTTTCGTTATCGTCGGACAAATCAGGCCGCTCCAATCGGGAAGTGAAGCCCCGCAGCATGTTCCACGATCAGTGCTGCAAAGACGAGGAACAGGTACAGGATGGAAAAGAAAAACATGCCGCGCGCCAGCTTCATGTCTGCGGCGCTCGCCCCGGCATCGCCTGCATGTGACCGCCAGACCCGCACCGCATAGGACAGGAAGACAAGGCCCAGCGCGAGGGTCACACCGCCATAAATCCAGCCCCCCAACCCGGTTGCAACCGGCAACAGCGCGAGTGGCACTAGCAGGATCGTGTAGAGCAGGATCTGGTTACGGGTTGTCTTCGCTCCATGCGTAACCGGCAACATCGGCACGCCAGCCTTTTCATACTCGCCATGAGCGAGCAGGCTGAGCGCCCAGAAATGCGGCGGCGTCCAGAAGAAGATGATGGCGAACAGAATCCAGGCGTCTAGCGGCGTGTTGCCGGTGACAGCGGCCCAGCCAATGACGGGCGGGAACGCCCCGGCTCCGCCGCCGATCACAATATTCTGCGGCGTCGAGCGCTTCAGCCACATCGTGTAGATCACGCCATAATAGAAGATCGAGAAGGCCAGGAGCGCAGCCGCCAGCCAATTCGAGGCAAGCCACATGAGCAGGACCGACACGCCGCTCATGATCAGGCCCATGGCAAGGGCCTCTTCCTTTGGCACAGCCCCAGACGGAACCGGGCGGGTCGAGGTGCGCGTCATGATCTGGTCGATGTCCGCATCATACCACATGTTGATCGCGCCCGCCGCGCCCGAGCCGAGCGCGATGGCCAGCGTCGCAATGGCGGCCATGACCGGATTGACCGACACGCCAGTCACACCCACGGCCGCGATCAGGCCGGCAACGGCCGTGAACACGACAAGCATCATGATGCGCGGCTTCAGCAGCTGCACATAGTCACCAGCGGTTGCATAGCGTTTGGTTGGCGATGCGCTCATGTCAGTCATGGTCTCTTTCGGGTCCTTTCAAGCGAAACGGCCCAAGCGCATATCGCGCCGGGCCGCCTCGGTTATCAGACTGTCTGGAAGGCCGAGCCCTTCCTTTTGGCTGTTAGTGGCCGCCCTTGTTAGTGACGTGCGGCAGCTCGTTGAATTGGTGGAATGGCGGCGGCGAAGGCAGCGTCCATTCCAGCGTCGTGGCGCCTTCACCCCATGGGTTGGCTTCACCCTTGCGGCGGCGGATCATGGCTTCGACGAGACCGACGAAGAAGATCAGCGTGGCAACCAGCGTGATCGCGTAACCGATCGACGACCACATGTGCCAGGTGGCAAAGCCGTCAGCATAGTCAATGTAGCGGCGTGGCATGCCCTGCAGGCCGAGGAAATGCTGCGGGAAGAACAGGACGTTCGAGCCGATGAACATCAACCAGAAATGCAGCCCGCCGATCATGCCATTGTACTTGATGCCGAACATCTTCTCGAACCAGTAGTACCAGCCAGCAAACAGGCCGAATACGGCGCCGAGCGACAGCACGTAGTGGAAGTGCGCGACGACGTAATAGGTGTCATGCAGGGCATGATCGATACCAGCGTTTGCGAGCACCACACCCGTCACACCGCCAACGGTGAACAGGAAGATGAAGCCGATCGCCCAGAGCATCGGAACCTTGAAGTCGATGGAGCCGCCCCACATGGTCGCGATCCATGAGAAGATCTTGATACCCGTCGGAACGGCAATCACCATGGTCGCGGCCACGAAGTAGGCTTTCAGGTCCACATCCATGCCGACCGTGTACATGTGGTGCGCCCACACGACGAAGCCGATCACCCCGATGGAGACCATGGCATAGGCCATACCAAGATAGCCGAAGATCGGTTTCTTGGAGAAGGTCGACACGATGTGGCTGACGATACCGAAGGCCGGCAGGATCATGATGTAGACTTCCGGGTGACCGAAGAACCAGAACAGGTGCTGGAACATGATCGGATCACCGCCCCCGGCTGGCGCGAAGAATTGCGAGCCAAAGTTACGGTCGGTCAGCAGCATGGTCAGCGCCGCAGCCAGCACAGGCAGGGACAGCAGCAACAGGACAGCCGTGATCAGGACGCCCCAGGCGAACAGCGGCATCTTGTGCATGGTCATGCCAGGCGCGCGCATGTTCAGGATTGTCACGATGAAGTTGATGGCGCCGAGGATCGACGCAATACCGGCCGTATGAAGCGACAGGATGAGCACGTCCATGGCCGGGCCAGGGTGTCCGGTCGTTGAAGACAGCGGCGGGTAAAGCACCCAGCCTCCGCCGAAGCCATCGCCCGGTCCGCCCGGAACCGTCATCGAAATACACGCCAGAACGAACGCTGCGACAGTCAACCAGAACGAAATATTGTTCATCCGCGGGAAGGCCATGTCCGGTGCGCCAATCATCAGCGGCACAAACCAGTTGCCGAACCCACCGATCAGCGCCGGCATGACCATGAAGAAGATCATGATCAGGCCGTGATAGGTGATCACGGTGTTGTAGAAATGCTTGGCGTTTTGAATCGCCACGTCGCCTTCACCAGCAACGAATTGCGTCATGACGCCGATGCCAGGCTCTGCAAGCTCCCAGCGGATCAGGCCAGACAGCGTGTAGCCCACGACCCCCGCGATGAGCGCGAAGATCAGGTACAGCGTCCCGATGTCCTTGTGGTTGGTCGAAAACAGCCAGCGCGTAAAGAAGCCAGGCTTGTGATCGTGTGAGTCGTGATGGTCGATGGCCACTTCATCCATAGGCATGGCGTGTCACTCTTCCCTGATTACTGTTTGGCGGCGAACTGGGTCGCCTGCTCATTGGATGCAAAAACGTCGACAGTCGCATAGGCGGCTTCATAGTCACCGGCGAGCATGAGCTCGGCCCAGCTGTCGAATTGCGCCTGGCTGACCACGCGAACCTCGATAGGCATGAAGGCATGGTTCACGCCGCAAAGCTCGGAACACTGGCCGTAATAGATGCCCGGCTCTTCAACGAGAAACCAGCCTTCGTTCAGGCGACCCGGCACGGCGTCCGTCTTCACCCCGAACGCTGGAACGGTCCAGGAATGGATCACGTCAGCCGCAGCCGTGTAATAGCGCACGAAGCGGTCTTCGGGGATCACCATCGGATAATCGACCGCCAGGTTACGCGGCTTGGATGCGAAGTCTGTCCGGCCAGTTGCGCCGGCATAATTGTCAGCGTCTGCGGAAATACCGACATGAACCGGATTGGAGACGAACTCCAGCGGATAGCCGGAATCATCAACCAGATCAGGATAGGTGTAGGTCCAGTTCCACTGGTTGCCCTGGGCCTTCACGTTCACGAAGCCCTTCTCAGCGGCTTCCGGGTAGTAGTCCTTGGCGAAGCGTTCCTGCTGGGCCGTCTTGCCGTCAGCGATCATCTTGTCCGACTTGTCGGTGATCTGCTGCAGGTTCGGAACCACGTCCTGATAGTAGAGGTTCGGGAAAGACTGGCTGGCGATCGCCACGAGGATCAGCGCCGGCACCACAGTCCAGATCACTTCGATCAGCGTGTTATGGCTGAATTTCTTCGGCACCGGATTCGCCTTGCGATTGTGGCGCACGATGATCCACAGCAGCAGGCCGAGCACCAGCAAGGTGATCAGAACAATAATGATCAGCACGAAGTGATGGAACACGTGAATGCGCTCTGCAATGCGAGTCGCAGCAGGCTGGAAACCCAGCGCGCCGTCGGTCGGTTCAAATGCCAGCGCTGGACCAGCCATGACGGCAGCGCACATGGCGGCAATAAGGTGTCGCACGAAGTTATCCTCGTCTCATTGGAATCTCTGTCCCTCTATCTACAATACGTACTAGCCGCAACCTACCACTTTACGCGCTCAATATTGTCGCAGGTTGTCGGCGCCGGCGCGGTTCCGTGGTATGATCCCGGCACGACCGGACAAGACATTGAGAGGTCAAAACCCATGAAAAACGCGATATGTGCCGCAACCCTCCTTCTCGGCCTGGCCGCCGGTACGGCAAATGCGCAAGTTCTCGTCCTCGGCGGCGGGATCGCCGAAGACTGCTATGAAGCCGCGAAGTTCGAGACCGTTTCTCCCAGGAAAGGCGCCGAAATCTGCACGCGCGCCATTGAACTGGAAGCCATGAAACCCAGCAATCGCGCCGCCACCTTCACGAATCGCGGCGTCCTGCAAATGCGCGCGGGCCTCTATGAAAAGGCCCTGTCGGACTATGCTACAGCCAAACGGATCCGCCCGGATACCGGCGAAACCTATCTGAATGAGGGGGCAGCCCTGATTTTCCTCGAGCGCTACGATGAAGCCCTCCAATCCCTCGACCAGGCCATCGCGCTCGGGTCCAAGGACCTGCACGCCGCCTACTACAACCGGGCGCTGGCCAAGGAGAAACTGAATGATGTGGAAGGCGCCTATTACGACTTCCGCCGCGCGCTGGAATTAAAGCCTGACTGGGACCTGGCCGAGTGGCAGCTGTCGCGCTTTGAAATCAGCACGAACTGATCTGATCCGAGTTTCTGCGCCTTTGCCCTTGCGACGCGCCGGGGTGTCACGCATCTATTCCAGATGACACAGACATCCCTGCCCTTCGACCTGACCAAGGCTTCTGAAATCCTGTCCGACGCTGCGAAAGGCGCGGATGATGGCGACCTGTTTGTCGAGCGCTCCCGATCCGAGAGCTTCGTGTTCGACGACGGAAGGCTGAAATCCGCCGCATTCGATACCGATCAGGGATTTGGCTTGCGAGTCGTCGCGGGCGAAACGACCGGGTCCGGCTACGCTTCGGAACTGTCGCTCGATGCCATCCGCCGTGCCGGCGAGACCGCATCACAAGCCAAGCGCGGGTATGCCGGCCATCTGGCGACAGGGCCCACCCCGACGAATCGTCGCCTCTACGACCCGATCGACCCGACCTCTGCGCCAGATTTCACCATGAAGACGGGATTGCTGGCCGAGATCGATGCTTGGGCGCGCGCCTATGACCCCCGCGTGGTTCAGGTCTCGGTGTCGCTGGCGGGCAGCCACAAGGAAATCGACATTGTCCGTCCGGACGGCGCTGTCTTTTCAGAAATTCGCCCCCTCGTCCGGTTGAACGTCTCCGTGACGCTGGAAGAGCATGGCCGCCGCGAATCGGCCGGTGCGGGCGCCGGTGGACGCGCCGCCTATGAGGACTGGATCCAGCCGGACCGCTGGAAGGCCATGGTCCAGCGCGCCGTGAAGAAAGCCTCCGTCAATCTGCAATCCATCCCGACTCCGGCCGGACAGATGGAAGTCGTGCTTGGGCCTGGCTGGCCTGCTGTGCTGCTTCACGAAGCAGTCGGGCATGGCCTCGAAGGGGATTTCAACCGCAAGGGCACGAGCGTCTATTCCGGCCGCATCGGTGAACAGGTCGCCGCCAAGGGCGTGACCATTATTGATGATGGCAGCATTGAACGCCGCCGGGGCTCACTTTCCTTCGATGATGAAGGCACGCCGACCCAAAAGACCGTTCTGATCGAAGATGGCATCCTGAAGGGGTACATGCAGGACCGCATGAATGCCCGCCTGATGGGACAGGCCCCTACCGGTAACGGGCGCCGGGAAAGCTATGAATCCGCCACCATGCCGCGCATGACCAACACTGTCATGCTGGGCGGCGACAAGGACCCGGACGAAATCGTCGGCTCCATCAAACGCGGCCTGTGGGCCGTGGATTTCGGCGGGGGCCAGGTCGACATCACGTCAGGCAATTTCGTATTCCAGTGCACCGAGGCCTATCTCGTCGAGAACGGCAAAATCGTTGCGCCGGTCAAGAATGCGACACTGATCGGACACGGGCCAACCGTGCTGCAGGATGTCACCATGATCGGCAACGACTTCGCCATGGATGATGGCGTGGGGGTCTGCGGCAAGGCCGGGCAGTCCGTACCTGTGGGTGTGGGCCAGCCCACGCTCAAAGTGGGTGCCCTGACTGTGGGCGGCGCTGGCTAAATTTGCCGTCATCTTGGTTAATCGGACTTGCGGCCAGCCGCGCCCTTTGACACTTTGCCGCCATAATTGAGTCTCGGCTCAATGCGGTGAAGTTAGAATTGAGTTTCCTATGGCCCGTCCGGTTTCATTTATCCTGTCCGCAGCGTCGGCAGTTTTCGCGCTTGCCCTGCCCGCCTCCGCCGATGTGCAAACCCTGTCCGCAGATGCTGCCCACACACTGGTCCAGCGCGGAGAACTTATCCTTCTCGACGTGCGCACACCGTCCGAATGGGCGATGACCGGCATGCCGCGCGACAGCGTGGGCGCCAATGTGAAAGACGTGGATTTCCTGGCTCAGGCGCGCGGCGCGGTTCTGGGAGATCTCGACTACCCTGTCGCCGTCATCTGCCGTGCGGGCAACCGCTCTACCCTGGCGGCGGCGCAACTCGAAGCGGCCGGCTTTGCAGATATCTACGAGATTGTCGAAGGCATGGCCGGGTTGGAAGGGATTGGTGACGGCTGGATCAAGCGCGGTCTGCCGACGGACCAGTTCCTGCCGCCGGATCGCTGATCCGTAAAACAGGACCACGAAAAAGGGCGGCTCCCCATGGAAGCCGCCCTTTCTGTTTGCTTACGGAATAATGGCTAGAACATCTCGTCCGAAACCATGGAAGATTCCGCCGGCAGCTCGCTACCCTTCATCCAGCTTTTGATGATCGGCGAGATGATCAGCATGAAGACGCCAATCCCCATCGCGACATAGCCGACATTCGCATAGACGCTGACATAGGTGGCCTTCGCCGCCGCAACGTCCGTGATTTGGCCACCAATGGTCTCGGCGCCAGTCGTGCGGGCAATCACGCCCGCGAGATAGTTGGACAGTCCGGAATAGAGGAACCATGCCCCCATCGTCATGCCCACCACGCGCGCCGGGGCCAGCTTGGTTACAGCGGACAGGCCGACAGGTGACACCATCAACTCGCCCATCGTGTGAACCCAATAGATCAGGAAGATGAAGCCGACGGCGGTCATCCCCGCGCCGGACATGCCGATGCCGCCCACGAGAGAGAGGAAGCCAAGGCCAGCAAGGAACACGCCGATCGCAAATTTCACCGGCGTCGAGGGCTCCATTTTCCGTTTCGCCAACGCGATCCACATCCACGCAAAAATCGGAGCGAAGATGACGATATAGCCCGCGTTCAGGAACTGGAACACCGGCGTCGGCACGTTCATCCCGAAGATTTCCTTGTCGACCAGCCGGTCTGTGAACAGGGTCAGGGATGAACCGGCCTGCTCGAACAGGGCCCAGAATGGAATCTGCGCCAGCACGAAGTAGATCGCCGCAAACATGCGTTTCCGCTCGGTCCCCTGAAGCTGCACGAAGGAATACCCCACGAGGCCAATGAAGATGGCGATGCCGAGCGAGCCGACAAACCAGTCAGGAATCACTTCAGCATTCATGACGAGCAGCATGGCCACCGCGATCACGAGGGCGCCGGCAAGATAGCAGGCCATCTCGACATTGATCGGGCCGAGGAAGGATTTCTTCAGCGCTTCCGGGTTCGGTGGCTCAGCTTTTCCATCCAGGTATTTCTGGCCCCAGAGGAAGACGAGCAGACCGGCCAGCATACCGATACCGGCAAGTCCGAAGCCGTATTTCCAGCCCCAGAGGATGCCGATGATGCCGCAGCTCAGAGAGGAGAGCAGCGAGCCGAGATTGATGCCCATATAGAAGAGGCTGAACCCGGAATCACGCCGCGGATCGTCAAACTCATAGATCGCGCCCACAATCGTGGAGATGTTGGCCTTCAAATAGCCAACGCCTGCGATGATGAAAGCCAGCGAGAGAAACAGGATGTTTGTATAGAGTTCCTGCTGCTCAATCCGCGTCGTGTAGGCGTCTTTTGCGATCTGCTGATAGACGGCCGCAGTCGGCTCTTTGGCATCGTCCGCGCTTTCCAGGATCTGGAGATCCCCACTGCCCTGCTCGAAGACGATCCGGCGGGTTTCCCCATCCACATCGACGAAGAGTTGGCGATTGTCACCGCGCCCTTCATGCTGGATCTCGATCTCAGAGCCGCCGGTGACAACATATTCCTTTGAGCCACTGCCCTCGAAGGCCATGCCGAAATGACCGAGACAGAGCAGGATCGCCCCGAAGGTCACGGCTTTGCGCTGGCCCAGATAACGGTCGGCCAGTGTCCCGCCGATAATCGTCATGACATAGACGAGCGCCGTATAGGCACCGTACATGATCGACGACTTTTCATCAGAGAACAGGAAATGCTGAGTGAGGTACAGGACCAGCAGGCCGCGCATCCCGTAATAGGAAAAGCGCTCCCACATCTCAGTCAGGAACAGGATTGCCAATCCCTTTGGATGGCCAAAAAATGAGGTATCGCGGGGTTTGCCCGCTTCACTCGTCGCAGTGATGTCGGTCACGCGTTCAACTCCCCGGAAACTTATACGAACCGGTACTTTGACCACGCAAACGTCAGGGTCTCAAGGCAGCTTGTGCCAAATCAGGAGCGGCGATGAGGGTATTTGTACCCTCAATAGGCTTGATCGACGAAAATGCGGCTCAAATCGCGCTGCCACTCGCCGTGATATTTCTCCAGCAAGCGCTCTGCCGGGGTCACGCCTGTCCGTGCGATTTCGTCGAGTTCCGTGAGATAGCCCGTCTCATCATCCCCAGCGACCGAGAGGTTGGCGCGGCGCTTAAGACCGGCGCGGGAAATCTCCAGAACCTGCAGGGCCAGGTCCTGCATGGTCCGCCCACCGGGCACAGGCGTACGCAGGCCGAGGGTCCGTACGCCCTGACGCATGGATTCGCGCTCTGCATCCGACCAGGATTTCACGAGGTCCCAACACGCATCGAGACTGTCTGAGCAATAAAGCAGACCTGTCCAGAAGGCCGAGAAGGCACACAGATGGCTCCACGGGCCGCCATCAGAGCCACGCATTTCGAGGAATTGCTTGAGGCGGACTTCCGGAAAGATCGTCGAAAGGTGATCGGCGAAATCATCCATCGCCGGTTTCTCACCCGGCAGGATCGACAGCTTGCCGTGCATGAAGTCCCGGAAGGAAAGGCCACTGGCGTCGAGATATTTGCCGCCGCGCCGCACGAAATACATTGGCACATCCAGCGCATAGTCGACATATCGCTCAAAGCCGAACCCGTCCTCGAACACGAAGGGCAGCATGCCCGTGCGGTCCGGGTCCGTGTCTGTCCAGATCTGCGACCGGTAGGACAGGAAGCCATTCGGGCGACCTTCCATGAAGGGCGAGTTCGCAAACAGCGCCGTGCCGAGCGGCTGCAGGGCCAGCGAGACGCGGAACTTCTTCACCATGTCGGCCTCGGAGGCAAAGTCGAGATTGGCCTGAACCGTACATGTACGGAACATCATCTGCCGGCCGAGGCGGCCGACCTTGTCCATATATTCCATCATGATGCGATACCGGCCCTTCGGCATGACCGGCGTTTCCGCAAGGCTCCAGACCGGGCTGGCGCCGAGGCCCATGAAGGCCACGCCCAACGGGTCGGCGATCTCCCGCACTTCCCGCAAATGCGAGCCCACTTCATTGCAGGTCTCGTGCATGGTCTGGAGCGGGGCGCCGGACAGTTCGAACTGTCCGCCGGGCTCCAGCGAAATGCTCGCGCCATCTTTCTTGAGGCCGATCAGCTTCTCGGCTTCGATGATGGGCTGCCAGCCGAACCGGTCCCGCAAGCCTTCCAGAATCGCCAGGACAGAGGCCTCTCCCTCATAAGGCAGCGGACGCAATCCATCACGGATGAAACCGAACTTTTCGTGCTCGGTGCCGATGCGCCAATCCGATCTCGGCTTGTTGCCAGCTTCAAAATACTCAACCAACTCGGATTTATCCGAGATACGATGGGAGTTTTCGTCGATATCCGACGTCGGCGTGGTCACAATCGGGGCCTCCCCTCAATCTCTTGCTGTGTGTGCACATAGGGATGTTTCGCTCGAGCGCCAACCGGGTTATTCTCACAAGTTCGTTTAATGCCGCAGGTGAGACTGATGACGCGATTTACCACACAAGAACGCGATGACCTCAAAGTCTGGGCGCGCCTTCACGTGCGCGGCGGATATGAGCCGGTCGAGGAAATCGAGGAAATCCTTCTGGACCTGACAGAGGAATTCGAATCCCCGATCTCCGAACGGGACCGTCAGTCGGAAATCCGGTCTGCGCTGATCCAGGAAATCGAGACCCTGCGCGATGAACAGACCGCATGGCCGATCCTTACGGATTTCGACCGGCTGGAACTCGCTTTCGACATGCTGGAAGACCGCGATATCGTTGCCCGGCAGAATTTCACCTGTTGCGGAACCTGTGGCGCCGCCGAGATCAGCGTCGAGATCGAGGATTTCGAATTCTTCGGACGCAAAGCCCGCGGCTATGTCTTCTTCCACCAGCAGGATACCGAAAGCGCAATCGAGTCCGGCAATCTCTATCTCAGCTATGGCGCGTCGAATAATACCGCCGATGCGATCTTCCTTCAGATCGGACAGGAGATCTTCGACACGCTGAAATCGGTTGGCCTGAAAGTGCAATGGGACGGGAAGCTGGAGCACCGTATCGGCGTGACAATGGAATGGCAGCGCCGCTGGGAAAGCGCGGTGCCAACACCGATGAAGCGCTGGCCCTTCTAGGTCCAGTCCCCGCAGACCGCCTGCCAGAGCGTCAACGCCGACACGGCCGCGGTTTCCGCCCGCAGAATTCTCGGCCCCAGGCTGATCGGAAATGTATCCGCGCGTGACCGCAGGAACTGGCGTTCGTCCGGGCTGAACCCGCCTTCCGGCCCGATCAGGATGGCTGCATCGCGGCCTTTCAGGGCCTCCATCACGGAGAGGGCCGCGCTGGCCCGCCCCACTGACCCGCCCCAAGGCTTGGATTCGTCTTCACCGGCTTCGTCACAGAAGATCAGAGCCGCGCCCTCGCGCAGACCGACGAGCGCGTCATCCAGGGCGACCAGATTGAAAATCTCCGGCAGGTCCAGGCGCTCCGTCTGTTCGGCAGCTTCAAGCGCGATCTTGTTGAAGCGGTCCAGCCGGACCGTTCGCGTCTGCGTGAATTGTGTTGCGACGGGCTTGATGGCCTGCACCCCCAGCTCGGTCGCCTTCTCCACAATGAAGTCTGTCTCGGCCTTCTTCACCGGCGCGAACAATAATGTGAGGTGCGGCCCGTCTGCGGCGACCTGCTCGCGCATCTGCTCAACTGGCACGATAATAGCGACCTTGCCTTCCGGCGCAGCCAGTTCGCACAGCCATTCCCCGTCACGGCCATTGAACACGCGTAATTGGTCGCCTTGCGAAAGGCGCATCACGCGCATCAGATATTTTGATGCATCGTCTTCCAGCCGGACTGGTACAGACGACTCAAGAATGGCTGACACGAATAGCCTTGGTATTGCACTCATTCGACCAACATACCTTTCAACAGCAGGAACCCCAGCACGAGGTGATCATGGCGGACCAGACTATCAAATCCGTAAATCCGGCGAATGGCACAGTCATCGAGGAATTTACACCCCACACGCCAGCGCAGTTGGTCGCGGCCATAGACACGGCGGATTCGTGTTTTGCCGAATGGCGCAAGACAAGTTTCGAACATCGCGCGGCGTTGATGATGAAGGCTGCGGATGTCCTAGAGCAAAATGCCGACCGCTACGCCGCCGATATGACCGCCGAAATGGGCAAGCCCCTCGGCCAGGCCAAGGCGGAAGTGAACAAGTGCGCCTGGGTGTGCCGGCACTATGCCGAGCACGCCGCCACCTATCTCGCCGACGAGCCGATGGAGAGCAGCGGCACAAAAGCCTATGTCCGCCATCTCCCGCTCGGTGTCATCCTCGCCGTGATGCCGTGGAACTTCCCCTTCTGGCAGGTTTTCCGCTTTGCGGCGCCCATCCTGATGGCGGGCAATACCGGCCTGCTGAAGCATGCCTCAAACGTTTTCCGCTCCGCACTCAATATTGAGGAAGTCTTTGTCGAAGCCGGTTTTCCGAAAGGCGCTTTCCAGACCTTGCTGATCGGCTCGAAACACGTCGAAGCTGTGATCGAGAATGATCGCGTCAAAGGCGTGTCGCTGACGGGGTCAGGTCCGGCAGGCGGCGCGGTTGCGGCCACGGCCGGCAAGGGCATCAAGCCCTCCCTGCTGGAGCTTGGCGGATCCGACGCCTTCATTGTCATGCCATCCGCCGACCTCGAAAAGGCGCTCGACACCGCACTCAAAGCCCGCACCCAGAACAATGGCCAGTCCTGCATCGCCGCGAAGCGCTTCTTTGTCCATGCCGATGTCTATGAGGCCTTCAAGCAGGGCTTCGAAGATCGGTTCAAGCGGTTGAAAGTGGGAGATCCCAAGGACGAGGGCACCGATATTGGCCCGCTGGCCACAGCCTCAATCCGGGATGAACTGATCGAGCAGGTCGAGACATCCGTTCAGGCTGGTGCCAGCATTTTCAAGGCGGGCAATACCCTGCCGGAGAGCGGTAGCTGGTTCGACCCATGCATCTTGAGCAATGCTCCTGAAGGCAGCCCGTCGGCGGACGAGGAAATGTTCGGGCCGGTCGCCAATCTCTGGAAGGTCGATGACCTTGATGAGGCGATCCGCCGGGCGAACAATAATATTTTCGGTCTCGGCTCCGTCATCTTCACCCAAGATCAAGCTGAAATGAAACAGGCTGTGAACGAATTGGAAGCGGGCGCAACATTCGTGAACGCCATGGTCGCTTCCGATCCACGCCTGCCGTTCGGGGGAATCAAGCAGTCCGGATATGGCCGCGAACTCGCCGCAGACGGCATCAAGGCCTTCGTGAACCGCAAGACTGTGGTGATCGCCTAGGCCAAATTGCGTCGGAGAGCTTCTCCGGCGCAATTCGCCCCATGCTTGTCTGCGGCTGTTGGAAACACAGAATTTCGGTATAAGCCGCTGCGATGGACGATACACGCACGATTCCGGCGGACAGCGCCCTGCCCGGCTGGCTGGCAAGCCTGCCAGAAGGCTGGCAGCCCTATGCCATGCTGGCACGTTGGGACCGGCCTGTGGGCATCTGGCTGCTCTATTTGCCCTGCCTGATCGGGCTCGCTTTCCAGCGCCTGGTTACGGGCGTCTATGTCTTCGACCTCGTCTGGGCAGTCCTGTTCCTGCTTGGCGCCGTCGCCATGCGCGGCGCCGGGTGTACGTGGAACGACATCACCGACCGGGACTTTGATGCCAGCGTCAGCCGCACGGCGCTCCGGCCACTGCCCTCCGGCGCCGTGACGCTGAAACAAGCCTACATCTTCCTTGGCGCGCAATTGCTTGTGGGCCTTGTCGTCTGGCTCGTTCTTCCGCTGGACGCAAAGCTGGTGGCGCTGTTGTCAGTGCCCCTAGTCGGCGCCTATCCCTTCATGAAGCGCGTGACATGGTGGCCGCAGGCCTGGCTGGGGCTCACCTTCAATTGGGGCGTGCTGGTTGGCGCGGCGGTCGCATCCACAATCAGCATTCCGGTCATCATCCTCTATGCTGGCCTGATCCTGTGGACGATTGCCTATGACACGATCTATGCGCTGCAGGACCGCGAGGACGACGCGCTAATCGGGGTTCGGTCAACTGCGCGCCTGTTTGGCAAACGTGCGGTCCTGATCAGCTTCTGTTTCCATCTTGGTGCTGCAGCCCTGATTGCGCTCGCCGCCGCGATGAATGATGCCGGTCGCATCGGAGCCCTGACGGCGCTGCTGTTCCTAGTACATGGCATCTGGCAGTCAGTCCGGCTGAAATCCAGCCGTGAGCAAGCGGCGCTCGCCGTGTTCAAATCGAATGTCTGGGCGGGCGCTCTTGTTGCATTTGGGTTCGCCCTGTCCGCTATGGCACCCGAACCGAAGCAGAGCTCCCTGTTCGCAGATCATGAGATCGTCCCGGAAGGCCCGCCCTCCACGATGAGCCTGCCCTTCGGGTTCGAGATGAAACACAGCCGCCCCTCTCCCGCTGACCCCGGCGAGACCTGGTTCGCCAGCGCAGCCCTGAGAGCCTTGAAGCGCGAAGGGGTGATTGGCCCCGGCGCTGACGAGATGCCCCCGGAATAGCGGACGGGCAAAGTGCGACCCATGCGCTCGCTTGCGCGCAAATCCGTTGTCTCCAAACGAAAAAGGCGGGATCGATGGGTATGACCACGCCCGATCAAACCCCGACGCCCATTTCAGAAGAGACTCTCGACCCATCTGACTGGCATGCCTTCCGAGCCCGCCTGCACACTATGCTCGATGCGACCATCGACAAGATGGAACACGCCGCCGAAGGCCGGGTGTGGACGCCCTTTCCTGAGGAGATGAAGGAAGCCTTCAGCCTGGCGCAGACAGGCCTGCCTCCGGAGGAGGTCGACGCGGTCTTGCGCGCCCTCCTGCCCTATGGAGTGGGCAATACACATCCCCGCTTTTTCGGCTGGGTGCATGGCTCCGGCACTCCGTCCAATCTGGTTGCCGAGATTGCCGCCGCTGCGGTCAATGCCAATACCGGCGGCCGCAATCATGCCGCCATCGACGTCGAACGCCAATTGATTGAGTGGTGCAAGCGGCTGTTCTCGTTCCCGGATGACGCCAGCGGCCTGATCGTATCGGGCACGTCCATGGCCACGATCATCGCGCTGAAAGCGGCCCGGGATTTCCATCTCGCCTTCCAGAGCCGCACCGATGGCATGACTACGCACCGGCTGGTCGGCTACACATCCAGCGAGGCGCATGCCTGCATCGCCCGTGCCTTCGATCTTCTGGGGCTTGGCACAGCGGCCTTGCGGAAGATCCCGGTCAACGCCGACCACCAGCTCGATCTGTCCCTTCTGCAAGATGCCATCGCGGCGGACCGCGCGGCAGGCCTGGAACCTTTCCTGATTGCCGGCACGTGCGGCTCTGTGAATGCGGGCACCATCGACGATCTCAGCGCACTTGCGGATGTGTCGGATGCGGAAAACCTGTGGTTCCATGTGGATGGTGCATTCGGCGCGCTGGGTATTCTGAGTGAGCGGCTTCGCCCGCGTCTGACAGGACTGGAGCGCGCCGACTCGATCGCATTCGATTTCCACAAATGGCTGCACGTGAATTATGATGCCGGCTGCATTCTGATCCGCTCGGGCGAGGCCCATCTTCGCGCCTTTTCTGATCGCCCTGACTATCTCAAATCGGCCGACCGGGGGCTGGCCGCGGGCGGGACCTGGCCTGTCGAACTCGGTCCGGAACTGTCCCGCGGCTTTCGCGCATTGAAAGTCTGGGCGCAGATTGCGGAGCATGGGGAAGACAAGCTGGGTCGGCTGATCACCCAAAATTGCGAACAGGCCGCCTATCTGGGCGAGTTGGTACAGGCTGCGCCGGAGCTGGAATTGCTGCTGCCTGTGTCGATGCAGATTTGCTGCTTCCGCTATGTCGGCGAAGGTCTCAGCGCCGAAGCGGTGAACGCGCTGAATGAGGAGATCGTCATCCAGCTACAGTTGCAAGGCATCGCGGCGCCTTCCACGACCCTCATCGACGGCCATACGGCCATAAGGGTGAACATCACCAATCATCGCACCCGCCGATCAGATCTGGACCTCCTCGTCCGGGAAATTCTCCGGATTGCGAGGGAAGTTCCCGGTTCTGACTGACGCGTCATTTGCTTCAGGGCGTTTGGATACCTAGATTGACGGCATGACACTCGTAATCGAAATGGTATCGGACCTGGTTTGCCCCTGGTGTTGGCTTGGCAAGCGCAGGATGGACGACGCAATCAAGCTGGTCCCGGATCTGGACGTGGAACTCATCTTCCGCCCCTTTGAACTGGACCCGACAATTCCTGTGGAAGGCGTCGACTACAAGGCGCACATGAAGGAGAAGTTCGGCTCGGACGCTGGCAAGGATCGCGCAAACACAATGCGTCAGGCCCTGATCGACTATGGCCAGGCTGAGGGCATTCCCTATCAGTTTGACCGGATCACCCGCCGCCCGAACAGTTTCAACGCGCATCGCCTCGTACGCTGGGCCCAGGGCCAGCAAAAAGGCAGCGAGGCCAAGGAAGCCCTGTTCAAGGCCTATTTCCAAGATGGACGCGACATTGGCGAAACGGACGTCCTGGTCGACATTGCCCGCGAGATCGATCTCGACCCGGCCATCGTGGCGGAATTGATGCCGACCGATGCCGACGTCGAGAATGTTCGCAATGAAGAAGCGCTGTTCCAGCAAATGGGCATCAGCGGCGTACCGACCTATATCGCCAACCGCCAGGTGGCGGTTCAGGGCGCTGAAACGGCCGAGAAGCTTGCCAAATTCCTGCGCGATGCTGCCGCGCGTCTACCGGAAGAGCGGCCGACTGGACGGGACTCCGCAGAATAGACGTATCCGTCAGGTGGTATAACCCAACAATTCCCTCAACCCAGGTACGGCATATTGCACAAGTTGTTTCTGGGTTTCGGGAAGTTCGTTAGGCAACCTCTCATTGTCCACGACCAGGTTTTCGCGAGCGGTACTGCTTTGTTTCTTATCGCTGCCGATTAGGATACGCTCTTTCCAGTCATTCGGAACGGCGATGCCACAAGTTTCGAGCAGCGTGCCAAAGTAATCTTTGGCACGCTTGGAATCTATATCTTTCAGATTCTCAATAATGTCTTCGTACCGATAGAGATGAACCCCGGTGCCAAGCCACGCCGCCGCATTGAAGGTGTAGATGTCATTCATCGGCGGCGCTTTGCCGTGAATGCCAAAAATCATCATGTTCATGAGGGATTCCGGAGAAAAGGCATCGCTCTTGAGATGATTCAGAGATGCCTCAAAATTCTCCGAGATGAAGAACCGCGCCCGTGCCAACACCCAAGTGTAGGGATCGCGCACGAGCAGGATGTGACGTGCCAACCTGGTCGCCAGAAAGGACTCGTCTGAATAAAGGAGATGTCCCCAGCTAAGAAATGGCTTGGCGGGGTCGAAGGCGCGCGCGTGGTGGCGAATATTCGGGATCTGGATGAACGTCTCATGATACTGCTGCTCATTGGAAACGAACATGCGCATGATATTCCGGATGAGATGCGTTCCGCTCTTGGGAACCGAGTTCAGGAACACTGGAGACATTAGCTCCGCATGCGAAAATTCCAGATTCCGCTCGTCCAGATTGTCTTTCTGCATCGTAATCTGCGGCAAACCGATTTCTCCTTCTGGTGCCCCGACACTCTAATCCCGGGGACAAAATAAAAAAAGCGGCGAAGTCCCTCCGCCGCTTTTGAATTGGTTGTCAGGCTGGACCTAGAATTCCTTGCTGACGTTCAGGAAGAACCGGCGACCAAGCCAGTCATACTGGGAGTAGAAAGCCGACGTACCGACCGTATTGTACTCGCCGAGCCCAAGCGTCGTCACAGCCGGTGGATGCTCGTCGAAAATGTTCGAAACACCGACCCGGATGTCCACACCATGCGGAAGCTCGCGGCTGACCGACATATTGTGGTAGATCGTAGCTTCCGTCTCCAGTTTGAAGAAGACGGGTGTGCCGAAATACGTGCCTGTCGTGCCGCCATAGCTCTCGACATTCGACGTTTCGCCGATGAAGTCGACACCCCAGAAATACGACCATGGACCACGATCCAGCGTTGCGCTGAGTTCGCCGACCCAGTCGGGGTTACCGGCTTCGGTATTGTAGTCGATCGGATCGCTGGTTTCGAACAGTGTCAGCTCATCCTCGAACTGGATCGTGTGCTGAGTGCTCAGCGTCAACGAACCGAACGAGAAATCACGGCTGTATTCGGCTGCGATATCAAGACCGGAATTGGTCTGGTCTGCCACGTTAATGAAGTTGTTCGTAACTTCAGAAACCAGGAAGTTGTCGTTCCGATTGAACAGGTCACAGAGTGGCTCCGTTGCGAAATTGTCGGAATTATAACAACCGAGCAGGATATTGTTCGCACCCAGCTGCGTGATCTGGTCTTCAATGTTGATCTCAAAATAGTCGACCGAGATACGGAAGTCCGCGAATTCAGGCGCCCAGATCAGGCCGACATTGAAGGCGTCGGAAGTTTCAGCTTCGAGGATACCTGCGTTACCGCTGGCGAACACAGTTGCGCCGGATCCAGAGCCATTATGGTCGTCCGGCACGCCGCCCGCATTACAGTTGTCCGCAAGACGCTGGGAGATATCGCCATTGGCCAGATTCGCGCCCCAATTGATACAAGGGTCAATTGTCCGCTGGCTGGCAAAGCTGGTCTGCTCAGCAAGGTAAAGTTCGAACAGGGCTGGCGCCCGGAACGAAGTGCCGTAAGTCGTGCGTGCACGAATGGATGGCGTGATCTGCCAACCGAGACCTGCCTTGTACGTAGTATCTGATCCATAAACATCGACATCGGTCCAGCGAGCCGACAAGGACAGGTCAACAGCCTCAGCCAATGGCTTGTCCTTGAGCAGCGGGATGGCGATCTCGCCAAATACTGCGGTCGTTTCCTTGGAACCTTTCGTGATGCCGGCAGAACTCGAGCCCCAAGCATTGCCGATCTGGAAAGTTTCAGCCGGCGTATCATTGATCCGCTCATCGAGGAAGCTGACGCCAAGACCAAGGTTCACAGTGCCAGCAGGCAGTTCGAAGACGGGACCATCAATGAAGGCCTCAAACTGGGCCTGTTCATAGACCGTGTTCCCGGTTTCCGTGCCGAATAGAAATGCTTGATCCTCAGCAGAAATGTTCCCTGCAAGGAACTCTGGGTTGTACCAATCAGGAGTGATACATGGCACACCGCGCACATCCGTCACACCGTCCGCATCTGCTGCACAGCTGCCCGTGTTGAACCACTGATACGGCGTGATGGCATCATCATAGATCACGTCAGATGTGTAATCGCCGTCAGAACGGGAGAACTGGACGAACGTGTTGTAATGCCAGTCAGGAATCAGCGAATTCATCGATCCTTCGAGACCGACAACTGCATTCATATAGTCGACCGTGATGTTGTCATCGGAATGGTCAGTGATAGCAGTCGGGCTCAGGCCAATAAAGCTGAACTCGCCTGCCGCCGCGCCAAAACCGTTGGCTTCAAGGCTTGGATTGTTGGTGTAGATGTACCCCAGATAGTTGTACATGTAATCATACTGCCAGAACTGACGATAACCATTCACTTTCGTCTCACGACGGTTCAGCAGGAACTCCCCATAGAGTGTGGCAGAATCTGTGAGTTCGTAGTCGCCATTCGCGTAGAATGTAACCCGCTCAACTTCCGGAATCATCGTGGATTGATCCTGGAAAGGGTGATCGTAGTTCAGCAGGCCTTCAGACAGAAGAGCCGTCGGCGAATAGACGGGATCATAGTCCGCACCGGGAAGCAGCAGCTCACCCAGACCAACTGGATACCAGTTTGCCGGCGTATTGAAGCCGAAATCATTTGGGCCCCATGGCGCAAGGCCGTTCGCACCGAGTGAACCATCATAGTCGTACTGGAGGAGCTGCGGACGCGACTGCCATGGACGCCCTGTCAGACCGGGGTCCGAATAATTATACATCCAGACGTGCCCCCAGAGCAGGTCCTGACAGGCATAATCGCCCGTACGTGGGTCGATGATGTCAGCCCGGCTGCCGTCACGATTGAAGACATAAGGCTGGCCACAGGAGAAATAGTCCCGGTCGCCTTGGGCGAGCTCTTCACGCTTGGAATAGTCAAGCGAAACGAGGAAATTGCCGCGATCAAGCGCCTTGCCGTAGCTTCCGCTGACGCGCAACTGCTCACCGCCAGCCTCTTCCGGGGCGCTATAGAAGAAATCAACTTCGGAAACGTCGTCTTTCTTGGTGATGATGTTTACAACACCCGCGACGGCGTCGGAACCGTAGATCGAAGACGCGCCGTCCTTTAGGATCTCGACGTTCTGGACGGCCGACAATGGAATTGCGTTGAGATCAAAGGATGAAACGCCACCGCGCGTACCGGCCGGTCCGGCACGACGACCGTTCAGCAGGACGAGCGTACGGTTTGCGCCAAGGCCGCGCAAAGAAATTGTCTCAGTCCCGATGCCGCCATTCTGGACGAACGCAGACGACGTGGCAGCAGTTACCTGCGGGGAGCCGGCAGCTACGGTTGCAGTCTGCAGCAGGGTGCCTACGTCAGCGATGCCCTTCAATGCGCCGGAATCGGCGGAAATGATGTCCAGAGGCGCAATGGATGTGTACTCATTCGCGAGACGGGACCCTGTTACGCGAATGGTTTCCTGCGTCAGCGCGTCGCTGTCGCTTTCATCAGCTACGGGCGTGGTGATGATGGCATCATCGGCGCTATCTGTGGCATCCTGCGCCATGGCTCCAAAAGCCAGTCCACTACACAATGCACCTGCGGCCACCGTGCGGAACAAGAATTCGTTCCGTTTCGTCATTTTCATTTAATCGATCCTCTCGAAGCTCACCTAGGATTTCAAGTGTTGGCAATTCGGAGCCCCTTGACCCTCAACTGCCACCCCTCTTCCCAAAAGATTGCAACCGCGTAATCTTAAAATCAATGATCGTGGAGAGAGTTTGCTGTTCATTTTCAGTTATGTGACATTTATGCCAAATTTGACACACAAGTGTTCAGTTCGTGCCTCAATCATTGACTGGACCGGAAAACCTATCTTCCCACATTGATCCCCGCAGAATGGCTGCTGGCTGCCTTGACAAGCGGAAGGGCATCGCTGTCACTCGTCATAAAACCAAAATGAGGGCCTCTCTAATGTTCAGACAAGTTTGGCGAACCGCATGCTGCGGAATTGCCGCGATCGCTTCAACGTCCCTGGCGGCACAGGCAGAACCAGTTCCGATTGAAGATCTGGCCCGGCTGCCAGCCATGGAAAGCGTGTCGATCGCCGCAGATGGGTCTTCCATGTTTGCGCTCATCGGCCCTGCAGAGGGGGCCGACCAGGATCGGGCCGTTCTGGCCTCATGGGATCTTAATGATCTCTCCAAACCTCCGGTACTTGCGAGTCCCGACGGAGATGATTCGGAATTCATCGCCGTGCGCGCGCTTAAAAACGGGTATGCCCTGACGATTATTCGTCAGCCCTACACCGGAGCGCTGCGCGGGTGTTCGGAAGGCAAGACAACAGGCTCTACTCGAACCTGGGTTGTGAAATACCTGATCACCGATCAGAATTTCCAGGACTTTGAAGAGCCCTTTATTGATTCCCTGAGCATGCGGGGTGTCAGTAAAGCCACGGAAATCTGCATGGCAATGGAGGCCAGAGGCACCGTTCGCTCCCGGCTCCCTCTCGATCCTGAGCAGGTCGTGATTTCGAAGCTCAATCCCCGCACCCGCAACAATGAAATCGCATACTACAATCTGGACTCCGGGCACTCCTCGGACATCTTCAAGAATACGTCAAACCGCTCCGCAGGCTACATAGATGACCGTGACGGGGAGGTGATGTCGGCCTCCGGATGGGACGAAAAGGGCAACACTTTCCAGCTCGATACCTATCTCCGCGCCAAAAAAGGCGCCCCACTTGAACTTCATCCGGCACTCTCGGTTGATCTCGTAAAGAGGCAGGAACTCGAAGTTTCCTTCTGGGATGCCGAAAATGATCGCTACTTCATTGTGACCAATAAGTTTTCCGACAAGAAGAACATTTACACCTACGATCCGGTAACTCGGGAATTCAGCGACGAGCCGGTATTCGGACACCCTGATTTCGACGCATCATTTGTTGTCACATCATCCGCCCCAAGCCGCTTCGGCCGAATTCTTGGCTTTGCATACGATGCGGATGTTAGAAAAACGGAATGGGTCGACCCGGAAGTAGGGGCCGTTATGCTGGGGCTGGAGCAGGCATTTCCCGGACAGAACGTCAACGCTCTCTACATTTCCGACGACCTGAACCGCATCGTTTTTTCGGCAGATTCGTCGAGCCAACCGGCGCGCTATTTCATCCTCGACGACAAGTCAAAGCTGTCAATGATCGGCAACGAACGTCCTTGGATCAAGCCGGAAGATATCGGTCAGAGCGAACTGGTCTTTTATTCGGCGCGGGACGGCATGAAGTTGCCGGCTCTTCTCACGCCGCGTGCGGGATGGCAGCCAGGCGACGCGCCAGGCAAGGCAATTGTCCTGCCCCATGGGGGCCCTTGGGCACGAGACCACGGCGGTTGGGATTCCAGCGCCTGGCTCCCATTCCTGACATCGCGAGGGTACACCGTGCTGCAACCACAATACCGCGGCAGCAGTGGTTGGGGGCTGAACCTCTGGACCGCAGGCGATGCGCAATTTGGTTACAAGGCACAGGATGACAAGGATGATGGTGCCGCGTGGCTTGTCAGCGAAGGCTACGCTGCCGAAGACAAGATTGCGATGTTTGGCTATTCCTATGGCGGATATGCTGCGATGGCTGCGGCCACTCGCCCGAACAGTCCTTATCAGTGCGCAATTGCCGGTGCAGGCTATGCCGAATCCGCCCGGATCAACGTTAATGTTGATCAAAGCCGTTTTGGCCGTATGGCCTATGCCGACGCCCTCTCCGGCCGCGACGTGATCAAGGATGTCAGCCAGTCTGAAATCCCAGTCCTGATTTTCCACGGCGACCGCGATGTCCGCGTTCCCGATGAATACGGCAAGGCGTTCTACAACGCGATCAAAGACCATACGGTCGCTAAGTACGTCAACATTCCGGACATGCCTCACAGTCTTCCCTGGACTCCGGAACAACAACGACTGAGCCTGGCGACGATCGAGGATTTTCTCAACAATGAGTGCGGCCTCCAGTAGATCGCCCTCATCAGTCTCCCAAACTAAAACGCCGCCCTTTTGGGGCGGCGTTTTTGTTAGTGAGGCGTATGTGTCGGCCCTAGTGGACCATCGCGGCCTTGAGGCTTTCGAGATAGTCGAAATGCTCCTGCAGCGTGATCTTCGCGCTGTCGCCCTTGTCGAGGGACTGGATTTTCCGGAGCGTCTCGTCGAGCTCCTTCTGAACGTCTTCGACCTTCAGCTTGTCCAGCATCCGGGCCTCTTCAGCCAGGATGGTCAGGCCATCCGGCGTCACGTCGGCAAAGCCGCCGCGTACAAAGATGCGCATCTTGACGTCATTGCCTTCGAGCACGCGCACAACGCCATTCTTCAGCGTCGTCATGAACGGGGCATGGTTTGCGAGCACACCGAACTCACCTTCCGAGCCGGGGGCGATCACGTGGTCGACCTCGCCAGAGAAGAGTTCCCTGGCAGGTGACACGAGTGAGAAGTGGAGTTTGTTGGCCATTCGTCCCTGTCCGTTATCGCTTAGGCGTCAGCCAGCATCTTTTCAGCTTTGGCTTTCGCCTCTTCGATGTTGCCGACCATGTAGAAGGCCTGCTCAGGAAGGTGGTCATACTCACCCGCGATCAGGCCTTTGAATGCCTTGATCGTGTCTTCCAGTTTCACCTGGACGCCCGGGGAGCCGGTGAAGACTTCAGCAACGTCGAATGGCTGGGACAGGAAGCGCTCGACCTTACGGGCGCGTGCCACGGCCAGTTTATCTTCTTCCGACAGTTCATCCATGCCGAGGATGGCGATGATGTCCTGCAGTTCCTTGTAGCGCTGCAGGATTTCCTGCACGCCGCGCGCGACGTTGTAGTGCTCTTCGCCCACAATCATCGGGTCAAGAATACGGCTGGTGGAGTCCAGCGGGTCCACAGCGGGGTAGATGCCCTTTTCGGCGATCGAACGGTTCAGAACCGTCGTCGCATCAAGGTGGGCAAACGAGGTCGCCGGAGCCGGGTCGGTAAGGTCATCGGCCGGCACGTAGACAGCCTGAACCGAGGTGATCGACCCCTTGTTCGTGGAAGTAATGCGCTCCTGCAGGCCACCCATGTCGGTTGCCAGCGTAGGCTGGTAACCCACAGCGGACGGGATACGACCGAGAAGTGCGGACACCTCGGCGCCCGCCTGCGTGAAGCGGAAGATGTTGTCGACGAAGAACAGGACGTCCTTGCCTTCTTCATCACGGAAGTATTCTGCCTGGGCAAGGCCGGTCAGGGCGACGCGGGCACGGGCGCCCGGAGGCTCGTTCATCTGACCGTAGACGAGCGCAATGCGGCTCTCACCTTCGAGGTTGATAACCTTGGATTCGATCATCTCGTGGTAGAGATCGTTACCCTCACGAGTCCGCTCACCGACACCGGCAAACACGGAATAGCCGCCGAACAGTTTCGCGATGTTGTTGATGAGTTCCATGATCAGAACGGTCTTGCCAACACCGGCACCACCGAACAGACCGATCTTGCCGCCCTTCACATACGGGCAAAGCAGGTCGACGACCTTGATGCCCGTGACGAGCACTTCGGATTCGGTCGACTGGTCGACGAAGTCAGGGGCATCCGCGTGGATCGGACGGCGCATTTCGGTATCAACCGCACCGCGTTCGTCGATCGGCTCGCCGATGACATTCATGATGCGGCCGAGCGTGGCCGGACCAACCGGAACCATGATCGGCGCGCCGGTATCGGCGACGGCCTGACCGCGCACGAGCCCCTCGGAGGAGTCCATTGCGATGGTGCGGACCGTGTTCTGGCCGAGGTGCTGAGCAACCTCGAGCAGGAGGCGGTTGCCATTGTTGTCGGTTTCAAGCGCGTTGAGGATGGCGGGCAG
>DHZF01000090.1:304-7375 GCA_002414505.1 Hyphomonas sp. UBA5111 | reverse complement strand
GTTGCTGCATGGATTTCCCGGCAACGAGAAGAATCTCGATCTCGCCCAGGCCCTGCGTGCGGACGGGTTCAACGTCCTGTTCTTCCACTATCGCGGCGCGTGGGGCAGCGAGGGAACATTCTCGTTCACGCATGTGATCGAAGACGTGGGTGCCGCGACGGACTTCCTGCGCGCCAATGCGGAGACCTATCGGACCGATCCGGACAAGCTGATCCTGATCGGGCATTCCATGGGCGGGTTTGCCGCCCTTGCCGCGGGCGCCAAGGATGAAACCATTGCCTGCACCGCAGGGCTGGCTCCTGCGAATTTCGGCGCCGTGGCGAATGTTCTTGCGGCAGATCCGGACAGGAAAGCGGGTTTCATCGCTTATGGCGATTCCTTGCAGATGCTGGCGGGCACAGATGGCGCAACCCTGGTGAGCGAACTGATCGACAATAGCGAGGCGTTCGACGCCCTTGCCTACGCCCCCAGCTTCGCCAGCCGTTCGGTGCTGATTGTTGGAGCGGACAAGGATGAAGCCGTCCCGCTGGACGCCATCGTCAGGCCGCTGATCGAAACCTACAAATCAGAGCCGGGTGTCGAGACCACAGGCGTAGTGCTTTCCGGCGATCACTCCTTCTCATGGTCACGAGAGGCCCTGATCGACACGGTTCTGGATTGGGCCGAAGGCTGCCGCTAGTTCGGGCGGTGCTCGTCGGCGTCGCCGCTCCAGAAGCGTTTGATGCGGCCCAGGAAGCCTTCGCTTTCCGGGTGGCAATCCGCGCCGGTGCAGTCGCAGAATTCGCGCAGCAGCTCTTTCTGGCGGGCGGTCATGTTGCGCGGGGTTTCCACGAATATTTCCACGAACAGGTCGCCGGTATGGCCTGACTGGCGCACGGACGGCATGCCCTTGCCGCGCAGACGCAGCTTGCGGCCGGTCTGGGCGCCTTCCGGCACAACGACGCGGGCGCGGCCGCCATCAATGGTCGGGATTTCGATTTCGCCGCCAAGCGCAGCCGTCGCCATCGGCACAGGCGCGCGGCAATAGAGGTTCGGGCCGTCGCGTTCAAAAATGTCATGTTCAACGACATCGACAAAGATGTAGAGGTCGCCGCTCGGCCCGCCCTGGTCGCCGGGCTCGCCTTCGCCGGACAGGCGGATGCGCATACCGCTTTCGACACCTGCCGGGATCTTCACCTGCAGCTTGCGCTCTTCGCGGACCTGGCCGACGCCGCCGCATTCCTTGCAGGGTTTCTTGATGATCTTGCCCTTGCCGGCGCAGCGCACACAAGTGCGCTCCATCGTGAAGAAGCCCTGCTGGGCACGCACGCGGCCATGACCGTCGCAGGTCTCGCAGGTTTCCGGCTTGGTGCCGGGGGCGGCTCCGGAGCCGTCACAGCCTGTGCAGGGCACGGCCTGGGGCACATGGATGGTTTCTTCCTTGCCTTCCCAGGCCTCGGCCAGCGTGATTTCGAGATCGTAGCGAAGGTCTGCGCCGCGCTGTGGGCCGCCCCGGCGACGTCCGCCGCCAAAACCACCCGCGCCGAAGACCTGACTGAACAGGTCGGAAAAAATGTCTTCCGGATTGCCGCCCTGACCGAACGGATTGCCACCGCCCCCGCCGCCATTTTCGAAGGCCGCATGGCCAAACCGGTCATAGGCGCCACGCTTCTGCGCATCGCTCAGGACCGCATAGGCTTCGCCCACTTCCTTGAATTTCTCTTCGGCTTCAGGATTCCCGGCATTCTGGTCCGGATGATACTTCATCGCCAGCTTGCGGTAGGCGGACTTGAGCTGTTTCTCGTCCGCGTCCTTGGATACGCCCAAAATCTCGTAATAGTCGCGCTTGCTCATGGAATGGCTATCGTCTTCCAGGATTGTCTTAGATCAGCCGCACATGTGGGGGACACGTGTGCCGGGTGCAAGGGAATGTCACAGATTGCGCCGCGTCAGGACCCGCTTCAGCTGGGGCCGGTTTGCCCGGTCGGGAAGGACTGGACGCCCCCTTCGACGAGTTCCGGTCCGCCCGGCTGGATCTGCATGACGGCCAAGCCGCGCTCGGATGTGCCGTCAATGCGGAAGCGGAACAGGCCATTGACCCCGAAGAAACCGTCCGGATCGGTGACACCGCCATAGGTGAGGCTGTCATCGGCAGCGAGCCGCACGGTCAACGCAGCGGCGTCATAGGCGAGCGCAGCCAGATCGGTGGGCGCGCGGCCATAGATCCGGCGATAGGTGTCGCTGAACGCGCTCTTGTTGCCTGGGTCTGTGGAGGCGTAGAGGCCGCCGCGCAGGGTCGGCTCCCGCCAGATGCTGGAATCATCCCAATAGGACGTGCCGATCAGCTTTACCTGCCGCATGTCGACGCCATTATAGGGCAGCAGCGGCGCAACCGAGAGCAGCTTCACGCCCCGTTCCGGGATCATCACGGCTACACGGCCCGGCCGTCCGGCCAGTTCGGATTTGAGGACGCTGGCGATCTGGCGCGCTTCGGCGCCGGCGCCGCTGCCTTCGCCATAAAAGGCAGACGCCGCCACGACAGCGCCAAGACGCGAGGCTTCAAACCGCATCGCAGCCTCGACCTGGCGGCCATATTCGGACCGGGGCCCAAGAAAGACGAATGTATCGACGCCGCGCGCCGCCACATATTCCATGACGCGGCGGACTTCCTCGTCCGGTGAGATCGAGGCGAGATAGGCGCCGCCCCCGGCCGCTGAGCGGTCATTCGAGAAGGCAATGACGGGAATGTCTTCTTCGCGGGCCATTTCGCGCACGGTCTTCACATTTTCGCCGAAGAGGGGCCCGAGGATCACATCGACCTTGTCTTCAAAGGCCTCATCGGTGCGGGCCTCCGCGACAGACGTCTTGCCGGCCGTGTCCTTGGGAATGAGGAGGAAATCCTTGTCGGCATATTCAAAGAGGGCCAGTTCGATCCCCGCCAGCATGCTCTCGGCCTCGGCGCGGACATTGGCGTTCGGATGCGAGAAGGGCAGCAGCACAGCGGCGCGCTTGATCTCGCGGCCTTGCATGAAGGGCGGGGTCAGCCCCCGGTCGCCACGAGCGCGCGAGGCATCCCCAAGGTCTTCCATGTCGCCGATCCGGATGTCTTCGCCCGGCGTATCGCCCAGGTCGCGCGGCACACCCGTGACGGGCTCCTCGCGGGGCTGTCCGGTGCCGATGGGCACTGGTTGGCGGGCGGGCGCTGTGGCACAGGCGGTGGCCAGAAGCAGCGATGCCAACAGAAGACTTGGCGTGGGAAGCTTCCTGAGCAATGGTTGAAGCAATGTCATCTCCTGATCCTTCTGACTCCGGGGCGATTCCCGCCTTTGGCGACTCTAGGCCCGGCCATCCCAAGGGGCAACCGGCTGTATCTCTGGATCCGGGCCTGTATGTGGTTTCCACCCCGATCGGTAATCTGCGTGACATCACCCTGCGCGCGCTGGACGTGTTGGCCGCTGCCGATGAAGTACTGGCAGAGGACACACGCGTCGCCGGAAAGCTGATGTCTGCTTATGGCCTTAAGGTGCGCCTCAGCCCCTATCATGACCACAATGGGGCGGAACGGAGACCGGGCCTGATCCGGGCGCTGCAGGGCGGCGCCAAGATCGCGCTGATCTCGGATGCCGGCACACCGCTTGTGTCCGATCCGGGATGGAAGCTCGCGCATGAAGCCCTGGAAGCCGGCGTAAAGGTCATCCCCATTCCGGGCGCCTCGGCCATGCTGGCGGGATTGGTCGCCAGCGGCCTGCCAAGTGACAAATTCCTGTTTGCGGGCTTCCTGCCGCCAAAATCCGGCGCACGGAAATCTGCCGCCGAAGCGTTGAAGGCGGTGCCGGGCACGTTGATCTTCTATGAGAGCGGGCCACGCCTCGCCGATGCGCTGGCAGACCTTGCCTCGGTGCTGGGGGACCGTGACGCCGCGGTGACGCGCGAATTGACCAAGATGTTCGAGGAAACCCGCCGGGGCACGCTGCCTGAACTGGCCGCGCATTATACTGAAGCGGGCCCGCCGCGCGGCGAGATCGTACTGCTCGTCGGCCCGCCGGGGGAACATGAGGTGACGCCGGAACGCCTTGACGCGGCCCTGCGCGATGCGCTGGATGGCCAGCCAACCAAGGCCGCCGCGAATGCCGTGGCCGAAGCGCTCGGCCTGCCTAAGCGCGAGGTGTACCAGCGGGCGCTGCAATTGAAGGCCGATGGCTGAGGGGCGCGCCCCCAGTGCCAAGCGCACGGCCGCCGAGAAGCGTGGCCGCACAGGCGAGACGCTCGCCGCTCTCTTCCTCCGCCTCAAAGGCTATCGCATCCTCGCGCAGCGCGTGCGCACGCCAGTTGGCGAAATTGATCTGATTGCGGAGAAAGCGGGCGTGATCGCCTTCGTCGAGGTGAAGGCGCGCAGGCAGGCAGATACGGCCCTCGGCGCCGTGACGCCGCACTCCTGGCAACGCATCGCCCGCGCCGCAGACCACTGGATGGCCCGCCGCCCCCATTATGCAAATCATGGCTGGCGCTATGACATCATCGCCGTTTCGCGGCGGCGCCTGCCCATTCACATCCGCGACGCCTGGCGGCCGGGGCTGGCCTAGGCTTTCGGCTGGGTCTTCGCGCGCTTGCGGTAGACGCGGGTGAGCGGGCTTTTGGCCATCGGGATGTAGCGGGATTTCTTGCCGACGATGCCGGATCGCTTGAAACCGATGCGCAGCAGGCTGAATACGGCCAGCGCGACATAGATGATCGCGATATACCAGAACAGCGTTGCCGGCTCGAATGCGTCCATGACGAGTGCGCCCGCCAGCGCCCCGACGACAGAACCGACACCATACAGCAGCAGGAGGCCGCCGCTGGTGGCGACCGCCTTGCCGGCAGCCGCATGGTCGTTTGCATGGGCGCAACAAATGCCAAAGACGGGAATGATGAAGGCGCCGAACAGGAAGCTGAAGCCCAGCAATGCATTGTCTGACAGCGCGGCAAAGCTGGCCAGCAGCGCGGACGCCCCTGCGCCCAGCAGCGAACTGCCGACGATGACATAGCGGCGGTCCACCTTGTCCGACAAGAACCCCATCGGGAACTGGAACAGGCCCGCGCCGATAATGGCCGCGCTCATGAAGGCCGCGATCATGGCCGAGCCGTAGCCGATTTCCTGTACATAGACCGGGGCCATGCCCCAGAAAGCAGCATTGGCGAGGCCGGCCGCCGCCGCACCAACCGCGCCGACGGGGGAGACGCGATAGAGCTGCACGATGTCGAGCTTGGCGGTTTCCAGCGGCGCGGGCGAATCCGACCGCGTAAGCGCGACGGGAACGAGCGCGATGGAGATGAGAATGGAGACCAGCACAAAGAGCTGGAAGCCTTCAGGGGGGGCAATCGCCAACAGGCCGTTGCCGATGGTCACGGCGCCAAGGTCAACGATGCGATAGACTGACAGCACCTTGCCGCGGTTCTCGTTCGTCGCGCGCTCATTGATCCAGCTTTCCAGCACCATGGTCAGGCCCGCAAAGCTGAAGCCCGTGATGAAGCGCAGCACCGCCCAGGGCGCGGCATCCACGAACAGGATGTGCGCCAGCGCGCTGGAGGAGGCAATCGAGGCGAGCGCCACGAAGGCGCGGATATGGCCGACGCCCTTGATCATGCCCGGCACGAACCGGCAGCCAAGGATGAAGCCCGCATAATAGGCGGACGCCAGCAGGCCGATCACGGCCGTGGGGAAGCCCTCAAGGTCGCCGCGCACGGACAGGAGCGTGCTTTGCAGGCCATTCCCGGCATACAGGATGGCGGCAGCAAACAGGAGGGCAGCGATGGCGGAGATAGATTTGAACATTCCGGCCTCGTGAGCGCGAGCGTTTCAGAGCGGGCGGGGGGGAGATTGAGCGAACACGACACAGGAAGCGACGTTCCGACGGCGCCTGTAGAAATCCCGCCCCTGACTGTCAATTGCCGGACGCAGGCCTATCTTCATTCACTTGATACGGCGATGCAACCCGGCTGCGCCCGGCCCGTTGGGCTTGCAGCACAACCCGACAAGGAAGACGAACATGGCTGGCCTGCTGGTGGACGGAAACTGGACGCAAAAAGACGAATTCGCCGAGGATGACGGCAAGTACAAACGCGAGGATTCGGCCTTCCGGAACTGGATTACGGCAGACGGCGGCCCCGGCCCGGACGGTCAGGAGGCTGTGAAAGCCGAGGCCGACCGGTTCCATCTCTATGTCTCCTATGCCTGCCCATGGGCGCACCGCGCGCTGATCTTTCGGCACCTCAAGGGCCTGGAAGACCTGATCCCGGTCAGCGTGGTGCATCCCCACATGCTGGACCATGGCTGGGAGCTAAAGGATGATTTTCCCGGCGCCACCGGAGACCCGCTCTACGGCAAAAGCTATCTGCATGAGATCTATACGCGCGCCAAACCGGACTATTCCGGCAAGGTCACCGTGCCGGTCCTGTGGGACACACAGGAAGAGATGATCGTGAACAATGAGAGCGCGGAAGTGATCCGCATCTTCAATTCGGCGTTCAACGAGATCACTGGCAACACATCCGATTTCTACCCCGAAGCCCTGCGCGGCGAGATCGATGAGGTGAATGCACGCGTGTATGAGCCGGTGAACAATGGCGTCTACAAATGCGGCTTTGCTGAGTCACAGGAGGCCTATGACGAGAATATCACGCCCCTGTTCGATACGCTGGACTGGCTGGAAGCGCGGCTGTCGGACGGCCGCGACTTCCTGGTCGGCAACCAGCTGACCGAAGCCGACATCCGCCTGTTCACGACGCTGATCCGGTTCGATCCGGTCTATTTCGTCCACTTCAAATGCAATCTGAAAATGATCCGGCAGTATGATGCGCTGAACGCCTACCTGCAGCGGATCTACGAGATGCCGGAGGTGAAGCCGACCGTGAACTTCGACCATATCAAGCAGCACTATTATTATTCCCACAAACACATCAATCCGTACCGGATCGTACCGCAGGGCCCGCGCGACCTGGTCGCCAACTAAGCGCGGCGGATTGGCCGCACCCCGTATTTCCCCTGATTGCGGCGCGCCGGATTGCGCGCGTAACTGCCCATCCGCTCGAAACACAGGAGAGCGACATGGA
>DHZF01000090.1:0-194 GCA_002414505.1 Hyphomonas sp. UBA5111 | reverse complement strand
GAAACACAGGAGAGCGACATGGATGGGAATTTTCCGATTCCGGAACTGGCTGGGGAACAGGCAGATGCCGCCTTCCGCGCAGATGTGGACGCCTTCCTTGATGCCGAACTGACAGACGAATTACGCGCGGCGGGCCGGGAGACGTCCGGCCTGAAATCTGCGCGCTGGGCATGCGAGGCTTGGCGCAAGCGGCT
>DHZF01000127.1:19939-20131 GCA_002414505.1 Hyphomonas sp. UBA5111 | reverse complement strand
CAGACTGCCCTGCTTTTGCGGATCATCGCCATTCTGGCGTTTCCGGTCGGCGTGGTGGCGGCTGCCCTGATGGAACGCAGCATCCTGATGGTCGCGGCCTTGGCTGCCGGCATGCTGCTGGTCAGCTGGGTGGAACGATTCCGGCTGCACCGATTGTCTGGGAATGAGGAATACCCCGCCATAACCGGCTTG
>DHZF01000127.1:19330-19839 GCA_002414505.1 Hyphomonas sp. UBA5111 | reverse complement strand
GGGAATGAGGAATCCCCCGCCATAACCGGCTTGCTGCCCGGCTTTGCAGTCCGGGCAGGCTTTCTGGCGGGCCTGTTCATCGTCAGCCTTGGCGTGCTGGCGCTCTTTCGGGAGACCATTCTGGCGCGTGGGCTCGGTCTGGCTGATCTGGGGCTGTTCTCCGCCGTGACCGGCGTAGCGCTGCTGGCCAACGCGATCAGCGCGCGAATGGCGACCCGGGAAGTGTCCAGTGTGATGGCCCAGATGAATGCCAATTTCACGCCGCCGGGCGGCGCGGGGCCATCTGGCGAGGCTCCGGGCGATATTATCGAAGGCGAGGTCATCGACCGCGACTAAACTTCGCGGCATGTCCGCTACCGCAAACATTCATGAATGCCTTGCACCTTCATGCAGTTTCGTAGGGACCGCAAATCCGCTATAGGGCACCGCCGCTCACGGAGTTTTTTGAAGATGTCTGACATGATCGGCCTGATGGCCGCAGCTCTCACGACCCTGTCTTTCCTGCCTCA
>DHZF01000127.1:0-19282 GCA_002414505.1 Hyphomonas sp. UBA5111 | reverse complement strand
ACGACCCTGTCTTTCCTGCCTCAGGCCCTGCTGGTCATTCGTACCGGCAAGACGGATGGCATTTCGCTGGTCATGTATATCATGTTCACCACCGGCGTTGCGGGCTGGCTCGTCTATGGCATCCTGACCGGATCCCTGCCGATCATCGTGGCCAATATGGTGACCCTGTTGCTGGCCAGCGTGATCCTGTGCCTGAAAGTGCGCAATACGCTTCAGGCGAGGGCCCAGGGGGCAGCCGTCGCCACATCCGCGCCAATCGCTTCATAGTAGAGCCGCTGGACCTGGCGCGTGACCGGGCCGGGCTTGCCGTCCCCGACAGGCTGATCTTCCAGCTGGATGACCGGCGCAATCATCGCGCCTGCGGATGTCGTGAAGATTTCCTTTGCCGCATAGGCGTCGTCCGGCGTGAACGGACGCTCCTCGACCGGTAGGCCACGCTCCCGCAGACGCGCAATCACATTGCCGCGTGTGATCCCGGGCAGGATGTCGCTGGACAGATTACGGGTGATGATCCGGTCATCCTCGGTCACGATCCAGGTGTTCGCCGAGGCGGCTTCGGTGACATAGCCGTCCTCCACCATGAAGGCGGTTTTGGCACCAGCCTCGCGCGCGCTCCGATAGGCGAGGGCCTGTGACAGCAATTGCGTTGTCTTGATATCCCGGCGGCGCCAGCGAATATCATTCAGGAAGATCGCCTTGATGCCATGTTCGGCGACCTCGTTGATCAGGGGGCGATGGTCGGCAAACAGGAAGATGGTCGGCGTGAATATTTCCGGCCCGGCGAAATCCCGGCTGTCATAGGTGCCGGCAGAAACCTCCAGATAGACCAGTCCCTCGGACAGCTGATTGCGGGAAATCAGCTGGGTATGAATATCGGTCCACATGGCCGGATCATGCGGGTTGGGGATCGAAATTGCTTCCAGCGTGTTGCCGAGGCGCGACATATGGCCGTCAAAATCGATGAGCTTCCCGCCGTAAATGGCGGTCACTTCATAGGCGGCGTGCGAAAACAGGAATCCCCGGTCCAGCGGGGAAATCAGCGCATCTTTCCGCCGGGTGAAGGCTCCGTTCAGATAAACCGTTTCGCCAATTGGCATGATTGCAACGCCCCTTTTTCAAAATTTGTGCAGCGCAACAAAATTCTTGCAAGCTCCTCGCTCAGCGGCCAAGGTGGCGGGAACCGGATGATTTGTGAAGCCACGAATAATTGTGCGCCAGACCATCCTGGAAACGCAATCAAGGAGGAGGGCCCCCCTGCCATGGCAAGGGAGACGAAAGATATTTACGAACTCGGCGAGATCCCGCCGGAGTTCCACGTGCCGAAGATGATGCACGCCTGGGCGATCCGCCGGGACCGCCACGGACGGCCGTCAACGGCGATGCAACTGGAACAGGTTCCTGTGCCGGAAATCGATTCCGACGAAGTGCTGGTCCTCGTGATGGCCGCCGGCGTGAATTATAACGGCATCTGGGCGGCGCTCGGCGAGCCGATGTCGGTGTTCGACGTTCACAAGCAGGATTTCCATGTCGCAGGCTCGGATGCGTCCGGAATCGTCTGGGCCGTGGGCCGCAAGGTGACGCGCGTGAAGCCTGGTGACGAAGTGGTCATCCACTGTAACCAGGATGATGGCGACGACGAGGAATGCAATGGCGGCGATCCGATGTTCTCGCCCAGCCAGCGCATCTGGGGCTATGAGACACCGGACGGCTCCTTCGCGCAATTTTGCCGCGTCCAGGCTCGTCAGTGCATGCCGCGGCCGAAACACCTGACCTGGGAAGAAAGCGCCTGCTACACGCTGACGCTTGCCACAGCCTACCGGATGCTGTTCGGCCACCGCCCGCACATCGTAAAGCCGGCAGACAACGTCCTTGTCTGGGGCGCCTCGGGCGGCCTTGGCAGTTTCGGTGTCCAACTCTGTGCGGTTACGGGGGCGAATGCGATCGGGATCGTCGGGAGTGATGACAAGAAGGAGCATGTGCTCAGTCTTGGCGCCAAGGGCGTGCTCAACCGCAAGGACTTCAATTGCTGGGGCCAGCTGCCGACCGTGAACGGCCCGGAATTCAAGGATTACATGAAAGAGAGCCGCAAATTCGGCAAGGCGATCTGGGAACTCACCGACAAGAAGGATGTGGACATCGTGTTCGAACATCCGGGCGAGTCGACCTTCCCGGTATCTGTCTTTGTCGTGAAGCGCGGCGGCATGGTCGTTATCTGCGCCGGCACGACCGGCTTCAACCTGACCATGGATGCGCGCTTCCTCTGGATGCGGCAGAAACGGGTGCAGGGCAGCCATTTCGCAAACCTGAAACAGGCAAGCGCCGCCAACCAGTTGGTCATCAACCGGCGCATTGATCCGGGCATGTCCGAAGTCTTCCCGTGGGAAGACATTCCGGCTGCGCACGACAAGATGCTGGATAACAAGCACCTGCCCGGAAACATGGCTGTTCTGGTGACTTCGCCGAAGCCGGGCCTCCGGACAGTTGAAGATGTTCTGGCGGTAAACGGCCAAGCCTAGTAACAGGCCGTATGGCCAGACCGGACGCTGATTCGTTTGCCCGTGAATGGGTAGCAGCCTGGAATGATCACGACCTCGACGGTGTGCTCTCGCACTATGCCGACGGGGTCGTGTTCCATTCACCGCGCATTGCACAGGTGTTGGAGACGAAAGAAGACTTTCTCACCGGCAAGGCGGCGCTGCGCGAATACTGGCATGCGGCGCTTGCGGGCGCGAATGACCTGTTCTTCGAACTGGATGATGTGCTGGCCGGATCGGATGCGATCACGCTGCTCTACACCAATCACAGGGGCCAGTCGGCTGCCGAGACCTTCATCTTTGATGAGGATGGCGAAATCTGTATCGCCATCGCGACGTATCGCTAGAGTTCGTCCATGCCGCCCGGATTGCGCCGGCGCCGGATCAGCCACATGACCCCGCGAAGATCGGACAGGGCATCCGCCAACCGGCCGAAATTCGTGTAGTTTGATGTACCGGTGCGCCGCTCGCGATGGTTTACATCGCGATATTCCACATCGAACCCGTCGGCCCGCATCAGGGCAGGGACGTAGCGGTGGATATGGTCGAAATAGGGGAGTTGCAGGAACGAGTCGCGATAGAGCGCTTTCACGCCGCAGCCGGCATCGTCGCAATCATCCTTCAGCATGCGCTTGCGGATATTGTTGGCAAACGTGCTGCCGAAGCGTTTCCAGGCCGTATCCTTGCGCTTGGTCCGGCGGCCCATCACCATTTTGAGCGATTCCGGCGCATCTGCCCGGGTCAGCTGGCGGTAAAGGTCCGGCAAATCGGCGGGATCATTCTGTCCGTCGCCATCCAGCGTGCCGATCACTGGCGCACGGGCGGCCAGGATGCCGGAGCGGATGGCGCGGCTCTGCCCGGCATTCTTCCGGTGCCCGACCACGCGCAGCATGGGAAAGCGTGATTTCAGCTCGATCAGGCGCGCGCGCGTGTCATCGGTCGAGGCATCGTCGACGAACACCATCTCGAACGCACGCCCGTCGAGCGCGCGATGGATTTCGGTGATCAGGGATTCGACATTGCCGGACTCATTGTGAACCGGCACGACAATGGAAAATTCAAGCGACTGGGCCACGGCTGGCACCTTTCAGGCAAGGGGACTCGCGCACGCGCGAGGCAGGTTTCGGACGCTCATACAAAGCGTTTTCCCGCAAGGCGAGCCCTGCGGCGCATTTGTCACTCACTGAAACTCAGCGCAAAACCCTGAAGACGCGCCGACATGAACGAGGTAAACGGCTTTCATGACTTTGCTTGATCGACTTTCCACTGGCTGGAAACCCTGGTTCGTCCTGTTCATCCTGACTTTCGGCGCTGCTGCGCCCGGTGTGTTCAACCTGCCTGCTCTCGACAGGGACGAAAGCCGGTTCGCTCAGGCCTCGAAGGAAATGCTCGAGGAAAAGGATTATATCCGCATCCAGTATCAGGATGAGCTGCGCAACAAGAAGCCGGCAGGAATCCATTGGCTGCAAGCTGCCTCGACGGCCGTGTTCACCGGGCCGGAAGCCAAGCAGATCTGGACCTATCGCGTCCCGAGTTGGCTCGGCGCGGCCTTTGGCACGCTTGCCTGTTTCTGGACCGGACTGGTGCTGGTCGGGCGGCGGGCGAGCTTTGTCGGCTCGGCCCTCTTTGGCGCGACGCTGCTGCTGACGTCGGAAGCTCATATTTCCAAGACTGATGGCATGCTGGTCTTCCTGACCACGCTCAGCATCGGCGCGCTTGCCCGGCTTTACATGCGCCGTGACCAGTCAAAGAAGATGGCGCTGTTATTCTGGTTCTGCATGGGCACCAGTTTCCTGATCAAGGGGCCGGTCACGCCCATGGTGGCGGCCTATGCCGGTATTGGGGCATGGGTCTGGACAAAAGCGACTGACGGCAAGGGGGGCGATTGGTGGCGCGTCCTGCTCTGGTGGCCGGGGCCTGCCATTTTTGTCGCAATGGTGCTGCCCTGGTTCCTGTGGATTCAGGCCGCGACTGATGGGCAATATATCAAGGGCGCAGTCGGCAAGGATTTGAAAGACAAATTCACCGGCGCCTCAGAGGGCCATGGCGGCTGGCCATTCTACCATCTGACCCATATCCCGGTCTGGTTCTTCCCGGCGAGCTTGTTCATCATTCCCGGCTTCATGGCCGCGTGGAAAACGCTGAAACCCATCAAGCCGCAAGGCGTGGCGTGGTTGAAACATGTCACCCTGGTCGGGGCTGCACTGTTCGCCGTATTGCTGGCGCTGAGTTATCTCTTGCCCTACCTGCCGCGCCCGGAAGGGACGGGGCTGGTGCCACGGTCCCTGAACACACTCGCCACCCTGAAACCATTGCCGGCCTGGCCGGCCCTGCTTCTGGTTTTCTTTTGGTGGTCTTCCGGCCGTGACAAATGGATGAGCACGCATCCGGTCGGGGAATTCGTCATCCCGGAAGAAACGCGCGCAATCCGCATGATCGTTGCATGGGCCGTGCTGACCTACGCCTTCTTCGAACTCATGCCGACCCTGCTCAGCCACTATATCCTGCCAGCCTATCCGGCTCTTGGCCTGCTGGCGGGCTATGCCTCGACCCAGATGATGGAGGGCAAGCTCTGGCCGGTCACGCGTTGGCTCTCACTCATCCTGTTTGCGCTGGGAGCGATCCTGCTGCTCACCGCTTCCTTCCCGGGTGTGACGACCTATTTCATGGCGGAGACGGCGGGCGACTTCTCGACCGCGGTGCCAGAGGACGTTCTCAATTCCTGGGCGGAGTATCGCAGCTTCCCGCTCTGGCTCTGGTGGATTGGCTTCGGTCTCTGCGGCGTCGCCATCATTGAGTTCAGTCGGCGCCATGAGTGCAACGCCGCCATGTTTGCCATCTATGCGGCCGTCGCAATCGGCTGGCATATCCGCATCTTCATGCTGCCGAGCCAGGTCTGGGTGCAGCCGACCGAAACGGCGCGGTTGGCGCTGGAGGATGTCTGCGGTGTGCCGGGCGAGGCGTGTGACTGGCAGCCGCCGGAACGCATCCTGGCGCTTGGCTATGCCGAGCCCTCCTATGTGCTGACCCTCGGCACGCAAAATCTCCACCCGCCGGAAACCCCGCTTGACCTGCCTCAGGATCCGGCCGCCTATCCGGTCGTCTATCTCGTCAATTTCGAAGATCGCAAAGCCGAGCCGCCGATTGAAGACGAGATCCGCCATTTGCGCGCGCAGGCCGATCAGATGCGCCTCTGCGTCACCGAGACCGAGCCTTATTACGCGCTGAACTATTCGAACGGCGACCCGGTCAATTTCCGGGCCCTCCGCTTCGATTATGGCGACTGTCCCGGCTAGGGCCTAGAATTCGTAGCCGATCCGCACGCCATAGGTGCGCGGGTCGGAGCGGAACGTATCATAGCCGATGAAGCCATAGCCGGAGACGGCATAATCTTCATCGGTCAAATTCCGTCCCCAGACGGTCAGGCTGACGCCGGTATCCGTGAACACGAAATTTGCCTCCGCCTGCAGCGTGGTGAAGCCGTCTTGCATGCGGGTGCTGAGACCTTCCGGATCGAGATAATAATCACCGCGATACTTGGCATGTGCGGCAAGGCTGGCCTCGACCGTGTCGGTCAGCGCGAACTCATAGCGCCCGCCGAGGGTCGCGGAGACATCCGGCGCGAAGGGGAGGGGGTTGCCGTCAAATGTGTCGGCATTTCCACCGATGTCGGATGATTGGTCGATCTCGGTTTTCAGAAGCGTCAATCCGCCATCCAGAGAGAATTGCTCCGTCGCCTGCCATGCGAAATCGGCCTCCAGCCCGTATGAAATGGCTTCATCGAGATTGGACAGAGAATTGGAGGTGATGCTTGACCCGTCCGGCAGCAGAAAGTTCACAAAGATGCGGGCTTGCGGGTCCTGATAGTCCTGCACAAAGGCGGCGACGCTGTAAGCGAGCGCATCGTCCAACTGGCCCTTGTGGCCCGCTTCATAGGCTGTCACCGTTTCCGCGTCGAACAGGCCAGCCTCCGCAAAATGGGTCGCATTGTTCTGGACTTCGCCATTGAAGCCCCCGGACTTGTAGCTGTTGGACACAGATACATAGGCGCTGCCCTGGCCGAGCTGATAGGAGAGCGCCGCATTGCCGGAGAGGCGCGTGTCCTCGATCTCGTTCGAGCCTGCCGCAAGGCCGAGGCCACCGACATTATTATAGCCGATTGTGCCATCCTCGAAGAGGTGACGGCCGCTGCCCATACCTTCGATGCGCTCATGCGTCACCCGCGCGCCAAGCGTGGCGGTGAGGCGGTCGGACAGGTCGAACTCATTGTAGGTGAAGGCTGCCAGAGCCGACCGGTCCTGGCGAATGTCTGTTACCAGGGTCATGGCGCGCGTGTCGGAGACCGGGGCGGGTCCTGCGCGGCTTGCGGCGCCGACATAGGGGCAAGCGCCGAGCAGCGTGTCAGCATCGAGGTCTCCGCACCAGATCGTATAAGTCTGGCTGAAATCTTCCAGCGAGCCCGAGACGCCGATCAGGGTGCTACCACCCTCCCAGTCCGTCTGCAGCCGGAATTCCTGCGAATACTGACGAAAATCACGGATGTAGGCGAGGTTGGCGTTGAAATTCGGATTGTCGAACAAGGCGACAGCCCCATCGAAATCAAACCCATACTCCTGATTGTACCCCTCAAAGGCCGTCAGGGATGTAAGCGTCCACCGCCCCATCGCGCGCTCATATTCTGCCGAGACGCCATAGAATTCATTATCGGTGTCCTGAACGCCGTCACTGCCGACCGCAATCTCATGATCGCCGAGGTCAAGCGTGTCATTGCGCGGCGCGGCGTTGACGCCATTGTCTTCCTCATAATGCGTCCGCACCAAAAGGAAGCCGCCAAGCGCCTCTTCCCAGTTCAGGCCAAGCCGCAGGCCGAACTCGTCCCGTACGCCGCCTGCATCCTCTGGCCCGGCTACATTGTCCAGCGCGGCATCGCGCGACAGGTATCGCCCGGCGAGACGATAGCTGAAGCCATTGTCATAGTGCTCGCCATACGCGCCATCCAAGTCCACGCGGTTCAGGTTGCCATATCCTGCGCGTACATAGCGGCGCTGGTCCTCGCCCGGACGGACGGAGATGAAATTGATCGCGCCGCCCGACGCATTACGCCCATAGAGCGTGCCTTGCGGACCTTTCAGGACCTCCACGCGGTCCAGATCGTACAGCATCAGGCCGGTCTGGACGTTCGTCGCCAGATAAACGCCATCGGAATAGACCGCAGCGGCGGTGGGCGTCAGGGCCTGGTGATCCACCGCGCCGACCCCACGGATCTGGAAGGCGACCTGCGTGCCGTTTGCAACGGCGGCCTCTACCCCGGTCAACAGGTCAGTCATGTCCTCGGCGCTGACATAGGCATCGGCCAGCGACAGGTCGCTGGACTCGATCACGCTGACGGACATCGGAATGTCTGTCAGAGGCGCGGCGCTGGGGGTGGCGGTGGTGACGATCGTGTCCAACCGGTTCACCGGGTCATCGGATTGGGCCGTGGCTGGGAGGGCAAAAGCGAGGAGGGCGAGCGGGGCGACTGAGCACTGAAATTTTTTCATGCCCGGCGCTTACCAGTCGCTCAGAATGAGACGCAACTGCATTTAGCTCATGGCAGGCCTGCGTGCGCGCGAGCGACGCTTTCCGGCAACACTGTTGCAGGATTGGGTTTAACGTGGGGCCCGTTTTGCAAGAATACGTTGCAGGGTCCGGCGGTGCATGTTCAGGCGGCGCGCTGTTTCCGAGACGTTGTGATTGCACAGCTCGTAGACGCGCTGGATATGTTCCCAGCGCACCCGGTCTGCCGACATCGGATTCTCCGGCGGGGCGGGCTTTTCGTCCGGCGAGGCGGCGAGGGCGCGGATAATGTCTTCCACGTCGGCCGGCTTCGACAGATAATCCACAGCGCCGGCTTTCACGGCGGCGACAGCGGTCGCAATCGCGCCATATCCGGTTAGGATCACCGCGCGGGCGTCAGGCCGGTGCTTGTGCAGCACTTCCACCACATCCAGCCCGCTGCCGTCTTCCAGACGCAGGTCCAGAACGGCAAAGGCCGGGGGATTGAGGCGGGCGATATCCTTGCCTTCGGAGACGGTCGAGACGGCAGAAACAACGAAACCGCGCTGGGCGAGCGCCCGCGCCATGCGTTGCACGAACGGACCATCATCATCCATTACGAGGCACGAACGGTCCTCAACATCCTTGAGGCTATCGTGCAAATTCACATTAATGGGCCGTTCCATCGTCATATCCTTGGTACAATAACCGTCATATAGGTCCGAACCGGCCTTTAATCCAAGTCAGGCGCCTGCAAAATGCTCAGTGGCCATAGGGTCTGGACGACCGCGCCCTTCTTGGGCGGAGTGCGGTTACGGGTCGCGATACGGCCCCCGGTCCGTTCGATCAGGGTTTTGGCAATGAAGAAGCCAAGGCCCATATCGCCGCCGCCCAGATGCGCTTCGCCGCGTTGGGAAACATAGGGTTCGCCCAGTTTTGGCAGCACTTCGGCGGCAAAGCCCGGCCCGTCATCGCTGATCGTGATCATGATCTGGTCCGCCGTCCAGGTGGCGACCACATTGACGCGCGTATCGGCAAAGCTGACCGCATTCTCGATAAAGGCGCCCAGCGCATGCAGCACTTCCGGGCTGCGCTTCAGGATTGGCGCGCGCGGGGCGCCGCCTTCGCCCGGTTCGGCCCGGACGCCCACATCCACGCCCAGTCCCTTGAACGGTGCCGCCGCCTCGGCGACCAGGGAATCGAGTGGGATCTGCGCGTGGACAATGTCGGTCGCCTCGCGGGCCTCGCGGATCGTGGCAAGGATGGCGCGGCACCGGTCGGCCTGTTCGGCGATCAGGGTAATGTCCTCGGCGCGCGGATCATCCTCGGTCAAATCCGCCTGCAATTCCTTGGCGACGAGGTGGATGGTGGCGAGCGGCGTGCCGAGTTCGTGCGTGGTCATGGCGGACATTGCGCCGAGCGCGGAGAGGCGCTGCTCGCGCGCCATCACGACGCCGGCTGCATCCAGCGCGCGCACCAGCCGGGCCTCGTCCTGACTGACCCGTGCCGCCGACAGGGCGAAGAAGACCACGCCCACCGCAAGCGCCGCGAACTGGCCGAGCTGGAACAGGGGTGGCAATGTGATCGAGGAATTCGCCACGCCCCAGGGGAGGGGCAGGTGGATCAGCGGCATCAGCGCCGCGAGCAACAGGGCGAGCAGGGCGATCAGGGTTGCGCGGAAGGGGCTGAGGCTGAGGGCGGCCACAGTGACGGGCGCGACCAGCAGCAGCAGGAACGGGTTGGACAGCCCGCCAGTCGCCGCAATCAGCGCCGCCAGTTGCACCGTGTCGAAGGCCAGTTGCAGCGTCGCTTCCCAGCCGCGCGTCAGGCGCTGGCTCTGGAAAGCGAATGACAGGAAGACGTTCAGCCAGGCCGACGCCGCGATGATCGACAGGCAAAGCGCCAGCGGCATGTCAAAGCCAAGACCGAACGCCACGAACAAGACGGCTGCCGTCTGTCCGGCCACGGCCAGCCAGCGCAGCGTGATGAAGGTGCGCAGGCGCGTGCGCCCGAGGGCGGATTGCGCCGACCCCAGCCCTTCCGGGGGAAGGGTGAAGATCGCATCGTCGAGATCTATGTGTCCGTCGCGGGCCAAATCATCCATCCGCGCCTTATGCGGCAGCGTGACGCTTGCGCCAAGCACCGCTTGCGGCGCATATCGCGGTCATGATGATCAGATCGATTGCAACTTCGTCTGCGCTGCTGGCAGCGGCGCTTCTGTCTGGCTGTTCCCCCGCATCAGCGCCGGAAGCAGATTCTGCACGCGCGCCAAAATCCGGCGGCGTTCAGGCCAGCTGTCTCAGCCGTGCCTATCCCGAGATTGGCGGGCCGATCTCGCTTGTGTCGGATTCCGGTGAGCGCGTGACGGAGGAAAATTTCAAGGGCCGTCCGACCCTGATCTATTTTGGTTTCACCTATTGCCCGGATGTCTGCCCGATGACGCTGGTCAATGTCGAACGCGCCTATGAGATGTTGCCGGAAGGCGTCGCGCCCCCGCAGACCCTGCTGATCTCGGTCGATCCGGAACGGGACACGCCTGAGGTGCTGGCCAGCTATGTGAAGGCGCCGCGCTTTCCGAAGAATCTGGTTGGCCTGACCGGCTCGCCGGAAGAGGTGCGCGCGGCCGCCGACGCGTTCCTGTCGGACTATTCCCGCGTCGAACAATCAGAGAGCCAGTCCGAATATACGATGGACCATACCTCGCTCCTCTATCTGATGGACGAGGAGTGGCAGCTGAAAACCTTCTTCACTCATGAAGACACCGCCGAAACCATCTCGGCCTGTCTCGGAGAAATTCTGCAGGAATAGAAAAAGGGCCCGACTTTCCAGCCGGGCCCTGACCTCATCAGCCGAGCAGGCTCGCCGCGAAGAAGGCGAAGAACCCGCCCACCAGAAATGCGACGACGCTGACCCACCAGACGATCCAGCTGAGCTGGCGCGCCCGCGTACACGCCCGCGCCTTCACCGGATCAATCGGGCAGGGCAGGGACCTTGCATGCCATTGCCAGGCCCCGGCCAGCGCGATCATGACGGCCGCGATGCTGAACACCAGCGTCTTGTTCCTGCCGAGCCAGGTGATTTGCGGCACGGCCTCGATCAGCCCGGCCATCACGGCGCCGGCGCCGATGCTGACCAGCAGGGCCGGCAGGGCACAACAGACCAGTGTGCCGGTCGAGGTGAACAGCGACAGGAAAGCCGGCAGCGTGCTCGGCGATTTTACGTCTTCGCTCATGCGCCCTCTCCCCGGTCAATGCTGACCAGCGAGTAACCGGATTTGCGGATCAGCTTGCCGATGGTCTCGTCATCCAGCGTTGCGCCGGCTTTCAGGCCAAGCACGATCTCGCCTGAGTCGAGGTCGACATTGACGCTTTCGACGGCGTCCTGCTTCTTGAACACCTTGCGGACGGCCTGTGCACAGAAATCGCAGACGAGGCCGTTCACCTTGGCGGTGACGGTCTGGGCCGAAGCGGCCGGGTCGGCATCGGTATTGGGTTCAGCGACCATGTCGGCATGCGCCGAATGATCCATCTTCGAATGATCCATCTTCGAATGGTCCATAGGATGTTCCGCCATGGCCGGAGCGGCCAGCAGGCTGAGAGCGACGGAGGCGAAAGCGGTTTTGATCAGTTTCATGAGTAATATCCTTTGGAAATCAGAACCGGATGATCCAGTTCGCAAGCAGTTCTTCGGTTTCCAGCGTGTAGCCGAGCTCGACCATCTGGACGCCCTTGAAGAACCGGACGAGGGGGGTTGTGGTGATGGGCTCATCGCCCTCGGGATGGTTGTCCACCTGCAGCATCAGCCATGTGTGGAGGTCGCCGTAATCGCCGATATAGGGGGCAACGCCGACGCGCCCGCTGTGGCGGACGCTCTTGTTGCCCGCATAGTCGGTGGCCCGGGCCTCATAGGATGCGAACCAGCGGCGGGTCTCCCAGTCGGCGGCGAACCCGGCAAAGCCGGACAGTTCAGCGGACGCATCCCCAAAGGGATCCGCCTGGCCGACGCCCAGCTTCAGATAAGTGTTCGCCTGGCTTGAGGGGCCATTCCAGCGTTTCAGCAGCCGGTTGTATTGCAGGCCGGTGAACTGGACGTCTTCGGCCCAGTTGCGCTCGGCATAGAACCCCATCGAGTCCGATGCGGTGGGCGAATAATGCGCATGCAGCGAGGAGGAATCCCCATTGTTCATCTGCATGACCGTCCAGCCGCCTGGGTAGGAGACGGGACGGGCCTCGGCCATGGGAGCGAGTGCTGCCCATGTGAGGCAGGCCGCCAAAGGCGCGGCACGGGAAAGGAAGGACAAGGCCTTCTCCTTTATTCCGGGTTGATCCTGAAATTATGCGAGGATCATCAGGCCCGGGGAGGAGGCGGCTCCGGAACGGATGCGACCGAAACAGGGGAGGCATCAATGGGAATATTGAACAGTGGCGGGTAAAGGTCGCTATGGCCTTCAGGGGCAGCAGCACTCGGCAGCGCCGCAACGATGGCCGGGCAACAGCAGGCCGTGTCGTGGGAAGACCCGTCCTCATCGGCCGGGTGCGAGGAGTCCATCGCCCCCATGCCCATGTCACAGTCGGCATCCATGGCCGGCATGACATGCGCCATCTGGCGGGCATCGGGCGCAGGGCAGCTCCCTTGCGCGGCGCTGGCCGTGCCGGATGCGATCAGCAACAGGCTGAGGCAGAGAAGGGCGATCCTGTGGAACATCAGTTGATACGTATTCCGTAATGACGCCGCGCCGTCAAATGACCTTTCAGTGAGCTATTGTGCGACCCAGCCGCCGTCCATGGAGAGGTCGGCGCCATTGATCTGGTCGGCATCGGGCGAGCAAAGGAAAGCGACAAAGCCGCCAATCTGCTCCGCCGTGACGAATTCCTTCGTGGGCTGGGCGGCCAACAGCACGTTTTTCACAACTTCGTCGCGGGTCATGCCGCGCGCCTTGGCGGTGTCGCCGATCTGGCCATCTACCAGAGGCGTGTGGACATAGCCGGGGCACACCAGGTTACACCGTACGCCGTGTTCCGCACCCTCCAGCGCCGTCACCTTGGTCAGGCCCGACAGGCCATGCTTGGCGGCGACATAGGCGGATTTGAACGGCGACGCGACCTTGGCGTGGGCACTGCCTGTATTGATAATGCGGCCCCAACCCTTTGCCTTCATCGGTCCGATGGCGAGGCGGGTCGTGTGGAAAGCCGCTGACAGGTTCAACGCCATGATCAGATCCCACTTGGCCACAGGGAAATCTTCCAGCGGGGACACGAATTGCGTTCCGGCATTGTTAACCAGGATGTCCGCGCCGCCGAATTCGGCGGTCACATAGGCCATCATTTCCTCAATGGCCTCCGGCTTGGTCAGGTCAGCGCCGGAATAGCCGACCCGTACGCCGTGTTCCTGTTCCATCTCGACCTGTAGCACCTTGATCTCATCGGCATCGCCAAACCCGTTCAGCACGACATTGCAGCCTGCGCCCGCAAGCCGGTCCGCAATGGCCTTCCCGATCCCGCTGGTGGAGCCGGTAACGAGGGCGGTTTTCCCCTTGATCATGAATATGTCTCCTTGAGGCTGTGGCGTGCTATAGGTAGGGATAGGTTTGGCCCAGATAGGGCTGATTTGTAACCGAGGAAATAGCGAGCGTTTATGGGCGGTGAAACTCTTGCCTTTGTCGAGGCATTCCCACGCTTTCTCATCTGGACCGCGGCGGCTGGCGCGATGCTGGCCATTGCCAGCACCATATACGTGCTCCTGACTCCGTGGAAGGAGTTGGCGCTGGTCAAGGAAGGCAATTCGGCGGCGGGCTTCGCGCTTGCCGGCGCGATCGTCGGTCTTGCAATCCCGATTGCCTCCTGCCTCGCCTCAAGTGTCACGCTGATCGACCTCGCCATCTGGGGGATCGTCTCCCTGTTGATCCAGCTTCTGGTCTATCGCCTCGTTGATGTCTTGCTGACCGATATTCCCAAACGGATCGAGAAGGAGGAGGCCGGCGCCGCCGTGGTTCTCGTCTCGGCGAAGCTCGCCTCGGCCCTGATTATTGCAGCGGGTCTCTGGGACCCGGTCCTGCAAAGGTTCTGACGGAGGTGCACCGGCTGTGATGCGTTCGTTTGACTGGGTGATCTACGCATTGGTTCTGGGCGTTGTCGTCTGGACCATGTTCTCGCAGGATCCGAAGGCTGACGCGCCGGAGCCGCCCCCGAGCGTTCTTGAATCCGAAGGCCCGACGCTGCCGCCGCCCTCGCCGCTGGATGAGCAGGTGCTGGTCCAGGTCAGCGAGCCCAAGGATGGCATCGGCACGGCCTTTGCCGTCAACAAGAATGGCCAATGGGTCACCGCCCGGCATGTGGTCGATGGATGCAATTCCGTCGGCCTGCTGGTGGCGCCGGGCCAATATGTGCCGGTTGATAGCATCGTGGTCGATCCGGACCATGACCTTGCCCTCCTGTCGACGGGGCGCAGCCCGAATTCGGTCAAGCTGGACCTGAATTCTCCCCTCCGCATCGGCACGCCGGGTTATCATGTCGGCTATCCGCAGGGGCGGCCGGGCGAGGTGGCCACGAAACTCATGTCCCGTTCGAAACTGATTACACGTGGCCGCCGCGAAGGTGCCGAACCCATCCTCGCCTGGGCCGAAATTGGCCGGACACGCGGCCTGTCCGGGTCACTGGGTGGCATTTCCGGTGGACCGGTTTTCGATGCCTGGGGCACAGTCCGGGGTGTGATCGTGGCGGAAAGCCCACGCCGGGGCCGCATCTATACCGCCGCGCCGACCTCTCTGGATGCCTTCCTGACCAGCCTCAGCGTCGAACGCGAGGATGGCCCGACCGAGACCTTTGCCGAGGAGACCTACGGCCCGATGTCTGACAATGCCCGCCGCCGCCTGCAGGTCGTGAAAGTCGCCTGCCGGGTGACACCATGACGAGTTTCGCCTCCCGTCTGATCGCCGGTGCCCGCCAGCTTGGCCCGCTCTGCGTCGGGATCGACCCGCATCCCGGCCGCATCCCGGATCTGTTCGGCGGTGATACGCCGGACGGTCTTGCGGCTTGGGGCGAGGCCGTCGTGGCCGCTGCCGCGGATCGTGCCTGCGTGGTGAAGCCACAAGTGGGCCTGTTCGAGCGCCACGGGCCGGAGGGCATGCGCGCCCTGCAACGTGTGTGCGAAGCGTCGAAAGACGCGGGTCTTCTCGTCATTGCAGATGCCAAGCGGGGCGATATCGGCACGACAGCCAAGGGCTATGCGGCGGCCTATCTGTCAGACGCCGCGCCTTTCCCGTCGGACGCCGTGACGGTGAACCCCTATATGGGGCTAGACACGCTGGAGCCTTTCCTTGAGCAGGCCGAAGCGAACGGGAAGGGGGTCGTGGTGCTCGCCCGCACGTCCAATCCCGGCTCAGCCGATTTCCAGGCAAGGGACCTGGAGGGCGCGCCGCTCTATGCACGCGTCGTGGAAGCGCTGGCTCCGGCCATCGCGCGCCTCAAGGGGGCCGAAGACTGGTCCAGCCTGATGCTGGTCGCTGGCGCAACCGGGCCGGATGAGGCGCGTCGGCTGAGGCAGCTCGCCCCGGACGCGCTCTTCCTCGTGCCGGGCTATGGCGCGCAGGGTGGCGGCGCAGAGGATGCGCTGGCCGGGTTCAAATCGGTCGGAAACCGCCTCGAAGGTGGCGTTGTGAATGCCTCCCGCTCGGTCACATTCCCGGCTGGGTCCGACACGGCAGCCAGCAAGGCGGAGTGGCGCGCCCTGATCGAGGCCGCGATTGAGGCCGCGCAGGCAGACCTTTCTGCCCATGCCGGTCAGGCCCGCGTGGCCCCCGCCTGACCCAAAGACAGGTCTCGACAATCGGCCTGCCTTCTCTACTCTTCGCCTCGAGCACGGCATCAGACCGTTTGCAGAAACAGACCGGGGAGAGAAACGGCCATGGCGAACTGGCAGTCCACCTTGATTGCGGGAGCATCCTTCGCAATCCTTGCCGCCTGCGGGCAGGCAAAAACCGCAGACACCGAACCCGCAGCGGAGCCGGAAGCTTTCGCGGCCGTCGACACCAACCGCATCAGCACGGCGAGCGCCGGTGACGAGTGGCTCACCTATGGCGGCACCTATGACGAGCAGCGCCATTCCAGCCTGATCGAGGTCAACACGGAAACGGTCTCGGACCTTGGTGTTGCGTGGACGTATGATCTTGCGACCAATCGCGGTGTGGAATCGACGCCCATTGTCGTGGACGGCGTGATGTACGTCACCTCTGCCTGGTCGCTGGTCTATGCACTCGACGCCAAGACCGGCGAGGAATTGTGGGTCTATGATCCGGATGTTGACCGCGCCGTCGGTGTGAAGGCCTGTTGCGATGTCGTGAACCGCGGCGTGGCCGTCTATGATGGCAAGGTGTTTGTCGGCGTGATTGATGGCCGACTGGAAGCGCTTGACGCCGAGACGGGCGAAGTCGTCTGGAGCAAGATCACCGTCGACCAGTCGAAGCCCTACACGATCACCGGCGCGCCGCGCGTGGTGAATGGCAAGGTGCTGATCGGCAATGGCGGCGCAGAGCTGGGCGTGCGCGGCTATCTCACCGCCTATGATACCACCACCGGCGACAAGGTCTGGCGCTTCTACACTGTGCCGAACCCGGAGAAACAGCCGGACGGCGAGATATCCGACGCCGCCTTTGAAGACATCGGCAATGTGACCTGGGGCGATGAAGGCGCCTGGGTCACGGATGGCGGCGGTGGCACGGTCTGGGATTCCATCGTCTATGATGACGTCAACGACCAGATCATCTTCGGCGTCGGCAATGGCTCGCCCTGGAACCGCGAGTTCCGCGATCCCTCTGGCGGCGACAATCTCTTCCTGTCCTCCATCGTAGCGGTTGATGCCGCCACGGGCACGTACAAATGGCATTTCCAGACCACGCCGGGAGACAATTGGGACTATACCGCCACGCAGACCATCATCCTGGCAGACCTGCCGGTCGGGGAAGATGGCGAAAGCCGCCGCGTGGCCATGCAGGCCCCGAAGAACGGTTTCTTCTATGTGCTGGATGCCGAAACCGGCGCGTTCCTGTCCGGCGATGCGTTCGTGCCAATGAACTGGGCAGAGGGCCTCGATGAAAATGGTCGTCCGATCGAAATCGCCGATGCGCGTTATGGTGCTGTCCCTTATGAGCAGCTGCCAGGCCCCCTCGGCGCCCACAACTGGCACCCGATGGCGTTCAACCCGGATCTGAACCTCGCCTACATTCCGGCGCAGGAGATCCCTCAGTCCTATGCCCGCGACTCGCGGTTCGAGACCCAGCCGGTCGGCTGGAATACCGGCGCAGACTTCGCCGCTGGCGTGCCACCGATCGCGCCGCCGGAAGTTGCCAAATTCCTGCGCTCGACCCTGAAGGGCCGCCTGATTGCCTGGGACCCGATTGCCCGCGAAGCCCGTTGGACGGTCGAGCATGACAATGCCTGGAATGGCGGCGTCCTCTCCACGGCGGGCGGTCTCGTCTTCCAGGGCAAGCTGAATGGTGACTTCGCAGCCTATGATGCGGCGACCGGTGACAAGCTCTGGAGCCATGACCTGAAATCCGGCGGTGCGTCCGGTCCGGGCACGTTCATGATTGATGGCGAGCAATACGTCACCATCACGACCGGATGGGGCAGTGCCTTTGGCCTCTCGGCTGGCTTTGCCTATGACGAGACGGTTCCGTCCACGGTTGGCAAAGTGGTCACCTTCAAGCTGGGCGGCACGGGCGAAATCGCCGATCCGGACTTCCCGATGATCGACAAGACGCCGAAGGGGGAAGCGTTCGGGGATGAGGCCCTGATTGCCGAAGGCGCCGTCCACTATGCGCGTAACTGCACCGTCTGCCACGGTCCGCTGGCGGTCAGCTCCGGCGTGCTTCCGGACCTGCGCTGGTCAGCCATCTCGGGGCATGCCGAATCCTTCAAGGGCGTCGTGATCGACGGCAACCTTGCTGCCAATGGCATGGTGTCGTTCGCCGACCATCTGACCCCGGAAGAGGTGGAGTCGATCCGCGCCTATGTTCTGGCGCAGGCCCATGCCGCCGTGCCGGCAGACGCTGGCGGCAACTGATCGTATTGTGAGTAGCGCGGCCTGTCGGGCCGCGCTACATACACAGTCATGCACATCCTGCTTCTCATTCTGGGTATCCTGACGACGATCGGCATCTGGTCGTGGCGGATCCAGATGGCGCGCCGTGGCGCGAAGGTCGCGATGGACACGGCCCGCACGATTGCCAATGCGCCGCGCCGCTTCACCTTCAGGTACAAGGCCGGACGGGGCGGCATTGGTCTGATCGAGGATCCGCGCGAAGCCGCGGCCATCATGATGATGGAAGTCGCCCGGGGACGGGAAGGGCCCCTGACCGAGCGACAGGCCCGTATCATCGATGAAGAGATCATGCGCAATTTCAACTTCACCCAGGCCGAGGCCGATGAATTGTCCGCCCATGCTGCATGGGTCACCAATTCCGCGCCGGACCCGCAGGCCGCCATGCGCAAGCTGAGCCAGTTGGTGGTCAGCGCGCCGCAACTTGGCCCGAAAGAGATCGTCGATCTCGACGCCATGCTGGTCGCGGTGTCTGAGGCCGAGGGCGTGCCGACTCGCGAACAGCTCGCCCTCCTGCAGGTGTTCAGGGACAAGGCAGGCCTGAAGACCTGAGCCTGCAACCGCTGAACAGCGCTTGCGCGCCCCGCCCCGGCGCAATAGGGGTCTTGGTCATGTCAGAGTCACTTCCCAGCGAATACCGGGCCAAGGTCCTCAATGAATCCTGGACGAATTTTTCCGTCCTGCGTCATCGCCGATTTGATGGCATGCTCGTCACCTCCAAGAATTCCGGCACGCATTGGCTGAAATACATGCTGGCCGTGGCGCTTGCGGAGACCCACGGTCTTCCCCACCCGATCTATTTTTCCGAGAATGCGGTGCGTCCCTATATTGGTTGGCCCAAGGACGACGTGACCTTTCCGGACCTGCCGCGTCTCGCATTCAGCCACACCATTCCGCACCACCTGGCCGAATGGGGGTGGTCGCGAAGCCTGGCCGGCCTGCCACCCTATGTGCTCGCCGTGCGCCATCCCATGGCCATCCTCGCCAGCCATCACGCCAAATGGGAATATGACATTCAAGTTGATTGGCTGACTTATCTGAAAGGCGATCCCGGCGGGTCGAAATATCGCTGTGACCTCTACTGGCTCGCCCGCTTCTGGAAACGTTGGGGCGACATT